>NZ_AOHN01000013.1:0-413212 GCF_000510915.2 Pseudomonas sp. FH4 | reverse complement strand
TCAATAGCGGATCATCACCAATTTCTGTAGGAGCGAGCTTGCTCGCTAAAATCCCACAAGCGCCACGGGCTACCTGTTGGCGCTGCATTATCGTTAACGTTTTTCGCGAGCAAGCTCGCTCCGACAACTAATAGCGAATCATCACCGACTTGAGCTCGGTATAGGCCTCTATAAACGCATCACCAAATTCCCTGCCCACACCCGACGCCTTGACCCCGCCAAACGGCAGTGCCGGGTCCAGAAAGGTGTGCATATTGACCCATACCGTACCGGCCTCTATTTGCGGGATCAGGCGCAATGCCTTGGACAAGTTGTTGGTCCAGACACTGGCCGTGAGGCCGTAGGGCGAGTCGTTCATCAGGGTCACCAGCTCCTCCTCTGTGTCGTAGGGCAATACACAGAGTACCGGACCGAACGCCTCTTCCCGCAGCAAAGGATCATCCGGGCCATTGGCCAGGATCAGCGTCGGTTCGACAAAGTAGCCCGGCCGGTCAATGGCCTTGGCACCGCAGATTACCGTGTTGTTCTGATTGGCCCTGGCGAAGAAGTCGAGGATCTTTTCCAGGTGCGCCTGGTTGGCCAGCGGGCCAAACTGGGTGCTTTCATCGAGGGGTGAGCCAATCTTCAAGGTACTCAGGGCCTGCCCGAGCTTTTCCAGGAACTCGCTGACCCGTGAGCGGTGTACATAAAGACGTTCCGGCGCGGCGCACACCTGGCCCTGATGCACATAAGCCATCTGCACCATCCCGGTCACGGCCTGGTCCATATCGACATCGGCCAACAACGCCGCCGGGTTCTTGCCGCCCAGCTCCAGGGTCGCGCGCGTCAGGTCGGCGGCCATCGCCGCCTTGCCCACGGCGATCCCGGTCGGTACAGACCCGGTGAACGCGACTTTGCTGATTGCGGCATGGGCGATCAATTGCTGCCCCACCTGTCCTGTCCCGTTGACCACGTTAAAGGCGCCGGCCGGCACGCCCGCCTCGAACGCCAGCTCAGCCACCCGCAACAACGCCAGGGGCGTGAACTCACTGGGCTTGATCACAATGGTGCAACCGGTGACCAGCGCGCTGGCAATCTTCCAGATGCCGATCATCACCGAGAAATTCCACGGCACAATCCCGGCGACCACGCCCACGGGTTCACGCAGGGTGTAGGCCAGGTACTGCTCGCCGCCCATGGACGGAATCGAGGGGCTCATGGTCTGGCCGTTGATCTTGCTCGCCCAGCCCGCGAAGTAGCGCAGGAACACCACGCTCTGGGCCATTTCCAGGCCGCGTGACAGGTTGATCGACTTGCCCGAGCACAGGGTTTCCAACTGCGCCAACTCCTCGGCATGCACCTCAAGCAAATCGGCAAATCGGTTAAGGATCACACCTCGGGCGTAGGGCGAGGTGTCCGCCCACGCGCCCTTGAACGCCTTGCGCGCACTGGCGACGGCATGCTCGATATCCTCGTCGCTGGCATCGAGGATATGGCTGATCACCTGGCCGGTCGCAGGGTTTCGCACGGCGATTCGCTGTGTGGACGTACTGGGCTGGTAAGCCCCTTCTATAAAGTTGGCCGGTACACGGGCAAGAAATTCGGTAACCGCAGGCAGCAAGGCAATGTCACTCATCAACAGGACTCCTGAAGGCAATCGTCAGTGCGGCGCCCAATGGGCGCCGTTCAAGGGGAGATCAGGTATTGGCCAGGCCGGTTTCCAGGGCATGGCAGATCAGGTCGGCTTCTTCGAGCGTCAGGGTCAGGGGCGGCGACAGGATGATCTTGGTGCCCACCGGACGTACCAGCACCCCTTCCAGGCGTACCCGTTCCGCCAGGCGCGAGGCGTAGCCCTCGGCCGGGTCCACGGGGGTGCGCAGACGCTTGTCGCTCACCAGGTCCAGGGCCAGCATCAGGCCTTTGCCCCGCACCTCGCCGACCACCTCAAAGCGTTCGCTCAGGGGCTTGAGCCGCTCCAGCAGATAGGCGCCGACCTTCGCCGCATTGCCCGGCAGGTTCTCCTGCTCGACGATATCCAACACCGCCAGGGAGGCCGCGCAAGCCGTCGGATGGCCGCTGTAGGTGTAGCCGTGCATGATCACCTGGCCGAAGTTTTCGGCGGTTTCGATGGCCCGGGCAATGCGCCCATTGAACACCGTGGCGCCCAAGGGGATGTAGCCGGCGGAAATGCCCTTGGCCAGGCACAGAATGTCAGGCGCCACGCCCCAACCCCGCGACCCCAGCATCGAGCCGGTACGGCCAAAACCGGTGACCACTTCATCGGCGATCAACAAAATGCCGTAGCGATCGCACACCGCACGCAGCTGCGGCCAGTAGCCTGCAGGCGGGACAATCACCCCGCCCGCGCCCTGCACCGGCTCGGCGATGAACGCTGCAATTGTCTGCGGCCCTAGCGCGCGGATCTGCTCTTCCAGTTGGCGAATGCAGTGACTGGTCAGGGCCTGCGGGTCTTCGCAGTCCCACGGGTTGCGATAGGACCACGGAGCATCCAGCAACGTGCAGCCCGCCAGCAGCGGCCCATGGTTGAATTGATAGGCACTGATCCCACCGACCGAGGTGCCCCCCATGTGCACGCCGTGATAGCCGTTGCGCAACGACAGAAACCGTGTGCGCTCGGGCTCCCCGACGGCAATCCAATACTGGCGGCTCATTTTCAATGCAGTTTCAATGGCATCGGAGCCACCACTGGAAAACAGCACTCGCTGCATGTCTTCCTGGGCAAACATGCCGGTCAAGCGTTCAGCCAGGTCATACACCCTGGGATGGGCAATGCCGTCGAAGGTCTGGTAGTACGCCAGCTCATCCATCTGGCGGTGGATCGCCTGCTTGACGCTTTCACGGTTATGACCGACGTTGACGTTCCACAACCCGGCGATGCCGTCGAGCATGCGCCAGCCATGGATATCGGTGACGTAGTTGCCATTGCCCCTGGCAATGATCAGGGTCTGTTCCCCCGCAACGGCCGCGGCCGCTCGCATCGGGTGCCAGAATTTTTTTTCGGCGTTCTGATAATGCGCGTACATGATTGCACTCCCTTCCAAAGAGGTGGGCCGAGAGGTTTCGGGCCAGCCTGGACTGTAGGGAGCGAGGTGCCTGGGCCGTTATCCCAAATCGGCACACTTTTGCAGCGGTTGCAGGACCGGGGGCAACCGTGATGTATTGATGCCGCACCGCCGACGGACATTTCAATAACGGGCGGACACCCGCGCACCGGTGACGACCATGACGCAGATCGAAAGCCTTAGCTTTACCGACGCCAGCCAGCACGCGCGCTCGGTGCATGACTGGGAGCAGACCTACGACCAACTGTCCCCCGGCCTGTTTGCCAGCCGCTTGCGGCAACTGTGCAGCGGGCACTTCCAGATATTCCACGAGCAATTGAACCGGCGCATCGTGCAATACGGCCAGTCACCCGCCGAGCGCATGTGCTTTTCGATTCCACTGTGCACCGACAGCCACGGCACGCAGGACTGCCTGGCAATCCTGAACAACCACGAAGAGTTCATGTTCCATGCCCCGGAGAACACCCAGGTCTTTGCCGCGACCTTTGCCCGCCAGCAGGTCCTGGCACTGGCCGCGCTGAACCTGAGCCCCCGTAGCTACCGGCAGTTGACCGCAGCACCGTCGCTGCAGTCACCATGGCAGCGCACCCGTGAGGTGTACCAGCGTGTACGCCTGCAACTTGGCCAGGCACTGGATTGCCCGCCACAACACTTCAATGAAGCCACGGCCAAACTCATGGAACATGGCTTGCTCAGTGGTTTCCTCGATCTGCTGGGGAGCGTCGAGAACCCTGAAAAACGTCGGCGGCCCAGCGCCCCCACGCGCCAGTACCTGGTAAAGATGAGCCAGCAGATCGCCCTCGAAAGCCACGACGAGCCCATCACCATTGTCGATCTGTGCGAACGCCTGCACGTCAGCCGGCGCGCCCTGCAATACAGCTTCCAGACCATCACCAGCACCAGCCCGGTGGACTACTTGCGCAGCGTGCGCCTGAATGCGGTGCGACGCCGCCTGGTCATGTCGTCGCCGGCCGAATTGAGCATTGGCGACGCGGCGGCCCAATGGGGCTTTTACCACCTGAGCCACTTTGCCGGTCAGTACAAGGCGCTGTTTGGCGAGTTACCCTCGCAGACCCTGCGACAGCGCTGAGTGCGGCGGCGCAGCGCTCACTCCATGCAAGAACATCTGCTCCATCACCCAGGCCGTCCCCGCCGGTGCGGCCCGGCCCAGGCGCTCTGCCTCGACCAGGCCACACAGTAGCGATGTGAACAGCTCGGTCATGACCGCCGCTGTGATATCGATGCGAAACACTCCAGCCTGCTGCCCCCGCAGGAAGAAGCGGTCCAGGACGTTCAGGTACGGTTGCCAACCGTGATTGTTCAAGGTGTCCGGGCGGTACTGGAACACCATGAACAACACCCACTCACGGTGGGCCAAGTGCTTGTCGATCAAGCCACGCAAGACCTCGGCTGGCGCGTCGCGCTCAAGGTCTGCGTCATCGACCACCTGCTGCATCAGCTCGCGCGAGTACGCCAACAGCATCTCGATCAGGTGTTCCCGCGTGCCGCAGAAGCGGTGCAACGTGGCCTTGCTGATGCCTGCCGCACGCGCCAGCTCCTGGAGCGTGGCCCGGGGATGGTCAACGATGGCAACCGCCAGGGCCTTGAGAAGTTTTTCATTGGGGGCGGGCGAAGACATGGCAACAGGCTCATTGGTCGGACGTGAAGTGGAAGGCATTGTGCCGAAATTCCCCCCGACCTCAAGGGAAATGACACTTTTAAACACAAAAGAATCTTTTGAGACATTATTGTCTCACAAGATCCATGCATATATCATGCGCACCTTTCCAGACCTAGCCTCCAGGTGACACATGAACGCTTTGCGCGACCTGCGTATTTTCAGCTTTGCTGCGCTGGCCCTTGTCGGCCTCGCCGGCTGTGGTGCTCCCGATCAGCCCGAGGCTGCCCAGCAACCCCGGGAAGTGGAGACCGTGACCGTCGCTCCTGAAGCCTTCTCCCTGTCCGCAGAATTGCCGGGGCGTATCGAGCCGGTCCGGGTAGCTCAGGTACGGGCCCGGGTAGCCGGGATCGTGTTACGACGCAACTTCGAGGAAGGCGCCGAGATCAAGGCCGGCGACCTGTTGTTCCAGATCGACCCCGCCCCCCTCAAGGCCGCCGCATCACGGGCACAGGGCGAACTGGCACGTATCGAAGCGCAGTTGTTCGAGAACCAGGCCAAGCTCAAGCGCTATGAACAACTGGCCGACGTCGAAGCGATCAGTCGCCAGGACCTCGACACCGCCCGCGCCGCCCTGAAAAGCAGCCAGGCCGCCCAGCAATCGGCGCGCGCCGATCTGCAAACCGCGGGCCTGAACCTGGGCTACGCCACGGTCCGCGCGCCGATCTCCGGGCGCATCGGCCGCGCCCTCGTGACCGAAGGCGCCCTGGTTGGCCAGGGCGAAGCGACATTGATGGCAAGCATCCAGCAACTGGACCCGATCTATGCCGACTTCACCCAGCCGGTGGCGCAAGCGCTGAAACTGCGCCAGGCCCTCAAGCACGGCAGCTTGTCGGCCGGCGACTCCTCACAGCTATCGTTGCAGGTCGAAGGCACCGACTTCCACAGCCAGGGCACGCTGTTGTTCTCCGACGTTGCGGTGGACCGTGGCACCGGCCAGGTCTCGTTGCGCGGACGCTTCAGCAATCCTGAAGGGGTGTTGTTGCCTGGCATGTATGTGCGCGTGAAAGTGCCCCAGGGCACCGATCAACAAGCCTTGCTGGTGCCTCAGCGCGCCGTGCAGCGCGGCAGCGACGGCCAGGCCCAGGTACTGGTGGTGAATGCCGACGACAGCGTCAGCCCACGCGCCGTACAAACCGGCGCCATGCAGGGCCAGCGCTGGCAGATCACCGAGGGCCTGGAGGCCGGTGACCGGGTCATCATCGGCGGCCAGAACGGCCTCGCTCCGGGTGACAAAGTGCTGGTGAAAGCGCCCCTCGCCCCCGCCGCCCAACAACAAGCAGCACGCCAGTAAGCCCGGCACCACCGCGTTCGAGGTCACTCCATGTCTGTGTTTTTTATCAAGCGCCCCAAGTTTGCCTGGGTCATTGCGTTGTTTATCTCCATGGCCGGGCTGCTGATCATCCCTGCCCTGCCGGTGGCCCAGTACCCAAGTGTCGCCCCGCCGCAAATCACCGTCACCGCCACCTATCCCGGGGCGTCGGCCAAGGTGCTGGTGGATTCGGTCACCAGCGTCATCGAAGAAGAACTCAATGGTGCCAAGGGCCTGCTCTACTTTGACTCCACCAGCAACTCCAACGGCATGGCGGAAATTGTCGTGACCTTCAAGCCCGGCACCCAGCCGGACATGGCCCAGGTCGAAGTGCAGAACCGCTTGAAAAAAGCCGAGGCGCGCATGCCCCAGGCGGTGCTCAACCAGGGCATCCAGGTGGAGCAGACCAGCGCCGGCTTTCTGCTGATCTACGCCCTGAGCTACAAGGAAGGCACGGCGACGCAGGATACGACCCTACTGGCCGACTATGCCGCGCGTAACGTCAATAATGAAATCCGTCGGGTCGAAGGTGTGGGCAAGCTGCAATTCTTTGCCTCGGAAGCCGCGATGCGTATCTGGCTCGATCCGCAAAGCCTGGTGGGCTACGGGTTGTCCATCGATGACGTAAGCCGGGCGATCAGCGCCCAGAACGTCCAGGTTCCCGCAGGCAGCTTCGGCAGCTCCCCGGGCGCAGTCGGCCAGGAGTTGACGGCGACCCTGGCGGTCAAGGGCACCCTGGACAACCCCGAGGAGTTCGGGCGCATTGTGCTGCGCGCCAATCAGGATGGTTCCAGGGTCACCCTCGCCGACGTGGCGCGAATCGAGGTCGGCAGCCAGGACTACAACTTCACCACGCGCCTCAATGGCAAGCCGGCAGTGGGTGCGGCAGTGCAACTGTCGCCGGGGGCCAACGCGCTGAAGACCGCCAGTGCCGTCAAGGAGCGCCTGCAGGAACTGTCGGTGAACTTTGCACCAAACGTTGAATTCTCGGTGCCCTATGACACCTCGCGTTTTGTCGACGTGGCCATTGAAAAGGTGATCTATACCCTGGTCGAAGCCATGGTCCTGGTGTTCCTGGTGATGTTCCTGTTCCTACAGAACGTACGCTACACCTTGATCCCCAGCATTGTGGTGCCAGTGTGTCTGTTAGGCACGTTGATGGTGATGTACCTGCTGGGCTTCTCGGTCAACATGATGACCATGTTCGGCATGGTGCTGGCCATCGGTATCCTAGTGGACGACGCCATTGTGGTGGTGGAAAACGTCGAGCGGATCATGGCCGATGAGGGCCTGTCGCCGGTGGCCGCCACCGTCAAGGCCATGGGCCAGGTATCGGGGGCGATCATCGGCATTACCGTGGTGCTGTCGGCGGTATTCCTGCCCTTGGCTTTCATGGCCGGTTCGGTGGGAGTCATCTACCAGCAGTTTTCCCTGACCCTGGCGGTGTCGATTCTGTTCTCGGGGTTCCTGGCCCTGACCTTCACCCCGGCACTGTGTGCAACCCTGCTCAAGCCCGTGGCCGAGGGGCATCATGAAAAACGTGGGTTCTTTGGCGCCTTCAACCGCCTGTTCGGGCGCCTGACCGATCGCTACAGCGCCCTCAATCACCACCTGGTAAAACGCGCAGGCCGAGTGATGCTGGTGTACCTGGGGCTGGTGGTCCTGTTGGGCTTTACCTACCTGCGCTTGCCGGAATCCTTCGTACCGGTGGAAGACCAGGGTTATATGATCGTTGACGTGCAACTGCCGCCCGGCGCCTCGCGGGAGCGGACGTCGGCGACCGGCCAGGAGCTGGAGCAGTTTCTCGCCTCCCGTGACGCGGTCGCCAGCACCTTCCTGGTCCTGGGCTTCAGCTTTTCCGGGATGGGCGAAAACGCCGGACTGGCCTTTCCGACCCTCAAGGACTGGTCGTTGCGCGGCGACGAGCAATCTGCCGAAGCGCAAATCGCAGGGGTCAATCAACACTTTGCCACCCCCAGCGACGGCGCGATCATGGCGGTGAACCCTCCGCCCATCGACGGCATGGGCAACTCCGGTGGGTTCTCCCTGCGCCTGCAGGACCGCGCCGGGCTGGGCCGCGAAGCCTTGCTCGCCGCACGGGACCAGTTGCTGGGCCAGGCCAACGGCAATCCGAAAATCCTCTACGCGATGATGGAAGGCCTGGCCGAGGCCCCGCAATTGCGCCTGACCATCGATCGGGAAAAAGCCGAGGCCCTGGGCGTCGGGTTTGATGCAATCAACAACACCTTGTCGACCGCGTTCGGCTCGGCGGTGGTCAACGACTTTGCCAACGCCGGGCGCCAGCAACGGGTGGTGGTGCAAGCCGACCAGCGGGACCGGATGACGCCGGACAGCGTGCTCAAACTGTTCATCCCCAATAACCTCGGCGCCCTGGTGCCCATGAGTGCCTTTGTCAGCACCCAGTGGGAGCAAGGCCCGGTGCAAATCGCCCGCTATAACGGCTACCCGTCGATCCGTATCGCCGGCGATGCGCCGCCCGGCGTCAGCACCGGGGAAGCGATGGCCGAGATCGAACGCCTGGTGTCCACGCTGCCGGCAGGTATTGGCTATGAATGGACCGGTTTGTCGTACCAGGAAAAGATCGCCAGCGGCCAAGCCTTGCAACTGTTCGCGCTGGCGTTCGTGGTGGTGTTCCTGCTGCTGGTGGCGCTGTATGAAAGCTGGGCCATCCCCTTTGTGGTGATGCTGATCGTACCGGTCGGCGCCCTGGGGTCGGTGCTGGCCGTGACCAGCCTGGGCATGCCCAACGACGTATACTTCAAGGTCGGCCTGATCACCATCATCGGGCTGGCGGCCAAGAATGCGATCCTGATCGTCGAGTTTGCCAAGGACCTGTGGGCCCAGGGCTACTCCCTGCGTGACGCCGCCATCGAAGCCGCACGCCTGCGCTTTCGTCCCATCGTCATGACCTCCATGGCCTTTATCCTCGGCGTCGTGCCCCTGGCCATCGCCACCGGCGCGGGTGCTGCCAGCCAACGCGCCATCGGCACCGGCGTGGTCGGCGGGATGCTCAGCGCAACGATATTGGGGGTAGTGTTTGTGCCGGCTTTCTTTGTCTGGGTACTTTCAATGCTCAAGCACAAACCGGTTGTCAGCCCGGATGACAACACACTGCCAGCCGCGCGGATCGAGGAGTAAACCGCAGGCGTAGGAACAGTCGAGCCCGGCAAGGTGGGGCTCGACTGCTTCTACAGGCTTTACCTGTGTTTGTTAGATCGCTACCTGTTATAGCAACACCGTGGCCAGCATCCCCAGTGCACCCAGGCAAAAACCGATCAATGCACCGCGCCCGGGTGACTCATGAAATAGCGCCCAGACCACAACAGGCTCCAGCAGCAGCAAGGACGTGACAGAGACCACGGTGACGATCCAGATATCACCGACAGCCACATACCCCAGCCAATAGGCACCCAGCAGGCAAAACCCAGCAAAACACATCAACGTCACCGGCATGATGAACGCCTGCCATGAACCATCGCCGGCATGGGCCAGCTTGGCGGTGACTACCTCACTGTAGATCGCACAAAACTCACCGAGCACCATCAACCCTAGAGCAGAAACTCCGAGTAGTTCTTTGGACATATCAAAAACTCCTTCGCATTCAGCGCAATGTTTTTCAGCTCCCAGCGCGCGATGCCGCACTCCAGGGAGTTGTTGCAGTGATACGAAGCAGCCTTGAACAGGCCTGAATTACCGAAGTGCTTTTCCATGCTCATATCCTTGAATGGGTGTCAGGCTGCGCGCCAAAAAAAAGCGCGGGGCCTGATCATACGTTCCGCAAACCCCACAGAACAACCAACGCCATGATGCCTAAGAGTCCTGCCCTGCCCGCTCTTTCAACAAGCATGTTTTCGATCAGCCCTGCGCCGCGATTGCCCGGGCCAATTGCGTGTCAGACATCAGCGGTGGCTTGTAGGTCGATCGGTAATACCTGCTCGCCTGCTCAAACTGTGCACCACGGATCTCGCCATCTGAACCAATAAAGGCAAGCGCGTCACTTTGGGATGACTTGAAAAGCTCTGGAATATAAGAGGTTCCCGCAGTGGCACCTGAGACGACCACAAAAGGTACAACCGTGGTAATCATCAGCGCCGCCTGGAACGGGTTGTTGTTTTCTGCGGCCACAACCTGAGTGCCAAGCGATGCCAGGAGGGCGATCGCAAAAGGTTTCCAAAAATCCATTGGTGATTGCTTCCTTGCGCTTGAATGGTCGCCACGATAGCAGAAGGGGCAATCTACGAGCCTTTTGCTAACGCTGACCAAAATGATCAAACCGCAGAAACAACAAAGCCCGGTCGTTTCCGAACCGGGCTAAGTTATTGAATAATATGGTCGGGACGGCGTGATTCGACAATCGGGTTACTACGAAACGAAGAGGTTCGCCAATGTCGAGCCTCTTCAGGCAGGTTGATTAATTGCTGATAGCGGCGACTTGCGCCGCACGACGATTCTGCTTACCCACCAGAAACACCAACAGCGAACCGGTAGCGGTCAACGCGCAAAGCGGCATCAGTGCCATTGGGAAGCTGCCGGTCTGATCACGCAGTACACCGATGACAGAACTCATGGCGCCAGTGCCCAAATGGGCAAAGGTATTGATCGCCGCAATCCCGGTGGCCAGGGTCGCCGGAGGCAGAGTTTCGGAGCACAGTGCCCAAAACGGCCCCTTGATCGCATAGTTACCCATCAATACGAGCGTCAGCAGCACCAGCGTAATGGTCAGTGAGTCCGTGAACAGCGTGGCGGCGAAACTCACCGCAGTAATCGCTAGCGGAATGGCGGTGGCCTTGACCCGTTCCCCGCTTTTGTCCGCACGCATCCCCCAGTAAATCATGAAGACTGCGGCGATGCCGAAGGGGATCATGTTCAACAGGCCGGTTTGCATGTTGGACAGGTGGAAGGACTTCAGAATTTGCGGCATCCACAACGAGAGGGTATTGCTGGTTGCCGAACTGCCCATGTAGATCACCGACAGCACCCAAATGTACTTATTGGTGAACACCGACTTGAGCATGCCGCTCACGCTGTGAGGGTGTTTCTGCGTAGTGCTTTCGCGTGCAGCCCGTTCTTTGGTCAACTGTCCGCTCAGCCAATCCTGTTCCTGTTGAGTCAGCCATTTGGCTTCGCTCGGCCGATTAGGCAACACCTTCAAAGCCAGCAATCCTAGAATGATCGCAGGGAGTGCTTCAAGCATCAGCAGCCACTGCCAACCGGCGAAGTCTGCCACACCATCCATTTTCAACAGCAGTGCCGACAATGGCGAGCCGATGAAGTTAGACAGTGGAATAGCCACCATGAATATCGCAATGATTCGAGCCATGTACGCTTTGGGGATGCATTGCGAGAGGTAGAGGATGACACCAGGAAAGAAGCCAGCTTCTGCCGCTCCGAGGAGGAAGCGGGAAACAGAATAGGAGATCGGCCCGACCGCAAATGACGAGCAGAAACCGACGATGCCCCACGTGATCATGATGCGTGCGATCCACCGGCGGGCACCGAAGCGCTCCATCGCCATGTTGCTGGGCATTTCGCAAAGGACATAGGCGACGAAGAACAGTGTAGCGCCGAATCCGAAGGCACTAGCCGTCAGGCCTATGTCCTGGTTCATGGTCAGGGCTGCGAAACCAATATTGACTCGATCAATGTAGGCGATGAAATAACAGAGCACGAGAAAGGGAATCAGGCGAAATCCCAGCTTGCGCATTGTCGACTTTTCAATCTCATCATTGGATTGCTTGTTCATGGAAACCGCTCTCTTGTAATTGGAATAGGCCGCTCTTCGGCAGAATCTCTCGATGCGGGGCGAGAGACGTGATGGAAGATTTCCACCCCAAGCTTTCAGCAACCTTTCGTTACAAATAAAGCGGATGACTGGTCAATTCCCTGCCGTTGGTTTGTGGTGCTGTAACGGATGTCGACTGTTTCAAAATGGAAGCCTTCAAACACTCGGCGAATATCCGGGTGAGCGTTGATGCTGACCATGACCTTCCCCTTGCAACGCCTCATAAAGTCAGCCATTCGCTCGTAACTCTCAAAGGGAAAATCCACCCCGTAGCCGGCCGTCTGCCAGTAGGGCGGATCCATATAGTGGAAGGTATGGGGGCGGTCATAGCGCTCGGCACACTCAAGCCAGCCCAGATTTTCAACATAGGTGCCGGACATACGCTGCCACGCTGCTGAAAGGTTTTCCTCGATCCGAAGCAGGTTGATTGCCGGACCAGTCGTCGCGGTACCGAATGTCTGCCCCGTCACCTTGCCGGCGAAGGCATGGTGCGGCAGGTAGAAGAACCGAGCGGCGCGCTGGATGTCGGTGAGAGTTTCAGGGCGGGTCAAATCGAGAGGAGAAGAATTACACAGCGATTTTCAACGGATAGTGGTAAGTAGCGAAAGCCAGTGAATCCGGGGGGATGTTTCCTCAAAAACACCCGAATTTACCCTGCCAAACACGGTCATTGGTACAGCCCCCCTCCCCCGACGTCCTGCCGAGTACTCACAATCCGCTCTACGCATGTTTTCATGTTGCTTTTGAATAGTTTTCATCCAACTGAGCGCCATCCATGAGAGCAAGATGGCGCCGCCTCACTATTGCTGCAGTGTGGGGCGGCTGCACTTTCTCCCTAGTTGATTTCGGTTACGAAATTTTCGCGAGACCGTCGTACTTTTTTCAGGTTTACCAGCCAGTCAGACTCTGCTGCCCGATAACCTAAAGGCAAGAGCACCACACTGCGCAGATGCCTGGCTCCCAGTCCCAGAATGTCATCGACAGCCGATGGATCGAAACCCTCCATGGGCGTTGCGTCGACTTCCTCGAATGCCGCGGCGATTAAAGCTGAGCCCAGGCCAATATAAGCTTGACGCGCAGCTGCTTGATAATTGGCCTCCTGTCCACGTTCGGCGACTATGCCGAGGAGTATTTGACGGTAGTCTTCCCAGCCTTGGTTGACGTTAGCTCGTACAGTATTGGTCAGGTCGAACATCATGTTGACACGCCCAGGCGTGATGTCGTCCCACGCGGCGAACACCAGTAAATGAGAGCAGTCGGTAACTTGAGACTGATTTGCGCTGACCGCCTTAATCTTTTCGCGAATTTGCGGATTAGTCACCACCAGCAATTCAAATGGCTGTAGCCCGCTCGACGTAGCTGTCAGCCGTACCGCCTCCAGAATTCGCTCCAGCTTTTCAGCAGGTACTGTCTTGGAGGAATCGTACTTTTTCGTCGCATAACGCCAATTCAGCAACTCGGTTATTTTGCTCATTTTTCAAGTTCCACGTAGGTCAACGGTCTTTATCGAGCCCAATCCGATTACCTTCCAGATTACGCTTGGGCTTATACTGCGGATTAAAGTCGACTTGAAGGTCAAGCAAAAAATGAAGATAGGCGAAATTGCGCGACGTACAGGCCTTGCTGCTTCAGCAATACGGTACTACGAGGAGCAAGGCCTACTGGACGCTCCAACGCGCGACATGAACAACTATCGCTATTACAGCGAATCCGCCATTAAACGCTTGGAAGTCGTGATCCACGCGCAAAGACTGGGGTTTTCTCTCGACACGATTCGTAGCCTTTTCCTTCATGACGGGAGCTGCTCAAAATCCCTCACCTTGGACCAGATCAATGTTCGCCTGGAGGAGATACAGCAAATCGAAGCGACCCTAACAGTGCAGCGTGAGGAGTTGTTGATGCTGCAACGAATCCTCGAAGAAAGCCTTCGGACTGGCATCGCCCCTGGATTGTCCTGCCCGCCCAGCACTGAACGATTTCAGCCTGATCGAGCCGTAGTAACGCGAAGCAAGCACACGATGGCTACCAGCAAGTAAGGATCAGGGAGAGGCTCTGCAGTTGTAAGCCATAACACACGGCATCATGGTATACATCCACGCCGGACCAGGCCGGGGAATGGTTGGACTCGGCCGCACCAAAGCATAGGCTGGAGATGTCTACGATGCCGGGGGCAGTCCAAGCAAGACTGCGGAAAATACCAAAACGACAGCACAGACAGGACTCACCGACCTGCGGCCAGTCACTTACGAAGCCTCAGAGTCAACAGCCCTCTGAGACAACATCAGCCTCAGCAGCCACGATTACTAACCCATTACCCAATCATCCTGCCACTGAAAAGCCTGGAGATGGAGGGCCGTTTGCATTGGCGATGACAACTGTCCGGCAACCGCCAACTCGACAGGGCGTCAGCAAGTCTCAATTCACTACCATTTAACTACCAGAAAACCTAAATCGCAGACATGAAAAAGCCCAACCTTTTCAGATCGGGCTAAGTCATTGAAAAATATGGTCGGGACGGAGTGATTCGAACACTCGACCCCTAGCACCCCATGCTTGCGGACGTTACGAAAAGCCTTAAATACCAACACTTTACGTGGACGCCCACTGCAATCGACGTCTAACAAGGTTGGGCAAGGTTTCACGAATCCCCGCAAAACTCCCTACAGGCTTTCAGAGCGAAAGTCCCTTCCTTCCGGCGTCCTGCCGAACGACAAAACCCCTATTGCCCCAGCCCATCATAAGCCCGCTCGCACGTCACTCCACGGCCTCGGCTTTGATCAGCATCTGCCGCCAAGTCTCCCGCTCTTTGATCAGCGCGCTTGAGCACGTCGGCAAGCACCATGACAGCGCGGGTAGCTGCCTGGCTTGCGGCGGAAGTGCAGGAATGGCCGCCGGCTTGACTGGCTGCGACTCGACCGGCGGTTTCGTCGGCTGCGTCCCGCAAGCTGCGATCATCGCGAGAAGCGGAAGCATCAGCATATGCCTGATCAATGATTTTCTGGCCATCCTGGATCACCTTGTTGATTGTCTGTTGGCGGGCCTGCTCTTTGGCGCGCTCTGTGGATTCGTTCAGAGCCTTCGCTGCGACGTCATTGGCGTCTCGGGCGTTCCACCTGGCCTGCCACTCGCCATCCTTGACCGACTGGCCGTGGCTGTAGGCCAGGAACAGGCCGATCAGGACGACGGCCACCAATGCTATATAAGGAAGGATTCGTAGCCAGAGTGGTTTCATGGCACATCCTTGAAAAAGACGTGATGCCCCAGGCGTAGCGTCTGCTTGGCCTTCGCCGCCCAGGCCGGGGCCTTGGGCATTGTGGTTGCGTAGTAGTGCGTGGCCCCGCCAGTTGGATCCGGTACCGAGCCAGACATCACCTGGTCAGCAGCGCGTTGGGCCTGGGCGAGCTGCGCAGCCGGGATCGGCTTCGCGCCGCTGAGGTAGGCGTAGTTCGGGTCGTTCTGATTCCAGCAGCTGAACTGCCACGCCTTCAGGCACACGCCGGCGTAGCCCTCGCCCCACCAGGACTTGGTCTTGCCGTCGAACACGCGGTTGCGGATGGTCCAGGCCACGGCGATCTGGCCGGCCAGCCCCTCACCACGGGCTTCACCCCAGAGCGTGCGCGCCAGGATGTCCCGGTCTTTATCGGAAGTGGTCATGCTTTTCTCCAGACGAAAAAAAGCCCGCTCAGTGGCGGGCTGGATGAATGGGTTATGTTACGGAACTGACACGCCAGGCGTTCGCTTGTAGAATCACCACAGGAACTGCTTGTCGCCGACGGTTCAATAATTATCTGTAAATGGGCGACGCAAGCCAAATGACTAGATGCCCACCAAAAGTAAAAAACTTAAATACTTATCAAACCATTTACAAAAGGTCAATCAATATGGGCATTCCGAACCTGACTATAGTCATACCGTCATACAACCATTCAAGCTACATATTGGAATGCCTAGCACCAGCACTAACAATAGACCCAGAACATACAAAGATTCTTATTATTGATGACGGATCAACGGACAATACCATTGAGAAGTTGAATTCATTCTTGAAGAATAACGAATGTGCCATAAGAGTAGAAATCATATCCAAGAAGAACTCTGGACTTGTTGACTCTCTAAATCTTTCACTATCTATGATAGATACAGAGTTCACATATTTAATCGCATCTGACGACATACCATCAAGCGAAGGAATAACCTCACTAATATCCAAGATGAAAGAAAACCCATCAATTGGATTTGTGATAGGTGGAGGATCATATTTTTCTGGAAATGGCACGATTGGTGACATTTACAAAAAACAACACTCTGTTTTTTTTGCGCTAGCACCTGAAAATCGTGAGCAGTCAATATTTACTGATTATCCATCGCCATTGCTACTACAGTCTACCGTGTTCAGAACACAGTCACTTAGGGCTATTGGCGGATGGGACAAGGATCTAAAGTGGGACGACTACCCGATTTTTGTAAAGCTCTTATCGGGAAACAAAGTAATCGGCCATGACTTCGACTTTTCACCAACAATAAAAACAGTTCTTTACAGGCAGCATGATAACAACGCATATAAAAACATCATCAAACAATATGGCATGACCGAGCAAACACTTAAAAAAATAGCGCCAGAAAAAATAAAAAGAAAAGCTGTATCTCGCGCATTCGCATTTTATACGCTTATGGCGATTAAGGATGGCGACATCAGGTCAGTAATAAGTCTTTTTAAGTATGCAAGCTTTTTCGAATTGACATCAGGGCTACTTAATATCCCATTTGTAGCATATGCAAACCTAATAAGAAATAAGCTATAACCAATAGCAGCTAAAAATATGACCGCACCAAAAATGGCGCGGCCATATTACATTGCTTTCTTACGGATTAATCCAAGAACGACCAGTAACTCCAGCCTGCGTTTCCGCCAGTGTCAGAGTATCACTTCGAGAGCAAAGCCCAAATCCCCCAAGATTAAACCTCATCCCTGTAGTAGTTACGTTTATAGCAGAAAGCGCGTCGTGATAAATCTCAACCGCTATTACTGAGTCGTCATTATTTGCAAATAAGTTATCAAAGAACGAAACAGTAAATTCACGAATTGCGTTTACAACTACAATATCTTTAGTCCTTAACGTTATTCTTGAGCCGTCTGGGTTATAGATCCTAACAACCACCTGCATGTTTATCGTCGAGCTGGCCTGCATAAGGAACTGACACGTCACTAGCCCGCCCTCGTACTGGTTAGCCCTTGGTAGCTGGTAGCACAGTGCATTACTCCCGGCGCCAAAGTAAGAATATCCGACATACCTTGACTGTCTGCGAGCCTGTCGTTGCGCGCCTGTCCCGGCCCTTTCAAAGGTAGAGGCTGCACTAGAGCGCTGGAACCAGTTTCCTGCTAGTGGAGTCCAGACGTTGGCCGGAACGGAAACCGTGGGCACACTAATGTAGGAAAAGTCCCCGTTCAGGGCTTTTATCTCAGCGCTATTCAGGTCCACTATCCGCACATGCGCGGTTGTCAGAGGGATGACCGGAACGTCATTAGCTCGGATACTCCCTACGCTAATACTCTGCCCGTTAAGGTCATTTAGGGACACCAGTGGCGTAGGGTTTGCAGACACGTTTGATATTGAAATGTCGTCAATCGTCAGTCGGTCTACTACTACCTCGGTGTTTGCAATAGCAATGAAGCCGTTACTGTCAAACAAATGCATATTTGCGTACGCACCATCAATAACAACGTCTGAAATCAAGTTATTAGGGCCGGGCGTTATGTCACCGATGAGAATCGAGGCAGAGTTACCGAAGGGCAGCTCCGTGTAGTATTTACGGATCGTAGTTAGGGTTGACGGGTAGCCGAGCTGGATTCCGATCATCATCCCCTCACAGGCGTTATCGGTGTAGGAAGTTCCTACGGCAGAGGTGTAAAACCCGATGCCCCCAACCTCTCCCCCGAGGGACTTAACTCGGTTTTCTGAAATTACGCACCGGGAGTTACCCGTGTAGCGCATATCCTCACCGCCGGGGCCAATAGCGTCGTCGTCAACAAATTTAAAAAAGTTGCCGTGTTTGTTAGTTACGTCGGCCCAGGTATTGCCCCGGAAAATAGGCCACCAGTTCTGGCCCTTTCCTACAAAAGCCCATTCCCCTGGCGCTCCGCAGTTGACTACCCTTACGTTCTCAACAACCAGCATGTCGCCAGTCCATGCTTCCCATGTGGCGATTTGTGGCGGCCCGTCTACGATTGTCGCATTTTTAAGTATATAGCTGTCTTGTGACCAAAAAGGCCCAGATGTTAATCCGGGAGAACCAAATTTCCAGATAGGCCCAAGAGCAGGAGGTGTTGGATTGTCCCAGTGCGCCATATCAATGTGAACTGGCGCCACATAGGTTTGCTGCGGCAAAGCAGCGCCCTCTGGCATGATCGGGGTGTAAGAACGGTTTCCGGAATAAGTGAAAGGGGGGACAACTGTGAGCGTGTCTGGACCCTCAAGGTTCTCGAGTACGCCTGTTACAGTGTCTAGAACCTGCTTTACAGTCTTATCGTGATGCCCGATGTATTCAGAGCCCGCTGAGCTTGAAAGGATTTGACGAAGCGCTGCATCTCCAATGGCCATAAGTTTTGGCGAGTCCGTTGACCATACTCCAGTTAGGGACAGGGGTAGATCAGTCATATCCAAAACACGGTATAGCTCGCCAGATCTCTGAACAAGCTGAGTCTGGCGCTCAACAATCACTCCAGGGCCATATTCTAGGTATACCGACTCATAACCTTGAGCAATAAGGTAGTCTGTCACCTGCTGCATGATGCCGCGCCAAGACCTTAGCGGAACACCAAGACGGCTGAGATACTCACCCAGCGGCCCATTTACCAACAGATCTGCAATTCCTGCCGTATCGTAAAGGTCTCTTGGATCACTAGAGCCGTCAGGACCTACTGGGTTGCCCGTGTTATATCGCATGTTTTCTCCAGGCACAAAAAAGCCCGCGAATTGGCGGGCTTGTGTGGGTTTGGTTATTTAGTCGGGCGCAGTAGCGTTGTCGTACAGGTAAACCCTGTCGTCGTAGTTAAAGCCTTGAACCGAAACGCTTTCGCTTCCTTTCGGGGTTACTTTGCTGATCAGCACCCTGTGACACTCGCGAGTGACAGGCCCAAACAGAAGATGGGGCGGCTCTCGGTCCCAGCTTGTGTCAGGCGTGAAATCAAGGGTCGGTATGCTCAGGTGGTATTCCCCAACCCTGGTAGCCGTCCATGGGCCACTCAGCGTTCCGTCAAGCCTCCTTATTCCAACCGTGTGCGAAACTCCAGGCTCCCAAATAAAAGGTTCTGAGCTTTCGAGGATGTAACCGCCAGGGCCGGCTTCAATGCCCAGAATCAGCGAACTCTGCCCCCTGCCCGGCGTGTCATCAGATACGCCAGCAAGTCCCATGTAGTCGCTGTTATTGCCGTCCAACTCCGTTTCAAAGGAGTAGGCCCAGCGACGGTAGCGCGTTTCACTTGCCCGACGCATTCCAAGGCGATAAGCCCTGTTTCGATCACTTATACCCAGCGCTTCGACAGTTTCGACCTTGAGTCCGAGCTGACCTGGAAGCCGACATTTCACTGTCTCGGTCTGACGCGTTATCCGATCCTTGTATTTGACATCGACACCATCATGCTCAGACCCTGGGTCTGGAGATTTAAAGCTGATCTTCAGTGGTCCTTTCATGTTCTGTGCCGAGTAACCCTGCGTCCCGGCGGGGAAGTACTCAGCATCAAACCCCTCGCGCTTCTGGTCCCGAACAGGTCGCAGCCTTCCCCGACTGATAGCAAACTCTGCAAAGCCAGCTGCAAGCGCGGTATTGAGCCCTTCCTTTACCGTCATAAATGACTCGACGGAAAGGTTGAAGGTATCGCCTCTAGCCTTGCAGATTGAGTCAAAAGCCACCAACTCTTCAGTATCAATGTCTGCATCCTGATAGCCGGGCGCCTTGGCTATGTAATTGAAAGCCGGCGCTATATCCCTCGTAACCCTGTTATCAGATGTCCAGGACCCATTGACCAAAATCGGCAGTTTTCGCGTGGCCACGACAGAAACCTTGTTCTCGCTCTGACTTGAGATTTTCCCGCCGCCGGCCGCAGATATGGCAATCGTTGTCCAGTCTGGATAGCTTGAAGGGCTTGGTAGTAGCGCTCGTACGTCATACCACTGAATATTGTCTTGGATGCTGGTATCAGTGGATTTTGCACCTATCCGGCGCATCCTTCCCTCTGGACGGTATGCGCTAGGCAGCGTTATGTCGCGCGTAACGCCAATCTGGTCGAGAGTTGAATACACAACCTGTTCTGAAAATGAAGTCCATGCGCCGCCGGCAGACATGTCCCGATATTGGAATTCATACGTCACCCCGTACGGATACAAGACTCCCTTCTTGCTTACTCCCGCAAGACCGCTTGGAAACATAACGGTGATCGAGAGCTTAGTTGCCTTCTCACCTGGAGGGCATAGAGCGAATGGGCCAGCCCAATCGCCCTCAAGGTTTGAGTTGTCCAGCCTAAGAATTGCTGAATTGCTCTCAATAAAGTCGAATCCAAGCCATTCGTCGTCGGTTTCGCCAGATGATGTCAGTCGATGTACCGCTATTTGTGACGCACTCGACGCGATGATCCTGTAGCGCAAGCCTGTATATCCAATACAGGCCCAGCCAATACCAGCGAGCAGTCCAGAAACAGGCGCCCCTCCGGCAGTGTTAAGGGTCATGTGTGCAGGGTCGCCGCCTGCTGCAGGCGTGTAGTCATTTACCAAATAGAGGCCAGCGTTTGCGCCAGTAACCTCGATTTCCATTCCTGGAAATGCGCCAAGCTGCTCGAGAGGACCAGAAATCACATCTCGACCACCAGCGCCGCCGCCCGCGGTAACCATGTACTGATACATGACCTCAATCCGCAATATCATCCCAATGGCCCAGCCGGCCGGGAACTCGCCAGCACCAGCAGGGATGGATATCAGGTCACCATTGAACTGATATGCCTGCGCGCCTGGCTCTGGCGGAACTGTAACAGTCGTTTTTAGATCAATGCCCGAGGTGCCTGTTGAGGTGACGCCAACCTCTGGCGCCTGGTACCACCACTGAGCGGCAGGCTCTGCACTTAGGTCTTCGCCCGGGCCATAAACCCGATACGTGGCGTTTGCCCCAAGGGCAATTAATGGCGTGTTACCGATCTTGATGTCGCTAGGATTGATCCTGCACTCACCGCGAGTCACACAGAGCAGCATCTGCTGCCACTCATCACGCGGGCCCTTGAAGAACCGCCGCGGCTCGACGATGTAGTCGGGAAATATTTCATCCTCGCCGAACAGTTCGCGCACAGGGTCGCCGTAACGCACCTGGTTTGCCTTGGCGTTCGCGCCGGCAAGGTTATTGCCCTGCTGTGGTGAGCCTGTCTTGGGCAGCTTCACGCGCGGCGTGATGAGCTTCATCACCGCTTGCAGGCCCTTGATGGCTGCAATGGTGATAGATATTGGGTCAGTGCCTTTCGGCTCGATCCAGATCTGCACCTTGTCATCTGCACCGAACGCCACGTCGGGCCACTCGACTGGATTGGTCAAGCACCCGTTGACAGCAATGCTCATAGGCGGCACATTACGGCGCTCGTAGCCTTTCACGTTGTCGATCAGCCACTGCTCAATGGTGGTTTCGGCGCCTACCCGATACTCGCGTAGAACATCCTGATCAAGCTTGTTTGCATAGATCTCGATCACGATAGAACACCACCGTCATGTAGTTATCTTTGAATTCCTGAAGCCGGATGATCCTGGCCCCGCTGCAGGGGTTGATCTCCAGAACCTGCAGGCGGTCTTCTTTTAGAACAACCAGGGCAACGTGGGCGCAGATGTCGCCCTTCATGGCTGCTGCTATCGCGCCCGGAAAAGGCTCACACCGCTCAAGAGCCCTACCCACTTCAGCCCTGTACGATCGCTGGAAGGCATGAATGCCATGCCGGGTGACCTCTCCGAACTGGGAAAGACCAGGCAGGCCGTATAGCTCCGCCCTGGCTATCGTCGTCAGCCCCCAGCAATCTACGGACGGCAGTTCGCGCCCGCCGTCTTGGTAGATGGCAGTTAGGTATCGTGATGGCATGGTTATAGGTACTTAATGCAAGGGGCGTTGAGGGCGTTGAAGGTTTCGCGGTTGAAGTTCGTGTCGATGAGGTTGAAGTAGCCACCGTCGACACGGATTGTTGCGCCTTCGAAGCTTCCGCCGCTGGTTACAAGGTAGTACGGCCTCTGAGAAGGCATACTGAGGTCAGTGCTCAAGTACAGCCGCATGGTTACCCTGATGATCGCGTCAGCGTCCATGGCTTGACGGATCAGGCCCTGCGCCCTGCCTGTGACTCCATCAATCGCAAAGGTTACGGTTTGGCTCCCGGTGTTGTCCTTTGTCGGGTAGGCAACATCAATGCCCCCCGCCTCAAACGTAACCACTCGGCCATCCTCTGTGCCGCATGTTTGATTTTCAAAACCAGCACAGATAAAGATTGGCTCGGCCCAGGGGATACTGAATATTTCCAGCGTCGGGATCAGAACCTCACTACCTGGCGATGCATAGCAAACGTCGAGTGGGTTCATGCCTCGGGCCACTCCCTGTTTATCGCCATGTCGATGATGTTCTTGTTGAACCAGTACTCTGGGAAGGCCTCCCATCCTGGATCTATCAATGGCCTGTCGCGCAGAAGAAGCGTGCCCGATATCTCGTATCGGTTCACCTGGACAAGCTCTGGACCGTCGTACATCCCCTTGATCTTGCAGATGTAATCCTTGAATCCAACAGGGGTTTTAAGCGTTGCCTCAAACCACAGAGTGCCGTCGACAAGTGTCCGGGCAAACCATGATTCGAAGAACGCCATTTGCGCCTCATCCATGTTCCAGCGCGCCCGTATGGTCGTTGGAACATAGGTGAACTTGCGGCGCTCCCTGTATCGCCCTGACTCTAACTGAGTCTCCATCTTTGGGTTTTCAGTGCTGAGCTTGTATCCGTCATGGAGTGGCAACGGCAGTTCTTTCGGGTACTTGATCATGAGCCCACCGTGCTTAAACCATATTTTTCAGCCATGGCTTGGTGTGCCGGGCCGTCGCTCATAACGCTGGCAACCCAGATATCCACGATATCCCGACCACCTTCGTTTCGGCTTTGAACCTGACCACCACGCGATGCATCCTCATGAATGTTCACCACGACCCCGGCGGACTGCGTGAGTGAAACCCCGCCGCCTCCGCTGCCACCTGATACGGAAACCCGCTCGTTTGAGTTGATCGCCTCCAGCAAGCCACGGTTACGCTTTGTGGCAGCAGCGTTCACAACGAACTCGCCATCACTCAGGCGCGCAGGGATGCTGTCAGATGTCCCGGTACCTGGACCAGAAACGTGCCCGCCAGTACTGAAGCCCCGAGTCAAAGCGAACGCGGCAAGAAGCGCCGTGCCGCCAACCACCGCCGCGGCTCCGAATGAACCGATGGACGCAACCAGAGCTGCAGGCAGCCAGGCGCTAAGGGTTGTGCCCGCCGCCGCTACCTGTGCCGTCTGCACAGTTGCGGTAGCAGCCAAGCTTGAGGCGGTAGCAATACCGTCAGCTGCAACCTTTGCAGTGGCGACGGTTGCGGCCCCGCCAACCTTCACGGCGGTCTCTGTAGTGGTCTGGGCGATTTCCTTGGCAGAAAAGGCAGCGCTGATAGCAGAGTTGATGCCGATCTGCACGCCCATCCGAATGAAGCCGGAAAGCATCTCGCTGACAACCGTGCGACCGATATCCCCAAGCGTACTCAGGGAGAGCGACCCGCTCATCAGCGCACTTGTGATGCTTGTCGAGATTCCGCTGAACGCCCCAGAGAAGATTGATTGAGTCTGGCCTGCGATGTTCATGGCCTGCGTGCCAAAGTTCTGCATGGCCGCCGTCCACCCGTTGATAGGGTTGAGCATGGCCTGGTCCATCTGAGCCCAGCCGGCTTGCACCGCCTCAATCTGGAGAGGAAGGTATTCGTTGGTCAGGTCAATCTGGGCCTGCAGGTCTTGGCGCTGTTTCTCAGTCGTGGCGTTCGCCAGTTCGGTTCGAAGCTCAAGGATTCGGTCGTTCGTTTGCTGCTCAAGCTGCACGCGTTGCTGAAGTCGGGCGGACTGCTGATCGCCCATGCCGACGCCGGCAGCTTCCAGGCTGTACTGCGTGCGCTGGGTGCTGAGCTGCTTCTCAAGCTGCGCCCGGTATTGCTCGGCCTGGGTAAGACCTTGGGCGCCCTTGATGGCTGCGGCGTAGTTCGTCGAGGCCTGGGCCAGTGCTTTGCCGTATTCCTCCTGGTTGATCTTTCCTTTGCTCAGCACCAGATCGAGCTGGGCCTGCTCCTTGGTCAGTGCCCGCGCAGCCTGAGCGGCCGGGTCGTACTGGTTGTAGAGCTTGGCGAAGGTGTTTTCGGCCTCAGGAACACCACGATTCAGGCCCTTTACGGCCTTCGGCTTGTTCTTCTTGGCCTCGCGCGTTTTGATATCGGCGATCTGCTGCTCGATGTTCTTGCGCGCTACAGCGAACTTGGTTTCCTCTTCGGCGGTAAAACCGCCTGCTTTCTGGGCTGAGGAGCGGGCCTTGTCCAAGTCGATCAGCTGCTTGTTGAGCTTTTCAGTCTGAGTTTGAGAGGCCTTGAAGGTCGCATTGATGGTGTCGACGCCCTTCTTGCCAGCGTCCTGAATGGCCTTGCTAGCTGCGTCCTCGGCAGACTTGCGCCCTACCTCGGCGATAGCCGCTTGGAGTTCGGCGGCCTGCTTCTTGAGCTGGTCTACGTTCTGGATATTGAGGCCAAGGCCAAACGCAGCGCGCCCACCTTGCTTGATGCCCTTACCAGCCTCGGCGATCTTGTTCTCAACATCGGCCAACTGCTGCTCAAGCGATTTATCGCGCCCGATATCAAGCATCGCGTCCCAGGCGCCTTTGGCGAACGAGGCGACCGACTTCCACGCCCCCTCAAGCGATCCAAGGTTCCGTTCGATCTCACCGGAACGCGTGCTGATTTCCTCGGCGTAAATGCCGGCGGCCAGCTTTGCAGCACCCATTGTGTCGCCCTGCTCTTGCAGGGAAAGGATGTTCGCGTATTGCGAGGCCGTGAGGATGTTCAGCTCAGCATCGAGCTTCTTGATTGCCTCGACCGGACTCTTGGCAATGTCATTGAACGACTGCACCACCTCGGTAACGTCTCGCCCTGTCTGCTTCGACCATGCCAGGGATGCCTGGGTGATCTCGGCGTACATGGAGGTCAGCGGGTTACCGGCGGCGGCCAGCTTGGTAAGCACTTCAGCAGCGGCGCCTACAGTGGTGCCGGTACTGGCTACTTGGTTCGCCAGGTCGGAAAGTTGGTTCGCGCTGGTGCCGGCGGCGTTTCCGTTCTCGATGAGGATCCGGCCGAAGCGCTCCGACTCCTCGGAGCCTTGGTAATAGGCAACCGTGAGCGCTGCAGCAGCGGCGGCTGCCAAGGTGAATGGGTTAACCAGTCCGGCGACATATCCGCCCAAGGCTCGAGCAGCGGGCGCAATGCCGCCAAACATATCCTTTAGCTGTCCGCCCTGCTGAAGGGCAACCATGGTGATTGGCTGTCCAGCGGCAATAGACGTGAAGATGTCCGTGAACTGAGCAGGAACACCACGCAAAGCCGCAGCATTTTGCTTGGCTGTATTGCCTGTGCGAGTTAGGGAGTCGTCAAACCGAGTTAGTTCAGTACGAGCCTGATTGATCTTGGTCTGATATTCGACAAACGTATCGCCCTCGACGATGCCGGCCTTTTTGAACTTGGCCAGCTTGTCCTGCATGTCGTCCAGGCGGCCCAGGGCTGCTACCGTCGGGTTGATCTGCCCAAGCAGTTGAGCGAGCTCTTTCTTCTGCTGCGCAGCACTGGACGACACGCCATCAGCCGAGGCAGCAGCGGCATCACCGCTTTTCTCCATCCGGTCGAGGGAGTCAGCCATCCGGTTTGCATTTTGCTCGGCGCCACGGGAGTCAATCGTGATTCCAAGGCGTGATTCCTGCGCCATAGCTTTCTCCAGGCGTAAAAAAACCCGCTGGGCGGGCTATGGTTTCTTCGGAGGTCTTGGCTTGTCCTTCTCCTGCTGCTCTTCCCAGTAGGCGCGGAAGTCGTCATCCAGGGCGAAGATGGCTGCATCGAACTCATCGCGGCATATGGCGGTTGGGTTGCGGGACAAGTATTCAGTGATAGCGCCAGGCGAGATTGGGGCCGGGGCGCCGACCATGCCGACGTACTGCCTGGTCCTGCTGATCGGCCCGTATGCCTCAAGGATTTCAGCGGTTACGCCGTCAATCTCCGGGGCTTCTGGAACCGTTCCGCTTAGGCGCTCATGCTTCCAGCGCTTTTTTTCGTTTGCCGCGCCCGCCCACTCGCGGCCCCAGCGGTACGCGGCGAGGGCTTTCCCGCTGTTTCTTTGGCCTTTTCTTCGGCGCGCACAGCTACATCGAGACCGGTCTGCACGGCAATGAAGTAGACCTGCGGCATTTGACGAATCAACTGCACGCACAGCTCTGGGCTGTATTTCGCCGGAACGCCGGGCTTCTCAGCCACATCGACCCCTTCCCAATCAAGGATCAGGTGACGCGCAGCCAGATCAATGAACAGATCATCGTCAGCTTCAAACTCAGCATTCGGGATATCGGCAAGGTTGAATGCCTTGGTGCCGACTTGCGTCTGCTGGTCGATAGCCGCCAAGTGGCGCTTGATCAGGGCCTGGTGCGATTTGTACATCGGGCTAGCGATGGAGCCGACCAGAATCTTCGCGCCCTTGGCGATCTCCACCCAGCGGCTGCCGTCGATATCCAGTTCTGGCTTCTTGTTGATCGTGATGCCCATGGGTATTCCTCTGCGGTAAAAGGCCCGGCACGCACCGCAGGGCGCGCCAGGCAAAGGGTTTAAGCGGTGATGGTGATTTCAGCGGTGTCGGTTTTGGTGACATCCGATTTGCTGGTAGCCGTGATGGTCGCGGTACCAACGGCCACGCCTTTGACCAGGCCGGTAGCGCTGACGCTGGCCTTGGTGGCATCGGAAGTGGTCCAGGTCACAAGCTGGCTTGCGCCTACCGGGGTTACAGCCGCTTCCAGGTCGACAGTGGCGCCCACGGCAACACTGGCGGTGGCCGGGGTTACGGCTACGGCGGCAATAACGATTGGCGCTGGCAGTCGGGTGATGGTCGGTGGCACGCGGCGGCCGGTGTAGCTCAGTTCGACTTGGATGATGTCGGTCGAACCGCCGTCCGGCCAATCACCACTGACTTCCATTTCTGGCAGGAAGAAGGTGTAGCCGCCATCGGCGTTGTTCAGAGTGAACTCGAAGCTCAGTGCATCACCGGTCTGCTGGGCCTTCCAGTAGGTGTAGGCCGCTTTCGACCAGCTCATGGTGATCGAGCCGGACGGAGTGAACGTGGTCGGGATGATGTTGCCCGGGAACGGGTTGCCGTTACCGATGCAGCGCTGAGTCTGGACCGCGTTGTCGAACTGCAGGTTGAAGCTGTCAACACAGGCGTTGTCTTCACCCAACTGCACACCGTTGATCTTCAGGCCGGTTACGTCCTTGAAACCGTAGCGGCGCTGGTTGGTCTCAGCGACAGGGTTGACGATGAACGACGTGTTGTCGGCCTTGTCGTCCCAGGCAATCGCGGCAAAGGTGGTGGTGACGTTGATCTCGTTGTCATTCGGGATCTCGAAATTCATCGTCGCCACTTGGGCACCGCGGGCAATCGCCGCAATACCCACGTCGCTGGCGTAGGAGCCGATCGAGAACGAGATCCGGTCGTTGCCCATGGTTAGGACGTTGCCGGCCCAATCCTTGCCGAAGCATGATGCGAGGAATTCATCCAGCGCACCAAAGCGCAGCTTGGTCTCCACGTCGCCACCAACGTCAACCGTGGTCTGGGCGGTGCCCTGGGCCATGCGATCAACGCCGATTTCGTTGTTCTCTTCCGAGTTGTAAGTCGGCAGCAAGCCGAAGCTAACCCGGGTCAGGACATTCCAGTCGCCGGGAGGGGTGATTCCGGGGGTGATCTCGCGCTTGTACGCGGTTGAGACCTTGGCACCACTGGACATGGGGTGTTTCTCCTATCAATAGGCGTAAAAAAACCGCCATGTGGCGGTGAGTGGTCTGGGCTTAGTACGCCCTGTATGGAATTCGAACGTTGACCTGATACCAGCCCAGGCCGTCGTCGTCTACAACCTGAGCAGAGGCGGCGAAACAATCAAAAGGACCGGATGGATCGCTGTAGTACTCGAAGTGCTGCACAAGCGTGTCCGCGGCTCGCGTGATGGCAAGCGTTCCCTTGTACGTAGGAACGAATAGCTGAATGACGATGATCCCGGTTCGTCGTACGCAAGGCCCTATGCCGACCTCTGGGGTACTGGATAGGCCTGGAACATCTGCGAGCCTGGCCCAGATCGCCCGCCCTTCAGGCTCAAATGGCCCATCGGGATTGTTTGGATCATCGACATCCTCAGCAGGAATACCGGCCCACTGCTCCATGCGGGCCATTACGATGGCGCGAATCTGTTCAAAGGTCATTTGGTATAGGCCTGTGTAACGCCATAGAAGGCGATGCCGTAGATGCCGGCTGGTGCCTGGCGGGAATGCCCATCCTCAAGAGGACCGGCGTACACAAGGTTGTTCTGGATGTAAGTGACCGTGAACGGCTGAAGTCCAGACAGGGCGCTTTCTGCCCGAGCTATTGTCGTCTGCCCCGTCTTGTCGTACTCGTCGAGCGAGTAGTAGACCGGTGAACCAATGCTGACGATGTTGTTGGCCAGGAATCGACCAGTATCTACAGGGGCGCGCAAAACTATCTCGCCCATTATCGCCAGTACTATCGCTCGCTGCCTCTCGACCACGGCCTCGGCAATCACACCAGCAAACAAGGATGGCGGCGTACTCCACGCCCTACCCCCACGCTGCCTGGCCATCAAGCCTTCCTCAGCTGCAGGTCATGGTGAACGCCTGCCGGATCACTTGCTGCTCGTACAACCCGGTAGCCAGTCATTGGCGAGCCAAGTATTGGGACGGTGGCGGTCGTTTTAATCAGGTGACCAACCTTGGGCCTCTCTGGCACCTCGTTGACCAGTGCAATCAACTGGATGTCGCCAACCAGGATGTTCAACTGATCAATACGCTCGGATGCGTACTCATGAAACACGCCGCGCCCGCTATAGATCACGGGCACGGCGGTAGTTTCTTCGGTTATCGGATCGCGAACACCTGGACCCATATACTCACCGGTAAAGGAGGTCACGGACTCAGCGAATACGCTATCGAATAACGCCCCGAAGATTTCCTGCATCTCGTCGCGCATAGTTAGCCCTTATGGAATATCTGGCCTGGCAGCGGCAGTTAGCGGTTTCGTCGTATCCCGCGCCCAGCGAACGGTCACCTGGATAATTCAATAGAGCTCCGGCGCTACTCACAAAGGGCTCGCCAAGTTGGCGCTTTTGCCCTTGCATGCCTGAGTGACTGTGCCTGACCTTCTCGTCACGACGCGTGTCCCAGTCCTTGGTTATGGCCTCTATAGGTAGACCGCGCTCCACCAACTGCTGATAGACACGGTCACGTCCGGCACTGAACGACTCGAGCGCCTCAGTCCTGGCGATCATTTCCGCATGGGTTTGAAGTAGGCGGTCGGAGTAGCGGCCAGCAATGCGCTCCACATCGACATTGTTGACGGCCTTCCCTGCCTTTAGCGCCCGAAGAACCATCGAGTCGAATCGGCGGTCACGGCGCGTGCGAGTCAGGTACTTCTTCAACTGCTCGCGATCACCGCTCAATAACTGGGTGCGCGCATCGGCGACGTACTGAGCGAAGTTTCCTGGGAGCCCTACAGAGCCACCAGTCCGCTTGCCCGTCTGCTTGCTAACTCTGCCAGCCAAGTCCAGCGCGATCTGCCTGGGCGACCTACCAGCCTGTAATCCAGCCGAAACCGTTACTCGCACCGAGTCAACCAGGTCACGATCCATCTGAGCTTTGAGCGAAGCGATGTGATCGCCCAGCCATGACTCGGCGGCTGGCGCCCGCACATCGAACTCCGACTTGCCGGCCGCCTTTGGCACCTGCTTGGTTTCGTAAGCGCCGCCGGCCATGTATCCCGACCGGATCAGCTCAAACAGAAGCCCAAACACACCAAGAGTCAGAGCATCATCCAGGGCGCTCTGATTATTCGACTCGATGTATCGCTCGATTTCCGCTATCACCGCCGCATCGACTACACCGCGCACCTGCTCAAGGTAAGCCCGCTGCATCTTGGGCTCCATACCCTCGATCTGGCGCAGGATGTCTGTCTGATTCACACGGTCACCACGAAAGGCAATGGGCAACGAAGGATCATGATCGGGCCAAGGATGCTGTTGATCATGCCGATCACCGGCTTGTTTGGCTGGTCGTCTCCATCTTCCGGCCCGAAGAACTCGGTTTCCAGCGGACCAACCTTAGCGCGCTTGATGGCCATGGACGCGATGTAGTCAGGATTCAGGCTCCCAGGCTTGACCAGCTCACGCAGCGCCCCCTCATAGGTAGCCTGCTCAATCTCGCGCGGCACCTCGCCATCGGGGATAGGGTCGCCAGACCGATCTACTGCGCCTGTACGCGGCCATTGCAGGGCTTGCGCCCTACCACCAGCCTTACGGCCAGGGAATGACAGCACGCACCCAGTCGTAGGCAACTGAGTGCCAATGCCATCGATGTAGGCTGATGCTCGCGCCAGGGCTTCTTCTTTGGCCTGCTCTGTGGCAGCCGCCCAAGCGGCATTGCCACGGGCCGAGTGGTAAGCGTCAGCGCCCGCCACGGTACCGTAGTAGTCAGCCATCATCATTCTCGAATAGGTGGAGCGGCATGCGCTCCGGGTTTTGCGAGGTATTACGCCTTGGCGGTAGCCAGCGCTGCCTGGAGGTCTTCCAGGCTCGCTTCCTTGTCGAACTCAACATTCAGCGTGGTCAGCTCGCCAATTACGGCTTGCTTCTGTTCAGCAACAACCTTTTCCGCAGCAGCCAGTTTTGCTCGCAACGTATCGATCTTGGTGTTGCCAGCGGCGACAATGCCCAGCTCTTTCAGGCGGGCCAAAACCTGCTCCTTGCTCATAAGGGGCGAATCATCATCACCCTCTACCAACAAGACGCCGGTCTCGACGTAGAACGCCAGGTTCTGGCGATCTCGATAGTCAGCCCACTGAGGAACATCCAGTTCACCGCGTGGAGGGACTACCGAGCCATCAGGAAGGCCTATAGGGGTCTTGCTATGGGTATTCTTTACCAGAGCCATGTGACCCCCTTAGATTCCGTCTGTGTAGCGGACTTCGGCAGGACGGCGAATGTCCACACCGCCCAGGCGGAAGATGCCGGGCACTTCCCAACGAATCGGGCCAGCCTGATAAACAGGCAGGAAGCGATGCGGCATAGGGATGTGCATTTTCAGCACACTTGGATCACGGCGATAGCTGATCATTCGCGCGGTACCACCTGCGCCCGCGGTGTCCAGGCCGTTCAGGCCTTTGAGCAGCAGCGGCCGGCCGGTGGTGGCGGTGTAAACGTTGTTCTTCTGCAGGTAGGTCAGGATCGACTCAAGGCCTTGGTCATTCACTTTGCGAGTGGCGAGCAGCAGGAACTTGCTGTACGGCAGCAACAGAGTGTCGGAGAACGCGGTGAACATCGTCCCGGCCGCTTGCACGGTCAGAGATGTGTTGACGTCAGCCAGGATCTGGTCGGCGGTCGCAGGGCCCCAGTTACCGGTGACAGCGGTGCCGGCAGTAACGCCTGGGAAGTTGAACAGGCCAGAGAAGCCTTTCGACGCATCACCTGCCAGCGCAACGCGATCGACCATTTCTTCATAGGCACGACGCGCGGCACTAGCATCATCAGCAGTCAGGCTCAGACCAAGCATTTGGGCCTGGCTGATTTCTTCCAGGCCGTAGCCGTAGCCGATACCTGCCATATGCACGGAGGTCTCGAACTTGGTTCGCTCAGTGCTGGCCAAGGGGATATCGTCGGCATTACCGTTGATCCAGTCAGCCTTACCCACCTTGTCGGACGAGTAGTAGGTGACACTCTTGATCCATTCAGGAGCGGAGGTGTCGACCGGGATCAGCCCAGGGTACTGGATGTCCGCGTAGACGATTTCGTTTACCTGGCGCTCGATGAACGAGGTCTGGGAAACAACGAAACCCAGTGCTGCTTGGGCGTCGAGGAGTTGAAGATGGCGCATGTTTTCTCCTTAGCCCAGGCGGACTTGAGCGATTTGGTTGGTACCGGTGGTGCTGGTATCGAATCGAGCGCCAGCAACCAGTACGTTGTCGGTAGCCACGTTCGTCCACACGCCAGTGGCCGGCACAAAGTAGACAGGGTCGCCTGCGGCCACTTGCACCGAAGCAGTTACCCAGATGGCGCCCTTAGTCATGACGCGTGCCGACTCGTACTGGCTGTAGGCGTTAGCCTCGGCCTTGACGGATCGGTCACGAACACTGATACCAACGAACTTCGCAGCAGTGTCACCAGTGGTAGAGGCGCGACCGGCCTTGTCTGCTGTGCCTTGGATAACTGGGATACCGAATGCCAGGCCGCCAGCCGCTTGCACGGTGCGCGAGATAAGCGTCTTCGGGATCATGTCAACGATCATGCCCGGCAAGCCGGCGCGGATGTTCGCGGTATAGCTAGTTTGAACGGCCATTACTTGGTCTCCCCTTTCCAGGCATCGTTGAGGCGAGCTTCATAGGCCGACTGGCCGTTGTCGTTCGGGTTCTTTTGCTTGCCGTCTTGAGCCTGGAAGTGTTGACGGACAGGATCTTTGGCGGCGTCTTCGACCAGAATCTCGAAGCGCGCATCGATGTAGGCGTCGGCCTTACCCGTTACGGCTGCATCACCCAGCTTGGCGATGACCACGGCCTTGCGGATCTCGGCATCGGTCTTGCCGGTGTAGTCGGCATCGGCGATCGACTTGGCCTTACTGATCAGGTCGGCACGGGCAGTTACGCGCTTGTCGATGTCGGCATCGCTCAGTTGCTTGCCTTTCAGGGCGTCGATCTCGGCGTCCTTTTGGGCCAGCTCGCCGTCCTTCAGCGCAATTGCGGTAGCGTGCGCATCGGTCAGGTTCTTGGTGGCAGTAGCGGCATCGGCAAGCTTGGTGCTCAGCTTCTCGATGGCCTGTGCGCCTTGCTCGGTGACATCAATGGAGATGCCATCGACAAGGAGTTTTCGCAGTGCATCAGCCATGTCATGGCCTCCTTTGGGGGTGTTTGGGTTGTGGTCACCGATGCGAAGATCGATGCCGCCTCGAGCGCGATGCTCAAGGCTGAGGTGATTCATCTTCATCGGGCCGAGATAGCAGTCGTACTGCTCGCCATCGCCTGTAACGCCATCCTGGAAGACGACTTCGGCGCCGTATCCCATGGAGAGCTCACGCTTGCCCGACTCGTAATCAGCAATGGCCTTGGCATCCATCAGCACCAGAGGCACCTTGACGAACTGCCCGTCGCGAACCACTTCACCACCGGTCTGGCCGATCGCGACGTCCTTCCAGTTCTTGGAGTTGACGCCATCACCGCCCGGGTGGCCGTTGGTCATTGGCCGGTATGCGTACGAGTGCATGGCGTCAGCGTGGAATACCGCGCTTTCGGGCCGGTAGACGCGCACGATTGGCTTGTCGCGCAGGCCGTGTTCGTTGTCCGGGTCAATCTCGGTGCCCAGGTAGTCCTGGATACCGGTGCGCGCGACCCTTGCCTCGGCCACCAGGTAACCGTCCTCGGTGCGCCGTACGCCCGTGACTGGCACGGAGTCGGTGAAGATCATGGGGCGAGCTCCTCGAAGATCTCAGGGCCCAGCTCAATCGCGCCACGGTAGGGCTCGACCTTGTCGATATCGACGGTGCCGGGTTCGTAGGTGAAGGTGATGTGGGGCTGGTACTCCGGCCAATCCCAAGACGCGCCAGCCTCAACAATGGTGACGTGTCGCCAGGCCAGCTCGGAACTGTTGAACAGCAGCACCACCGCGCCTTCGCCGAACTTGTCGACCAGCCGTGCGCCACCAGGTGCGATCTTGAGCTCGCCCTTGCCATCACCCGACCATGATTCGCCGACCTTCATCCAATCGACCAGGTTGCGGCTGTAGGCTACGGTGACGTGCAGTTCTTCCGCTGGCAGAGTCGAGTCGAACCCTTGCGCCTTGGCCCAAGCGACGATGTCGGCACCATTGGTTACCTTGCGGGACACGTACAGCGTGCGCGGCTCGGCATCGGACAGGGCTTTCTTGCCCCTTACCGGATCGTCTTCACTTACCGGAAGATCGCCATCACCCGCTCCACCCTCTTCGTCTGGTAGCTCGCTGCCGAACTCCTCGATGGCCGCCTCCAGCCCAGGCATTACGCTTTGCTCAACCAGCAACGTGGTGGATGCCTTGCTCAAGGCCTCTTCAGGCCATAGCTTGGTTTCGCCGAGGATCTTGATCGTCTCTGCAGTACGCTTATTGATCTCGGATCGCTCGTTAGCTGTTGGCTGCCACAGCGGGTTCCAAACGTAGTGGATCTGAGCAGGCCGGGAGCCAAGCGCTGATCGAATCAGGCAGTCATCCAGCAATCGCAATGCTGGAGACATATCAAGCTCTTGCGCAGCCTGGATGCGGTCGTAGTAGTTGCGAAGGTCAGCCTCACCGGTAGAGTTGAGACCGGACGGGGATTGTCCAAGGAGCCGAGTTGCCGGAATATCCGCCGCTCCGGACACCGCCTGAAGGAATCTGTCGATGATGTCGGGCAAAGTGCTGAAGTTGGCTGACTTGGTCTCGTACTCCTCCTCCTTGTCGAGCAGAAGAGTTCCGTTGATCCCCTTGGCGGTGGCCGCGAGCTGCGTACGCTCGAGCACCTGTGCGCGAAACTCTGGGTCCTGGACCCGCTCCATGAAGTCGGGAATCTTGATCACATCGACCTTGGCTTCGAAAACCATGCTGGCAACGTTTGCCATGGTGGCGTCCGACTGTTTGATCGACTCGAACAGGGCTTGCAGTACCGAGTCACCCCAGCCGAACTCATTGCCGCTTGCTACTTCTGGGTCTGGATGCTCAGCGCCAGAGAAGATCACCAACCGCGACGGGTGAATGTCCAGTTGGCTGCCGGCCAGGCGATATGCCTTGGGCTTACCGAACAGCTCTTGCTGCGGATCTTGCTCGATCTCCGTAGGAGACAGCTGCCGACGATTCATCACCGCCAGGTACTTGATACCCCCAGAGGACACCACTTCTGATCTGAGAGGAGTAGCGGTATTCCGCTCCCCTGTACCGATGAAGATGGCTGCACCCCCGAAAAGGCGCGCCCTGGTCATGGCCTGGCGTACCTTCGCACGAAGCCCTAGGCGCATTTCCTCGGCCTCGATCTTCTCGATCTGCGGCTTATCCGCCTGCCAGCCTCTCCAGCGCCTCGTTGCATCAAGCGCTGGTATGTCGACAATCTTCCGTGGCAACCAGGCCCCTCGGTAGGCTTTGATCAATTGCTCATCGGTCAACAGAACGGGCGCATAGGTCGAACTGGACGACTTGTCCCGCTCGGTCCCCAGGTTCGCCACCAGGTTGACCAGTTTGTCACTCAGGTAGCGAACTACGCCCATTAGGAGACACCTGCATAAGAGAATCGGCCTTTAGCTGGCCATTCGACGTCGACGCAATAGCCGATCGCGGTTGTGATGTGTTGGTAGTCGTTCTTCTGGTCCTCTTGGAAGGAGGATCCTGTTTGAAGCTGGACGGTGCTAAGTCCCTTGTGGCACCAGGGCGCCTTGGCGGGGTTAACGAATAGGCTCACATCACCAGATGCAGTCATGATCTTGGCCCTTACCGCGTTCTGCCGATCCTTGATAGCCGGGTGCGCAGCCTTGACCTTTCGGGTGTACCGCCAGCCATTTGCCTTCAGTACGCCCTCAATGTCGGTGTAGTCAGATGCGTGGCCATGCTTCTCGCCAGCCTTGCCCGCCGGATCACCGTAGATCAGCACATGCTTGTTCTGGTGATCCTTGAACTTGTCGACGAACTCGATGGCGGCCTGCTTGGATACAGCGCTGATCAGGACAATCTCGTCCAGCAGGTACAGGTCTTTTCCGTTATTTCGCCTGACGCCCACCGCTGACGACAAGGGAGTGAAGTTCTGGTCGTGCATCCACATCAGCTGCTCATGCGGCTCGATGACTGCGTTCGTGGTGTTCGCCTTGCTGTAGTCCTCGTAGATCCGGCCAGAAGCCGTTTCAAACGATGCCTCGAACTCCTGCTTGAACTGCTTGGCAGACATAGCCCGCTTCATAGCGTCCATTACGTCAGCAGGCAGGATCTCGGCAGACTTCCAGTGGAAGACGCGAAAGTTGGGGTCTTCTCCGCTCTCGGCCTGCATGCACAAGTCGTAGTAATGGTTCAGGCCGTCCGGCACGCCTAGCAGCCAGCACCAGGCCCTGTAATCCGGCATGGTCGGGTTGACGGTGTTCAGCGCCGGGAGAATGTTTGCCTCCCATGCATCTGGTTTGATGTCGGCGAACTCATCAATGCCGCCACCCGTCCACGGGATACCCTCAATCCGCTGCGGCTTGTCCAGGCCGATGACGTGAATCTCGCTACCGTTGTCCAGGTAGATGATCAGGTCCGATTCGGAAGGCCGCCGGCTGTGCATGCAGCAGAGCGTGAAAGCTTTCAGGTCATCCCAGAAGATCTTCTTGGCCTGGGCGTGCGTTGGTGCCGCAGCGAAGTACATGCCGGCATAAGCCGATGCCTGCTTAACGACGAAACGCTTGAACCGCTCGGTCTTGCCGCTACGGCGTCCAGCAGGAACCAAGGGGAAGCGAATGCCTTCCGCTACAGCAGCAACCAGGGCGAGCTGTACAGGGTGATCTTTGAGCGGATACCAACGTGACAACTGACGATCAAGCATCAGGTTGCCGGTGTTCGCGATCATGACGGAAGCCTCGCGATCAGATCAGCCAGTAGCTGGGCGTTGGAATTGCCTCCACCCTTCTCTATCAGTTTGAGTTCGGCCTTACGCTTCTCGATCTCAAGCATTTTGATTTCTTCATCAAGCGACTTGTCAGGCTCTACGCGACGATTGACGTAGACGTCACCAGTCTCCTTGGCGGCCTGCTCGTACAACTGAGCGGTCAGCGCCAGGTTACGCATGTTCTCGGCCTTCTCAGCCATTCGTCCCAGGCCACGAAGCCGGTACGCCCGGTTGGCGATCGGGATCTCTGCTGTGTCCTCGCGGAAACGCTTGCGGGTATCGTGGAATAGGGTATGCCACTTGATGGCAAGCCCCTTTCCTGCCGCCTTGGTCGGGTTGTGCGTCTCTACCTGCTGCCGGGTAACCACAACCCCAAACTCGTTCTTGACGGCCTCCACAACCTGAGAAGGTGTGTCAAAGCACGCCAGAGCCTGAACGATGAAGCTCTTCACCTCATTTTTCAGGGTTGCCATAGGGTCTCATCCGTCTAGAGCCTGTCTAGAATCAGGCCAGCTTGAGCAGACAGGTTCCGCAAGCCCTCGATATGTTCAATTTCCCCACCTCAGCAGGACTGTTTGCAGCTTCCACCAACGCTTGAACGTCAGGGCTTGCACCGTAGCGGCGGACGACACCGACGAACTCTTCTACGTCGTGGCCGCGCATCTCCAGCTTGGGTGCGCCGTCCTTGGTGAAGGCTGGTTGACCGTACTTATCCGTGGCGTGTGCGATGTGATAAAGCTCGTGCTCTACCAGCGCACAAAAGTCGGTGTCGCTGCACTGGACGCAGTAGTCAGCGGCCAGAGTGATGATGTAGGCCGGCACATCGCCGAACCAATCACGCATCTGTTGCTCCATCCGGGCTTTCTGCCAACCGCCGGCGCGGAACGCCACTTGTTCGGCTTGGCCCAGCACCGTGCGGCCCTGCTTGGCGAAGCTCGAGGACGCCCACATGATCCGAATGTCTGCATCCAGCAAGTGGGCATGGTCTTCGTTGTGAATGCTGCCGGTGTCGGAAAGGAGCTCGGTCTGGAGCCACTCCCATACCTCAGGCGCCGGAGTTAAGCGAATGCCGAAGTCGGAAAGCTCGGAAAGCTCAAGTAGTGACGCCGGAGGGTACGGTCTATCCACAACTCCTCCAATGTCGCGCCACGATTTGGCGCATTCGAAAACGTGGCGCGGATTACTGATCTCTTCGATCAATGCCTTCAGACGCCTTAGGGCAGCCCATGCACTGTTCGCAGTTAAGTGTCCTACACAGCCAGGCCTTGACCGTCTGCCAGTAGGTGACCATGAAGATGTGGCGGGCACCGGCCAGGGCCAGGGACACATGAAGCGTCAGACCTGCGGTTGTCGGGCCAAAGAAGATGTTCTGGCTGCGCACCATCACGACGAAACCGGTAATGGCGATGGTCGAGTAGATCAGCTTCCCGAGGATTCCGTCTCTCACCTTCCCGCTCAGTACGCACCAGGTCGCCCACAGTGCGATCAGGCCGCAAGCTATGGAGTTGATCAATTCAAGGTTCATGGTGGATTGCCTCCCCCGAACCGCTGGCGGATAAGCGCCCAGAGGTCAGCGGCTTTGATGGCTCGGTTGATTGCTGCAAGGAGCGAACCGCCGAACGTGCCCAGGAGAAAGCCAATGCCGGCGACGATCTTCGGCTCAGTGACATTCAGGTAAGTGCTCACCATGCTCGTCAAATACAGTGAGCAGGCCACACCGGTGATCAAGAACACCATCCAAGCTCGCCAGTCGGACAAGTCATCCTTGTGCCACCAGCTTGCAACAACGGCCCCAATCAGGCCCGCAATCAACAATTCGAACCTGTCGATCTTGTCGAGCAGGCGCTGTAGATACTCCATGCGCTCTACTCCGTGGGGCATGTTTGGGAATTGAATCGGCCCCAGCAGCACTCCCAGCTCGGAGCAATGGGCGTGGTGGAGCCGAAAGATTGGGACTTGATACGTCCGGGAAAGCATCCACTTGGGTAGCGGCTTTCCTCGGAGGTACAAAAAAGCCCGGCGCATATGTCCGGGCTTTTTCTATTGCTTCCAGGCGTATTCAGCAGGGAGTCAGGCCGACACCGTCAGGCGCAGGCTTGGCCGAGGCCATCACGAAGTGGTTGCTGGATGCGCGCAGGTTGGATGCCAAACTTTCATCAGTGGTCTGGCCACCCGTTCGCCACATGGCCAGGGTCAGCTCCAGGCGCTTCACGCCGACGCTTGGCAGTTCGGCCAGCATCACCACGGATCGATAAGCGTAGGCTGCAGGCTCGGCGAATGCCGACAGGGAGAAACAGGACAGGCAGGCGGCGAGCACCAGGCCCAGGTAAGCGGACATTCGCTTCATCATTCGGCATTCCTTGTGGTGGGTTTCTTTGGGCAATAAAAAACCCGACGCGGTGGCCGGGTTTGTTTGTCTCTTGCATCACCTACATGCGCAAGTACGACAGGATGGGCACATAATCGGCGAACCGGCAGGCCCTGTCAAGGCCCTCTAAGCTGCATCCTGATCATCGAAGAAAACGCCCTCCTTGGTAAGGATCTCGGCAGCTTCAAGAAGCGCCTCATTGACCAGCTTATCGAGGCCCTTGAATATCTTGCGGCGCCAGTCCCGCCTGGTGCGCTCAGGCGTACCATCCAAGTCCCAGGTGTTCATGTCGTAGTTATGGGCTGGCAGGATGATTACGCCTTCGCACGGCGCTTCCTGGCGCTGCTTGAGCTTGGCATTGATCGCCTTCTGGGCTTTTGCCACCGCCGCCTTCCTCCAGGCCGGGGCATCATCATCAACCTCAAGCTTCACCTTTCCAGCAGGCGCGCGCTCGGCCCCGCCCAACTGCGGATAGGCCCACGCCGTAACCGCCTTGGTCAGGAACAGGCGTGGTGCCGGCGACGAAACATGCGACACGATCCGGCCTATAGCGCCAACCTTTGAGGCCATGTGCGTCGAGTAGCAGGCGTTCAAGGCCATCCAGTGTTTCGGCGCAAGGCAAGAGTGCAGCCGGCCAAACACCCAGCAATCTGTAAGGAATGCCGCTTCCTTGCCTACGATCTCCCCCTTGAGTTTGTTGGCCTGGACCTTTGGCGTGTAATCACAGCCGCCGGCGCTGTTGATCGTCTCGGACGCCAACGCACGGATAACTGCGGAAATAACGTCTCGATAGATCATTTATCACCCCCACGACGCTTGTTTTTGCGCGACATGAATTCTTGGAAGCTTCGGTTGCGGCGCCCATTGGTAGCAACGAGGATTATTAAAGAAACGGCGGCAACAGACAGCGCCAAGATGATCAGAGCTTCTTCAGGTGTCATGCAGCAGCCCTCTTGAGTTCTCTGGTCTTTGCCCGGTATTCGGCGGTGATGGCTTTCAGTTGCTCTATGGTTTCCTTGCGCGGGGTGTGGTCGGCTTCCAGCGACTCGACAGCCTCCAGGCCGATGCGGCCGATCAGCCCTTCCCGGAACGCCTGCGAAACCGTTTGGCCCTTTCGGGCGTACTTGGACGAACCGGCATTACAGCTCTTGCACTGCAACCAAATATTGCTGGGCACCAGCCTTAACTCTGGCCGAGCGCCCTTGCCGAGGAAGTGCCCCGCATCGAACACCCCTCCAGTCTTCCAACCCTGGGCGTGGAGGATTGATTCCTGTGACTCCCCGCAGCTGATGCACCCGCTACCGATACTCAGTTCGTAGGTGCGCCGGTAATCGCGCACAGCCTTCTCTGCGTCCTTCACGTGGTCCGCCCGGGTCTTCAGCGCCTCCTTGCGCACCTTGATGTCCCGGCGACCGGCCTGGGCCAGCGACTTCTTCTCCTTAGCCTTCTGCACCTCTACGGTTGCCAGCGCACACTTAGGACTGCACACGGCCTGCCCGAGGCGCTGAGGCGCGAATGAGGCCTTGCATGCTGGGTTCTTGCAGGTCTTGGGCTTGGGTTGTTTGGTGGCAAGCATTATTCGGCCTCCTTGGCGGGGTACACAGTCCATTTGCCGATCCCATTCCATACGCCTGAGCCGCCCATGTGATTGATCGAACCTGGGGCGGCGCCGAGCGAAACGGTGAAGAATCCGAACCAGACCTGGGGCGCATACACCCAAGATGGGAATTTACGACCCTTAAACCCGTGAACTTTCCCGCACGCCCAGCAGAACCGGGTGAAGGACGCCGCGGCGATAGCGGTGTAGATCAGGTATCCGCACACTTTTGCCAGGTTCCAAATCAACCACCCGTTGAAAGCCAGACCGCATCCAACTACCCACCAGACAAACCAATTAATCTCGCTCATACCGCCTCCTTGGCTTTCTGCCGGTTGTTGCCGAACAATGGCGCCTGCCCCTCGGCCAGCGTCCAGTCGAACTTCTCTTTGCAACCTGTAGCGCACTGGCGCATGTTCAGGCTTGGTAGGTTGGTCATTGGCTCGCCGCAGTCAGGGCAAGGCTTTCCGTGTCCGTTGTCGTGACTCATCAATAACGCCCTCCCCAATTGTCCTTTTGTGTCCAGCGCACCTGGTGCTCAGCGCCGAAGGCGTGAACCCATTCGATCAACTCGCCGCACTGTTTCACGGTGAGCTTGCTGGTGCGCTCGTAGATGACGTCGAAGCCGTTGCCGTCTACCGCCGGTATCATCTGGGGCTGATCACCCGACTCACGCAGCCAGGCGGCCGTTAGCAGGCGTTTCCAGATCAGGACATCCCACTTCTTACCGGCGTGCTCTACCTGGGCGGCGATATCGGCCAGCGCCGCGTGCAGGGCCTTGTTCTGCTCCCCGCTGCGGTCAACTTCGGTGATGGCCAGCTTCTTGGGCCTGGCAAGGTCCAGGCCGGCGATGTAGCCCATGGCCTTGTTGCGGTCTGATTCGTTGCGGATCTGGAGACTGGTCATGGCTTCCTCCGGTCGTGAAAGTTGCCACCACGACGCTTGAACTGCGTGCTCACCTGCGAATCAGCAGCTCGCCCCGCGTCGCGCAGGCTCACGTCGGCGTTGTCTTGGTAGCCCTTCCAAACGACTTCGTCACCGTCCTTCCCAGAAAGAACCAATAGCACCGCGGTGGGCTCACTCTTCACGTCGTCGGCCTGAATCCACTTTGCAACGGTGCGCAGGTACTCGGCGATCTCGTTGCGTTTTGCCTGCTCTCCAGCGACACGCCTGTTGTGAAGGCTGCGCGAGGCTGGGAACTGATGAATTTCGGCTGTCATGACTGCTCTTCCTTGCCCATCGCCGACAGGATGTCGTGCAGATACCCTGTCGCCACACTTGGCTGCTTTACAGCGGCATCACAAAGCTTCTGCACGAAAGCGGTAGCGCTCTGCAGGCGTTCGGAATCCTTGCGCAGAGCCTCGTTCTCGGCCTTGAGCTGGTCGAGCTCGCTGGCAGCGTTAATCAACTTGGCTGCATTGCAGTCGCATTGGCCGCGCCATTCGCCAACGATGTCATGCACGTCACCGGTGTCGCCGCAGCTCCAGCAGGACGGCCCGTGCTTCCAAACCTCGAGCTCTTGCGAAAGATCACGTTCAGTGCTGCTCCGCAACGTCTTCAGCCGCTCGTTCTCGGCGATCAGGGCCAGCACACCATCGCGCGCCGCCACCATGAATTTCGCAAAGTCCACCTTGCATGACTCGACATACGTGGGCCCGTCGTATTGTTCGTCATCAATTTCGAAGGCTGGCCCGTATACGCAGTAGAAGCCGGTAGGGCCGCCGCCAAGCGATTCGCCTGATGGGCCATTGAAGAACGGTTCGGTGTTGCTGTCCCAATCCAGATCGACAGGGAAAGCCTCGGCCAGCCGCTTCAAATCGTTGTTATCGCTCATAGCCGCCGCACTCCCTTCTTAGCCAGCGCCTCACGCTCAGCACAAGGCGTGCAAAGCGTCACCCCCGGGATAGCCACACGACGACCCTCCGGTATCCCCTCGCAGCACTCCACGCACTCTGTGGCGCTGATTCCGGTGTAGCTAGGGATCTGGGCAAGGGCGTGCTCTACGGTCTGCTCGATTACTTCACCGGCAAAATCTGCAATATCGGCCATCAGAAGCCACCTCGCGGGTTGAATTCGTTCAAAAAGGATTTGGAGGATTTGCGCGGCGGTGGCGCTGAAGCTTCCTGCTGCTGTTCGCGCTGCCCGGCGTAGTTGACGAAGCGTGCAAACTCGCCCTGGTGCTGGAGAAGGCAGTGGCCTACCGATGCGTGGCGGTGTTTCACCACGTCGATTTCGGTAACACCGCTGCGCCCAAGGTCGGAATCAGCGTCACGGTGGGCAATCATGATGATGTCGGCGTCTTGCTCAATCTCGCCGGAGTCGCGCAGGTCGGACATTTGCGGCTTCTTGGTCGATCGGGTTTCAATGCTGCGGTTCAGCTGGGCCAGGACGATGATCGGGATGTTCAGTTCCTTGGCCATTGCCTTGATGCCACGGCTTATGGCGCCCAACTCCAGGTTTCGATTCTGCTGGCGGGATCCAGCCTCAGGCGCAATCAGGCCGATGTAGTCGATGACGATCAGTTCAAGCGGCTTTGCGCGGTGCTGAAAACGGGCGATGTTGCGAATCCGGCTCAGTGGCAGGCCGCCCTTCTGGCAGATACGCAGATCGGCAGAGTGCATACGGCTCACGGCGCCAGTGATGCGCGTGATCGACTCGCCATTGCCCATGGCCTGGCCGGTGTCAATGCTGCCAAGCGTTACCGCCGACGATGAAGCAAGGCTGCGCTTGGAAAGCTCCTTGGCCGACATTTCGAGCGAGAACACCAGGGCGGACTTTCCGTCGCGGATGGTCAACTGCTCGGCAATTCCAAGCCCAAGCGTGGTTTTGCCGGTACCAGGCCGCCCCGCGATGATGATTACGTGCGAACCGCGCAGCCCTTGGACCAGATCGTCCAGATCCTTCAGTCCAGTGGCGTGGCCGTTGATGCCCTCACCATTGAAACGAGCGTCCATTTCGTCAACGACCGGGCCCAACGCTTCGCGCAGGCTGATAACGTCCGGCTCGTCGTCTTCGCTGTTCAGCGCTAGAACGGCTTCCTGGGCGTCAGCGATGATCCCGGCCAGCGGGCGGGCATGACTCGCCATGTCGATAATTGATTGCCCAATGGCTGCAACCTGGCGGGCCTTGGAGCGCTCGACCACGATGCGGGCGTATTCAAGGCCGTTAGCTGCGCTTGGCACGCCGTTGTAGATCTCGGATGCCCGGATCATGGTCAGCTCGCCGCTGGAGAGCTCATGGCGAATGTCGGCAATTGAGACGGGATCTGCTGGACGACCTGCGGAGCGAGCAGCAAGGATCAGCGTGTAAATCTCGGCAACGTCTTGATCGTAGAAGTCGGTCGGGCTGACGATGGCGCCTACGGCCTCGATCAGGTCCGGCTTGATGAACAGCGAACCGACAACGCCATACTCCGCTTCCATCGCAACCAGTGGGCGGTCAGTGATCATAGGGCCTCCAACACTTTCAGGACCTTGTCCTGGCGGGTCAGAAACTCGATGTCAGCAGTCCAGCCACGGTCGTTCTCGCCGATCCAGTGCTTGTTGTTCAGGCAGTCGGTGAAGTAGGCAGTCCAGAACTCGCCGTTGCGGAACGGCTGGACACCGTTGATCTTCAGGTTCCAGCAGCCCTTGATCAGATTCTTGCGCTTGGGTGACAGGGTCAGGCACTTGGGCAGCAGATCTCCACACACGGTGTTGTAGATCTCGACGATCTTGCCGTATGGGATGCGTTCCGCTTTGGCCGGTTCTTGTTGATCAGGTTCTGGGGTGCCCTGCTGTTCCGCTCCAGATTCCAAATCCTCGGCGGTCGAAGCGACAGCGGCGACAACTGCGTCAGCAGTAAGATTTGTATTTATGTCTTTATTGTGTGGTAAGAACGCCACATTGGACGTGGTGGAAACGCCACACTGTGGCACTACTTTCTGTTTGTTCTGATGGGTGTTTTTCTTGTCGATTGCCCACTCATTGATCGGTGCAAAACCGATAGGGCTACGACTTCCTCCAACGCGGTATATGACACGCTGACGGATAAGCTCACAGATGGCGCGGGAAACGTCTTCACGATGGATGCCGGACATCTGAGCGATGTAGGAGGCAGCAATGCGGGCGTTCTCAAGGTTGTAGCCGGCAGTTTGACGATGAATAGCCAGAGCGACACGCAGCTCTCGGCCAGATAGGTCAGCCCCAATCAGGGCTTCATACAGGTCGTTGTCCATCCGGGTAAATCCCCCGGTATTGCGAAGTGGGATGACATTGCTCATACTGAATCCGTCCTGAAATACATATCACTCGGCCCGGTTGCCGCCGGACGAGACAAAGAAGCCCGCAAATGACTCACACAGTCTTTGCGGGCTTTTTTCTTGGCTACGTCGCTGTAAAGGCCACGAATCAAAGTCGCGGCCTGCATTGCTTCCTGCATATGGAATTCTTTGGTTCCTGCCAGCACCGGGCCTGACTCGCCCAGGGTCAACAAAACCCGGTCAATGACCTTGTTCACGCTTTCCGCTGGATGCGCCGATCTGCTGGCCATGATCATTCTTCCTGCAACTGATCAACGTGCTGGATCAGTTCCATGTAGCGCTTGGCTTGATGCAGAAGGGTCGCAATGTCCCGCTTGTCGAAGCACTGCATTTCCTTCGGAACCAACTTCAAATCAAGCACCGCCAGGATCTGGCAGAACTGCTCGAACTTCTCTGGCTTCATCCGACTGATCGTTGCCTCGTCGCAACCGACTGCAAGAGCCACAGGCGCATTGCCGACAGATGCAAGGTGCTGCATGAGAACGGCGTAGTTCTTGCGGGCCCTTACGGTCTGTTCTTGGCTTAATTGATTGGTCGACATGATCAGGCCGCCATCTCAGCCCAAGGGAAGGCCGGACATAGCGACTCCTTCTTGAACTTTCCACCAGTCAGGCGCTCGGCGCGCTTGGCGACGACAGGAGACATACCGTGCTTTCCACGAACCCAACCAGAGACAGTGCTCTGATCAACTTCCAGCTTTTCGGCGGTGATTTCTTGCGTTCCGAAGAAGGCAACGAGGTCCTTGAAAATAGTGTTCATGCTGCCCCTCCATATGTGAATACCCATATCGTAGATCATGGGCATACCACTTTGCAACAACATGGGCACACCAGTAATAATTTGGAGATGGAATATAAAGACCGAGTCAAGGCAGCGCGCAAGCACGCTCGCCTCACGCAAGCAGAGCTAGCCGCTCAGGTTGGGATCGACCAGGCGTCGATTTCAGACCTTGAGCGTGGGCGCTCACAAAGATCCTCCTACAATGCAAGCATTGCCCAGGTATGCGGAGTGTCGGCGATTTGGTTAGAGAAAGATGAAGGGGAAATGCTCGATGGATCGGGAACCGATGAAAACGGGTCTCCAAGCACGATTGATTACGCCTTGATCCCTCAGCTAACCGCTATCGGTGAAGGCGGGAATGGTCACTTAAATGATCATGTTGAAGTCAGTGGAGGCCTAGCCTTCAAGCGCGACTGGCTTTCGCGCATGGGAGCCAAGCCACAGAACCTCTATATTATCTATGCCGAAGGCGCGAGCATGGAGCCCTACATATTTGAGGGGGACGTGGTCCTGGTAGATCACTCATCTACGGAGCCGAAGGATAGAAGCGTTTACGCTATCAGGCGCCCAGATGGCGGAATAAGCATTAAACGGATGATCCGCCAGATGGCTGGCAACTGGCTGGTTCGCAGCGATAACGATGACAAGCGGAACTACCCGGATGAAATAGCGACCGAGGATTCCGTGCACGAAATGCCTATAGTCGGTCGCGTTATATGGCGCGGCGGCGGCATGAGCTAAACAGCCACAAATCCCCCAAGACCCGGCCATCGCGCCGGGTTTTTTATTGCCTTTAACCAGCCGTATCCAGGCCATTTTCCAGAATCATAAAAAATTATGTGTTTACCCATAGACATTAAATATGTGTTCGCCTATATTTACCCCATCGAGACGCCACGGCAACTCGCCAGGGCCTACCAAGGCCCGCCGCAACACAGGCAGCGATGCCAGGCAGACGCCGAACGCTCTTTACACAACCTGACGTGACCCAACGACGTACCGGCAACCCCGGTGGTGAGAAAGCTAAACCGTCGTCCATGCAGCCTCTGGTAGCTGCCGTACTCCCTCATGTGAGTACGCGAAACCACGCTTCCAAACCGGAACAGCATCGAACACGAAATGTGCGACGCCGGTGAGAGACGACTCGGAAGTGTTGCGTGGTGGAGACAACAGATTTCACTGGCAGGCCTTCGCAAGAGGGCCTGACGGGAAATCAACCGAGGGCAAGACGATGAGCGATTCGAAATTCCAAGTGCGCGACCTTCATAAGATCGACCCGGAAGGCGAGAACGAAGGTGTTCACGACATTTTGTTTACCGGCGCCGATGGCGTTGTTCGCTACTCGGACGATGTGTACGAAAACGCAGAAGAGGCGCAGAAAGCCATTGCAGCGCTCGAAGCTTCTGGGGAAATGCCTGTCTGGTGGGATGTTTTTACCCCGACCTGACCAACCAGCGCCACGTCAGCCTGACGATAACTGCCCGATCCTCTCTATGAGAGCGCATCGGAGTGGTCTCCACCTTTCACGACAGGCTTTAGATCGTTAAAGAACCTTCACCGAAAGCCTGAGACCACTCCGATGCGGACGAAAATGCGGCCTATAACCGCCCACCTGCATCACCGCAACAAGCAGATGAATGCCCGGGCTGACGGGCAAGTGTAAGACCTGAGGGATCGCGGGAATCGTGGCCGGTAGAGTGAGTAAGCGCCCAGATGGCCACGGCGAGTCCAAGAATAAGCGGCTGAAACCTTCGCCCCGGTGAAACCCCGGTGTCACTAAGGCCGCTAATAGTCGTGCCGGGATCAGCTCCGGCCTCTGCATCAACCCCGGGGCCAACTGCACATCCCGCCGGGAGGGAGCCGAAAGGTAGCAGCAGCCCGCACATGCGGATTAATTCAATAGGTGGCCACTGCCTTCCCAGTGAGCGAACAACGGGGGATACAGCCATGAAATAGCTCAGTGAAGTAGATACCCCGCGCCACGTAGGGAGGTCTATGTGTCGCACCGAAAGCCCGGGCAATGTTCGGGCTTTTTTACGCCCGCCTAACCGGGTGAACCAACGAATGGAGAGAGTCATGAGTGAGCAGTACGTCGTGATCAGCCTCAAGCACACCCATCGGCGGCACAAAGCAATCACCCTTTGGAGGCCAGATGACAAGGGCTACTGCTGGACCCTCGACAGAGCGGGTCGATACGAAGAGCCGCAAGTGCTTGAGCATCTTGGCTACTACAACAGTGGCTGCTCAAACATCGCCGTCCCGCTAGCACTGGTCCAGCGCTTGGCGCGCGAGGTCGAGTACGACACCAAAGAATTTGGCGACTGCCTTCCGAACAATGCCGCAACTTGGAAGCAGCTTATCGCCGCAGTGATCCGCAAGCCTGACTACCAGTCGAAGCCCGAATATCGCGGCGCTCGATATCCGAAAGCCGCCTAACCCCAAACACTGGAGGTCGCCATGAGCGATTGGATCAAGGTCGAAGACAGGCTACCGGACGAGCATCAGGACTGCTTGGTGTATTACCACCAGCCATCAATCAGCTTCCCGAACCTGCACTACATGACCGAGTCGTCGTTCTACAACGGACGATTTGAAATCCCGAAACAAGTCTCGCACTGGCAGCCACTCCCCGCGCCGCCCACCGAATAACGCCGCCTGGAGGCGACCATGACTTACGAAGTAATAGTTGAAGGGTACGTCCTCCAGGTGGAGGTGACGTCTTGCGAGGAAGCTCTGCCGTCCGAGTACCGGAATGGCAGCCGGGAACTGACGTTCAACGTGTTGTCAGGGACCATGTACGACGCCGACCGCATTCCGATGGACGTATGCCAGATGGAATTGGCCGTGATTGCCGAGAGCAAGGAGTACGTCCCGATGATCGAGAAGGAGCTGTGGTTCGAGATTGACGCCCGCAGGCTCAGGAAAGGGAGGTTGGCAGCATGAAAAGCTATCACCAGCGCGCCATTGAAATGATCCAGCAGCAGATCACGCAGATCTGCAAGTCATGCCGACCCGATGAAGACTTCTGCGAAGGCATGATCCAGGCGAATGTCGGACAAGGCCACATCAGTACCGAGGAATCGGTGGAGCTGATGCAGCTTCTGGTCAACGCCGTATCAGCTCGGCGCCGGGAACTACAGCAACAGAGCGCGGCCAAGCGGCTTGCAGACTACGAACTCCAATATGGGCGCGCACTATGACCATCATCGCCGGGTCATTCAAAGGTATCGCCGAGGCCCTGAGAAATCAGGGTTTCTTGTTTCTAGTAGACGTGAAATGGATCGAGCAGCCTTGCAAGTGTGCGGGCCGCTGGACTTGCAAGGTGGCGCCATGACCGATCAGGTTAACGTGGCCTTCTGGTCAATCAGCCTCGACGTTGAGTGCCCAAACCGCAAAACAAACTTTGACCTCGTAGAGTCTGATGATTTCAGAGAGAGCGGAATAAACCCGTTGGATCGCGCTCGCGGGTACGAAGCAGCATGCCCTCTTTGCAAGCATGAATTCCTCGTTGATTTGGAGTTCTAGCATGACTACCCGCCAGCAGCACAGGCGCCGAGCCATCCGCTGTGCCTTCTTCATCACCGGCCTGATCTTCTACGCCGTCCTGTTCCTGGGCCCCGCTATCGGCGGCCTGATAACCGAATAACCCCCAAACCTTCAATCGCTGCGAGCATCGCGGCAAGGAATCCCCATGTCCGCAGAAACCGATTTGGCAGTAGTACCTCCGAAAGAAACCGCGCTGACCGTATTCAGCACCGCCAATGGACTTGACCCATGGCTTCAGCAGGTCCGGGCAAAGGTCGATGAATTCAACAAGGTGCTGCCAGACCTGACAACCCGCAAGGGTCGTGAGGCTTATGCCTCGATGGCGCACCAGATCGCTAAATCGAAAACCGCGCTTGAGGCAGTAGGAAAAGAGATTTCAGCCAAGCAAAAGGAAATCCCCAAGCTGATCGACGCCGAGCGGAAGCGCGTATGGGACACGCTGGAGTTGTGGCAGAAGGAAGTTCGAAAGCCCCTGGACGACTGGCAGGCTGCTGAAGATGCGCGAGTAGCCAAGCACAATGATGGCATCCAGCAGATCAAAGATATGGCTCTGTTCGGCGAGGTGCCGCCTGCGTCCGTGGTTGCCCGCGTGATTACTGACCTTGAAGCCATTGCAATCGATGATAGCTGGGAAGAGTTTCTGGCCGAAGCTGCCCAGGTAAAGGATCAGGCGCTGGTTAGGCTGCGCGCCCTGCTTGCCGAGCGCACCCAGTATGAAGTCGAGCAAGCTGAACTGGTGCGCCTGCGTGCAGAGGCAGAGGCTCAGGCCCAGCGCGACCGCGATGCAGAGATTGCACGGGTAGCCACCGAACAAGCCCGACTTCAGGCAGAGCAGCAGGCCCAGGCCGAGCGCGAAGCTGCCGCACGGCGCGAACAGGAACTGCTGGACCAGGCCGCCGCCAATCAGCGGGCCGCTGCACAAGCAGCACTGGACGCAGAAGCAGCCGCCGAACGCCAGCGCCTACAACTCGAGCTGCAGGCCGAACAGTCCCGCGCAGCAGCGGCACAAGCCGAAACCAACCGAATCGCCGCTGAGCAGCGCACCGAACAAGAACGCATCGCCGCGGTGCGCCGCCAGGAAGAAGCTGTAGAACAGGCACGACTGGCGGAGATTGCCCGGCAAGCGGCGGAGGCTGAAGAAGCGCAGCGCCAGCAGAAGGCCCGCGAAGCAGACCAGGCTCACAAGGTGAAGATCATGGGCGCCGCCAAAGAGGCGCTGATGTCGATGAACATCACCGAGGAACTGTCCAAGGCCATTGTCCTGAAGATCGCACGCCGCGAAGTCCCCAACATCACCATCCACTTCTGAGGTAGCCAGCATGAGCGGCCAAATCATCGTTCCCGAACAGCGGCGCCAGGCTGTGGCACCGATATCCACGGACAACAGCATCATGGCCGTCATCAGCCGTGCTGCCGCCGATCCGACCTGCGACATCAACAAGCTTGAACGCCTTATGGAAATGCATGAGCGCATGCAGGCGCACAGTGCAAAGCAGCTGTACGACGAAGCATTGGCACAGATGCAGGAAGAAATGCCCGTAATCGGCGAGCGAGGCGGGATCAAGGATAAAAACGGACGCATCCAGAGCACCTATGCACTCTGGGAGGACGTAAACGAGATGATCAAGCCGGTGATGGCGAAACACGGGTTCGCCATCACCTTTCGCACGCCGCGCAACGAGCGAGGCATCGAGGTTGAGGGTGTTCTCAGTCACCGCGCCGGTCACCGTGAAGTGACCTCAATAGTCCTGCCTGTAGATGCCACTGGCAGCAAAAACGGCGTGCAGGCCGTGGCATCTAGTGTCAGCTACGGCAAGCGCTACACCGCCGGACTGCTGCTGAACATCACCACCACTGGCGAGGATGATGACGGCAACGGACCGGCGGCGCAGATCACACCTCGAGTTACTTCGGCTCAGGCTACACAGCTGGCGACACTACTTGAAAAGTGCAGCGACAAGGCCAAGGAGGCATTCAAGAAGATCCATTGCGCCCCAGCATCCGTGGAGAAAGCAGTGTTTGATCAGGTGCTGGGCATGCTCACCAAGTCGGCGTCACAGCATGCCGCCTCTCAGGAGAATACTGATGCAGATAATCACTGAGGTTGAACAGGGCTCACCTGAGTGGCTGGCCCTTCGCCTGGGCATCGTCACCTGTTCCGAGCTTGACTGTCTGCTGGTCAACGGCAAAGGCGAGTCAGGTTTCGGCGCCGGGGCATTCACGTACATGAACACCCTGATCGGCGAGCGAATTACCGGTGAAGCTGCCGACCCATTCCAGGGCAACCGCCACACCGAGCGCGGGCATGAGCTGGAAGGCGTGGCCCGCAAGCTGTACGAGCAGCGTGAGGAAGTCGAAACCAAGCAGGTCGCGATCATCCTCAACCACGGCGCCGGCTACTCGCCTGACTCACTGGTGGGCCCCAATGGTCTGACCGAGATCAAAACCAAGCTCCCTAAATTCCAGGTCGAAGTGATCCTGTCCGGCGATATCCCCAAGGAACACTTTGCCCAATGCCAGGGCGGCCTGTGGCTGTCAGAGCGCGAATGGATCGACTTCGTTTGCTACTGGCCAGGCATGCCGCTGTTCATCAAGCGCGCCTACCGGGATGAGGCGCTGATCCGCAAGCTGTCGGAGCGTGTCAGCACATTCTACGAACTCTTGGACGACCGGATGAATCGGGTCTTGGGGATAGCAGCATGATCAGCATCCTCCATAACGAAGTAGAGCGCCTGCGCCCTGCCCAGGAAGAACTTGCCGCCCAGGTCGCTGAGTTTGTGGCGGCCGGCGGGCGGATTGAGGAAGGCCCGGCCAGCGGCTACATCCCCAAGCCGATCACCTACAGCAACCAGATGCCGCCGGCGCCCAAGCCGTTTGTTCGGCGCCGGGTTGAGCCTGTATCGATGACGGAGCCCACCAATACCAAGCTTGAAGAAAAGATCGAGGCACGCAAACAACGCGTGGCAAAGGTGATGGAGTTGGCCACTCACCACACCCAGGGCGAAGTATCCAAGATGACCGGGATAGGTCGCCGAGCGCTTCTGAATATGTCGCTCGAATTCAAGTTCAAGTTCAAAACGTCACCTCGCGGCAGGCATGGCAATCCTGAACACATGAAAGCCCTTGCGGATCGAGACGCCAAACTGGCAGATCGAATCAAGGCGTTCATGGAAATAGGTATCAGCCGCCGCAGGGTCTGCGGGAAGCTTGGGATCAACACGAAGACCCTGGCCCGAGTTCTCAAAAATCACGCGATTGACTACCCAATGTCAAAGCCAGGCGGCGAACGATACGCCGCATAACCCACCCTACTCGCTGCATCCGGCATCCGGAGGGCGGCGCTTATCTGAGGTAACCGCATGAAAACCGAAATGATCACCCTGAAGCACGGTGACGCGTCTATCAAGATGCCCGCTTCCTCTCTGGCAAAACTGGCCATGGCCAGCGTTTTCGCTCAGGTGCTGCCGCCGGCGGCGAATGTTCAGCCTCTCGTATCGACCGTGGCACCTGCTGTCGGCGAGTACTGGCCCGGCCAAGGCGGCATCAACGCCGGCTACGTCGCTGCCCGTGGCGATATTCCTGCCCACTACCTGATCTTCGGCGACAAAGACCTCGGCGAATTCAAGTGGGGTCGCTATCAAGAAGAATCGGCAGCCACCAGCAAGTGGGACGGCAAGACCAACACTGACGCGCTGATCACTGCAGGTGGTCACCCAGCGGCCGAAGCGGCGCGGGCGCACAGCGCTGACGGTCATTCTGACTTCGACCTGCCAGCAGCCACCCAGCTGCATCAGGCTTGGGCACACGACTTGATCGCCAAGGGTGCCTACTGGTCGAGTTCGCAGCGCTCAGCCTACAACGCATTCGACATGGACTTCGATGGTGGCGATCAGGGCTACGACGTCAAGGACGGCGAGCTCCGTGTCCGCCCCGTCCGCAGATTCTTTATTTAATCCTTCATCCATTCGTTCTTGATCCGGCACACCAGGGCGCACAGCGCCTTTTTTGTTGCCTTCGAAAAGAGGAAGCACCATGTCCGCAGTTGAGAAAGCAGCACCAGCAGTAACCATCCCGGCAATCGGCCAGGCCTACGGCGGCGGCTTCGTCACCGGCGTTACCCGCGACCCGGCCACCGGCAAGCGCTCTCTTCACATCACCGCCGGCGCCGAACATGAACTGGTCGGCAAGTGGGGCGAGTACGGCGTTAAGATCGAAGGTGCCGACAGCTTAACCGACAGCCTGGCCAACACCCAGGCCATGGCGGCGGCGGGCAGCGAGCTTGCAGCGGAGGTGCTGGCCCTGGGTATTGGCGGTTACAACGATTGGGCGATCCCGGCGCGCGATGTGCAGGAGCTGCAGTACCGCCACTTCAAGCCGACCACCGAAGAGAACTGGGCGGGCTCGCGCAATGGCGACAACCCAAACAGCGAGCCTGTAGGCCTGCTGTACAGCGAAGAAGACCCGGTGCAGACCATCCACGCCGCGTTCCAGGAAGGCAGCACTGAAGCGTTCCGTGACACCTGGTACTGGTCATCCTCGCAGCGCTCAGCCTACGTCGCATTCCTCATGGGCTTCGTTGATGGCCGTCAGGGCTACCACGTCAAGGTCCTCGAGCTCCGTGTCCGCCCCGTCCGCAGCGTTCTGATCGAGGCATAAATCCATGGCGACACGTGAATCGCTGAAAGCCAGATCCGAGCGTGTTGGTGAATGCCTGATCTGGCGCGGAGGTCTGAACCCTGGCGGCTATGGCTACGTATGGCACGAAGGGAAAAATCGGGCGACTCATCGAGTTTCGTACGAGATGAATGTCGGCCCGATACCTGAAGGCCTTGAACTGCTCCACTCCTGCGATACGCCGTCCTGCATTGAACCATCCCACTTATCTCCAGGAACCCACGCGGAGAACATGAAGGAGATGTCGGACAGGAAGCGTTGCAATCGGCCGTCAGGCGAAATGCATTCGCTGGCAAAGCTTACAGAGGCGCAGGTTTCGTTGATTAGAAATCGCTACAAGCCTTACTGCCGAATCAACAGCAGTTGCGCCATCGCGAAAGAGCTTGGCGTATCGCAACGAACTGTTTGGGCGGTGATCAAGGGCATCACCTGGAAAGAGTCGCACTCGCCCGCGTCGTGCTGAAGCGCGGCAACAGCGTCAACGCGGCGCTGACCAAGACCTACCAGAAGAAATAACCACATCCCTTTTTATCGAATATCGCCCACCGCGAGGATTTCCCATGTCCGCACAACAGAAGAAACACCCCTTCGATTTCAAAACCCAATACGGACTCGGCTTCAACCCTCAGGACGATGAGATCGTTGTCGACTTCTTCTGCGGTGGCGGCGGTGCCGGGACTGGCCTGGAAATGGGCCTAGGCCGTACGGTGAACGTGGCGAAGAACCACAGCCCGCAAGCGATCAGCATGCACACCATGAATCACCCCGGCGCCCAGCATTTCACCACCGACGTGTTCGAGGGTGATCCCGATACTGAGTGCGGCGGCAAGGCGGTGGGCTGGTTCCATATGTCGCCCGACTGCACGCACCACTCCCAGGCAGCCGGCGGCCAGCCGCGCAAGCGCGAGATCCGCAACCTGTCGTGGATCGGCCTCAAGTGGGCGGGCATGAAGCGGCCACGAGTAATTAGCCTGGAGAACGTTAAGCAGATCCTGCAATGGGGTCGACTGATCGCCAAGCGCGACAAGGCAACCGGCCGCGTGGTGAAACTCGGCGGCGACGTTGCTGCACCTGGTGAAGTTGTGCCGGTGGGCCAGCAGTTCCTGATTCCTGACCCGAAGCAGCGCGGACGCACCTGGCGCCGTTTCGTAGCCCTGCTGGAAGGCATGGGCTACGTAGTTGAGTGGAAGGTGATCAGGGCCTGCGACTTCGGCGCGCCCACCAGCCGGGAACGCCTGTTCATGATTGCCCGGTGCGATGGGCAGCCGATCGTCTGGCCGGAGCCGACCCACGCCAAGAACCCATCCAAAGGCCAGCAGAAGTGGAAAACCGCCGCTGACTGCATCGACTTCAGCGACCTGGGCAAAAGCATTTTCGGTCGCAAGAAGGATCTGGCCCCGGCCACCCTGCGGCGCGTTGCCAAGGGTATGAAAAAGTTTGTCATCGACAGCGCGACGCCATTCATTGTGCCGATCGCCAATTGGTCAGGCGAAACGGTGCAGTCTGCCGACGAGCCCCTGCGCACCGTCACCGCCTATCCAAAGGGCGGCGCCTTTTCGGTGGTCAGCCCTGTGATTGCCCCAGCTACCCACCAGGGCAGCGACCGAATCAATGACCCGCTCGACCCGCTGCCGACGGTGACCTGCGCGAACCGCGAAGAACTGATCAGCCCTGTGATGGTTACCGCTGCCCATGGCGAAGGGAAGCCGGGGGGTGTTCAGCGCTGGGGAGACGGTTGTAAATCCTCTGCTGACCCGTTGGGCACCGTCACAGCAAGCGGAGGGCACTCGATCGCATCAGCACACCTGGTGAAGTTTCGATTCAACGACGCAGGCAAGGCGCTGGACGAGCCACTGCCGACAATCACCAGCGGCGGCAACTACCAACGCCCGGCCGGCGCAGCTCACGCCATTGGCATTTCAACGGTGTTTATGGCCCAGATGAATGGCGGCTTCAATACCACCGACGCCAAGAGCATCGAAGACCCAATGACCACGGTGACCAACACCGGCAGCCAGCAACAGCTGGTGGCGGCGAACCTGGTGCACCTGCGGGGCAACTGCGATGCGCGCGACGTGAACGACCCACTTCACACCATCAGCGCTGGCGGCCAGCACCACGGGCTGGCCAGCGCATTCATGGAGCGGGCATTCGGTGGCAGCGTGGGCCAGGGCCTGGAAGAGCCGGCGCCGACCATCACCGCCGGTGGCGGTGGTAAGAGCTCGTTGGTGTCGCTCACCCTATCGCCAGAGCATGAAGCGGGCGCCCTACGGGTTGCCGCATTCCTGATCAGCTACTACGGTACCGAGAACATCAGCGCATGCGACTCGCCGGCGCCGACGATAACCACCAAGGACCGTCTCGCCATGGTCACCGTGATGGTAAAAGGCACGCCCTATGTGATCGTCGACATCTGCCTGCGGATGCTGAAGCCGGCCGAGCTGTACAAGGCCCAGGGCTTCCCCGCCGACTACATCATCAGCCACGGCGCCGACGGCAAGCCGTTCACCAAAACCCAGCAGGTGCACATGTGCGGTAACAGCGTAAGCCCACCGCCGATGGCAGCGCTGGCACGGGCCAACGATCCTTGGCGCGCCGAAGACCGTCAAGCCCGAGCAGCGTAATTCACCCCAGCGGAATGGCCGAGACCCAATAGGCCAACCAGCTGAGGCAGCGAAAAATCAGTTCGATCAGGACTTGGTACATCAGGTCTGCAATGAGTTGTTTCATGTGGAACCCCAGCTTTTGGCAAGTAGGGATCCATCGTGCGGCACGCATTCAAGACCGTGGTGTGGTCTCGCTGTTTTGAAATCCCCCACTCCACCGCCCGGGCATGGCCCGGCAAGGACTCCCCATGCCTACCCATCAAGACGAAACCCTGCAGCAGCGATACGCCAGAGAGAATCATGATTACCTAAAGCTCTGCGGCAGCATGACTGCCGAGCAAGTGGCTGACCTTCAGTTGCAGCTGAACAACTCGCTCGCCCGCGAGCAAGCCCTGCAACGGCGCCTGACCGCAGCGGATGAGCGGGCAGATGTGCTGGAGGGGTTGGTCGGCGAGGTGCTGGATGCTGTAGGGCGTGAGCCGCTGGACTTAGACGCTGTTCTGAGGTTACGCGCCCGAATGCGCGCCGCACTCAAGCCAGCACAGGAGAAGCCAGAGTGAGAAAGCTCCTGTTCGGCGTGGCCATCAATGATGCCGACTATACGGTTCGCGTTAAGCAAACAGTTGGCTACGTTGATGGGAAGCAAAAGCAAAAGACTGTTTGGATGTGCCCTTTCTACGCAGCTTGGTGCGACATGCTTAGGCGCTGCTACAGCGAGAGCCTGAAGTCGGATTACCCCACGTATAGGGATGCATCGGTCTGCGAGGAATGGTTGAGGCTATCAACCTTCAAGGCATGGATGGAAGCTCAGGAATGGGAGGGTCGACAGCTCGACAAAGACCTGATCTTACTGGGGAATAAATTGTACAGCCCGGCAACATGTGTCTTTGTCAGTCGGCAAGTGAACATGTTTATGACTGAGCGCCAATCCCATAAGAGCGAGCGGCCAATAGGCGTGAGGCGATACAAAAACTCAGACAGATACCAGGCGCGCTGCAAGAGCCTTGGCCGTGGCTCAGTCCACTTGGGCATGTTCGATAGCCTTGAAAGCGCTCACAAAGCCTACTGGGAATACAAGTGCAGGCTTGCAGAGGAGCTTGCATCAGCACAAACGAATCCGGCTATAGCCGCTGCTCTTCGACGGCGTTACGACCCCGAGAAGCTTGAGGCCAATCAATGACCCAACTCCCCGCCTACTGCTGGTGCCTGCTGGCACTGGCACAACTGATGGAAATTTGAATCCATGAAAACACACTTCTTTGCAGGGCCCGGGGGAGACGATATCGAGCGGGCGCCGTGCGGTACTTGGCTAGGTGAGAGCTCAGGGCTTTCTGAAATGTGGGAGAAGGTGGATTGCCGCCGCTGCCAAGCCGTGAAAGCGCAAATCATTGAATCGGCCGCGACTGAAGAGCGCGCCATTGTCGAGCAGATGGGCGACATGGCGGCATTCATGCGGGCGGAAGACGGAAAGCAAGAGGTGACGCCATGATCGCCCCCCTCTGGTTCGCCTACGTCTTCATCTACTAAGGGGCCCTAGCAATGAATACCTATAGACACACCTTCGCAGCCGTCTGCCCTTCCGACGGCGAAACGATCCTCTACCGGCTGGAATTGCGCTCATGCGCCATGATTCGCGTCGAGCACATCAAGGCGACGACAGCGCTGATCACCAAAGGCTGGCATGAACAGATTGCCGACAGCCTGGCGGAATCTTTGGGCGGCGATCAAACCATCATCGCCACGCACCAGGGTGTTGAAATCGAAACAGTGAGGCTGAGCGGATGATTGCTTACCACGGCACACCAGTCGGTGGCACTCGCCAGGATGGCGCCCGGTTCCTTGCCGGCCGGCATGCTTTGGTGCCGTTCCCGCGCCAGGACGACATGGGCATTGTTGCCGATGTCTGCCAGTCGTTCGTGTTCGACAACGGCGCGTTTTCGGTCTGGAAGAAAGGCGGCAATCTGGATGTTGATGGCTACACCGCCTGGGTTCAGCAATGGCACAGGCATCCTGGCTTCGACTGGGCACTGATTCCGGATGTCATTGATGGCGACGAGGCGGCCAACGACGCGCTTCTGGAGGCCTGGCCCAGAGAGTTACGCGGAGTGCCGGTCTGGCACCTGCACGAGTCGCTGGAGAGGCTGCAGCGCCTCGCCGCCGGTTGGCCGACAGTGGCTATCGGCAGTTCTGGACAATGGGCACATCCGGGGACAGCGGCCTGGTGGAAGCGGATGGGTTCAGCGATGGATGCAATCTGCGACGACCAAGGCCGACCAGCATGCCGCCTCCACGGCCTTCGGATGCTAGACCCTGCAATATTTCAAAGTCTGCCCTTCGCTTCAGCCGACAGCACCAACGCCGCGGTGAACGGCGGGAGTATCAGCCGGTTCGGCATGTATGCCCCACCAACTGCCGGCCAACGCGCCAACGTCATCGCCGACCGCATCGAGTCGCACAACAGTTCCCCGATCTGGCAGCGAGAAACCCAGGCAGAAATGGCGCTGTAACCCCAATCCCCCTACATGCCTGCCGGTGAGCGGCGGGCGAGGTATTCCTGCATGTTCGAAATAATCAAAGCCTGGTTTTCCCGCAATGTTTTCAGGGCCAATCCATGGCAAGACAAGTTCGTGATCCTCAATTTCATCGACCTCTACTACAAGGGCCAGCGTGACAGCATATTCGGAATCGCCATCGACTCCGGCGACAACGGCGACTACCCAGGAAACAAGCTGATCATCCATGTCTGGAAGTATTCAGCCTGGATCAAAATTCCCAACATCATCAAGCCTTGGGCGCAGAAGCAAACATTCACTACATTGAGCCCGGAAGCTACAGCGCGACGACTTGAACAGTTCGGGCATCTCGACTACTTCGAGTATCACGCTCGCAAGTACGGGTTCCGCCTGCAAACACGAGGAATCCACACGAATTTCGGGCCTAGCACAATGGACTCGCAATCCGAAAAGTCTCGGTACTTCTCATTCCCTTGGCGCGAATTCGATCTGGTCCTGAATGCGCTGTGTGACGCAAACGGCGTTGAGCATATCGAGAAGAGCAAAGGTGTTCGCCTTGGCTACAAGGAAGCTCAGGCCATCAAAGACACAATGCCCCGCTATGTGTTTTTGCTTAAGGACTATGACGGCCAGGAAATACGAGCCTATTGCCATATGGAGAAGCGCGTGTACCGCATCGGTACCGGCTGGGTGAAAAAGTACTTCGGTGCGCTGCGCCCTACGCGAACTTTCGTTGAGCTGGATATCGCCTTTGATGGCGAGACAGGCCCAGAAAAGGGGTCGTGGAAAGGCGGGACCATCGGTACCGGCAGCCGCGCGGAGAAAGGCGACAAGCACGACGCCCAGTACCTGATTGAGAAGTACTGCGCCGGAACGCATCGCGCCAAAGGCTCCCACTACCAGATGACCTTTATCCGTCGCGAGCCTGATGCTCCATACACCAACGAGACTTACCGGAAGGCTTCGGCTGAACGCCGCGGCGAAGCTTACGTGCCGATCGCATAACTCTCCCCCACCTTCTGCCGCCCAGCGCGGCAAGGACACCCCCTATGTCTCAGATCGAAATATGGGAAGGACAACGGTTCGCCGCGCAGATGATTGAGCAGGCATCCCACCTACCCAAGTGCATGTTTGATGGTTGCGGGCCGGTTGAGACGATGGTGCGCAACCTTGAGGTGGCATCTCAGGTTCGGCCCGTTGATTACGCCAAGGGAATGCGCCAGGTGATCGAGGTAGTACGCCATGGCCATTGCTGAGCTGCACGGCCAGAAGATCAACCCATTCGAGCAGGGCTTCCTGGCCTTCATCAAAGGCTTAGGCCCCAAAGACAACCCATTCGACGGGGATAAATCACCCGTCTCTAAGCATCGCTGGGCAGCCGGCTGGAACAAAGCACAGCGTGAAGCTGGGAGGAAGGCATGACGGATTACGCAGAGTTGAAGCTCATGGCGCAGCATGCGTCGGGGTTCTCTGACATGAGTTTGGCGCCGGATGTAGTTCTTGAGTTGATCGCAGAGAACGAGGCGTTGCGTGAAGCCAACGATAAGTTTTCTCGGCGAAATGGAATGCTCGAGGAGAACGTGAAAACCCTAACTGATACGCACGTTCTGTACACCTGGCTGCGCAAGAAGTGCGACCAACCAAGCAACGATGTGGTGGCCGTGAACATGAATATCGGCCATGACTGGGTGCCGGTTCATGACCTTGACCGCGATCTGTGGGCGATGATCAACCGGGAGGAGCCATGACCACCCACCGAATCAAAGACAACGCCGGCCGATGGCACCGCGTGTCGAAGTCAACCGCCAAGTCAGGGAGCTACGTCAGCTTCTACCGTGGCGAGCCAAGCCGGCTTTGGATGCCGGGTCAATTCAAGGCTGTGGAGGTGGCGAGATGAGCGATAAGGCGAAAGAAGAGTTTGAGGCTTGGCATTCCGAGCAAGTGGCCTACCTTTTTGAGCACAGAGAGTCGACCGCTGCAAGTGTTTGGGCCAGCTTCAAGTCATTGCTCGAGATTACTTGGAAGGCCTCCCGCGCCAACACCGCGCCGCAGCCCATCTTCGACGAGGCAAATGAGCGTCAACTGTTTGAAGACTCAATGATTACAGATTCGGAAGAGGCTGGATTCGGAGAGCCAGATCTGTATCGGGACTCTGGCGGGTGTTATCGCCAGCCATATCACCAGGCGGCATGGGGCGGCTGGATCGCCTGCGCCCAGTCCCGCGCCAAAGCTGGGGAGGATGAATGATGAGCACTGAGAAAATGCGCGATACGTACGAGGCCTGGGCGTCGTCAGTCCTGCTCCAGGGAAAGGTAGCTCAAGAGTTCATCAAAGTAATGCGCGAGGGCGACACCTACAGCTTGACCGGATACAGCGCCGAAACTTCCAGGAAATACTTGGTCGGCGTTATCTCTGCAGGCTGGATGTCGTGGCAGGCATCCCGCGCAGCCATTGAGGTGGAGCTGCCTGAGCGCCGCGAGATTGGTCCGAACTATCCATATCTGAGCGATCTGGATATTGAGTGGAACGCCTGCCTCGACGAAGTAACCCGCCTCAACACCAAGTAACCCCTCCCCCTTCAATCAATCCACCCGGCAACGGCGTGGCGAGGATTTCCTATGGCCAACACAAAGCTGGCGCCGGTCCTAGAGACCGCACCGCGCTTCATCCGCGCATCGGCAGCGCCCGCATATCTCGGCATGTGCCGAGAGGTATTTAAGAACACCGTCCGTCCTCATGTCCGCGAATTCCCCATCGGGAAACAGGGCGTAGCCTTCGACCGTCACGAACTGGACCAGTGGGCAGACGCCTACGTCGATGCCATGGCGATTGAAAAACAGACCGATCAGGACAACAATCCGCCCCGCAGTGGGCGCCAAGGAGCAAAACAATGGCGCGAAAAACAATGTCGGGCCTCTACGAGAGGAACGGGATTTGGCACATCGACAAAGTCGTCAGAGGTTGCCGACTTCAAGAAAGCACTGGAGCAAGCGAGAGGGAAGAAGCCGAGCAGTACCTGATTCATAGACTGGAAAAGCTCAGGCAGGAAAAGGTTTACGGAGTGCGGCAGGTGAGAACCTGGCGTGAGGCGGCCACCAGGTTCCTGGTTGAGTTCAAGGATCAGGCATCAATCGGTCTGTCCGCCTCGCACATTGAGCAGTTGGACCCGTACATTGGGGATCTACCAATCACCCACATAGATGACGGAACCCTGGCCGCATTCAAGCGAGACCGGCAGAAGTCGACGACAAGCGAAACAGGGAAGGTAAAGCCAGGAGTATCGAACCGGACTGTCAACATCGCGTTACAGCGTATTGTTCGGATCTTGAACCTGTGCCACAGGAAGTGGCGAGACGCAGAGAAGCGGCCGTGGCTGGATAGCGTGCCGATGATCTCAATGCTGGAGGAGTCGAAGTCGAGCAGGAAGCCCTACCCGATGTCCTGGGCGGAGCAGTCGATGCTGTTCTCGGAGATTCCGGATCACCTGTTGAGGATGTCACTCTACAAGGTGAACACCGGGTGCAGGGAACAGGAAGTCTGCAAGCTTCAGTGGGATTGGGAGATTAGGGTTCCGGAATTGGGAGCGAGCGTATTCCTGATCCCTGCTGATTTTGGCGGGAGAAATGAAAAGTCAGGCGTGAAGAACGGCGACGAGAGACTGGTGGTGCTGAACAAGGTGGCGATGTCGGTCATTGATGGGCAGCGCGGCCTTAACTCAAAGTACGTCTTCCCCTATGGGCAGCCGGACGAGCGTGGTCCTACCCCGATGCATCGGATGAATGACACAGCATGGAAGAAGGCCAGGGTGAGAGCCGCGGCGAAATGGGAGCTGGAGCATAAGTCGCCGGCACACCCTGGGTTCAGGTCAATCCGGGTTCACGACCTCAAGCACACCTTTGGGAGAAGGCTACGTGCAGCAGGGGTGACACTGGAAGATCGGAAGGCGCTCTTGGGGCACAAGAATGGAAGCGTTACCAGCCACTATTCTACCGCAGAGCTTGAGCAGTTGATCACGGAGGCAAACAAAGTGTCAGCGACTGATTCGCGCGGACCGGCACTGACAATCTTGAGGAGGAAAACGGGATGAACCCCCGCAAAAGTCCCTACGCATGAAAAAGCCCAACTCGCTAAAGTTGGGCTAAGTCATTGAAAAATATGGTCGGGACGGAGTGATTCGAACACTCGACCCCTAGCACCCCATGCTAGTGCGCTACCGGACTGCGCTACGCCCCGACTAGGCGTGAAACTGGGTTCGCTTCGTAACGAAGCGATCAGGAATATACCGCAAGCATTTGAAATGTGGAAGTATTTTAAAGGCTTGTTTCACTTCTTCAAAACCACCAGTACATCTTCCAGTTCACAGATCATCTGGCGGATCAGTTGCTTGTATTGGGTGGTGTCGTCTTTGGCTTCATCACCGGACATACGCTGGCGTGCGCCGCTGATGGTGAACCCCTGGTCGTACAGCAACGCGCGGATCTGTCGGATCATCAGCACATCCTGGCGCTGATAATACCGACGGTTCCCGGTGCGTTTGACGGGGTTGAGTTGAGGAAACTCCTGCTCCCAATAGCGCAGTACGTGCGGTTTTACCGCACACAGCTCGCTGACTTCACCAATGGTGAAGTAGCGTTTGCCTGGGATGACGGGTAGCTCGTCGTTATGACTTGGTTCCAGCATAAGCCTCAACTCGGGCCTTCAACTTCTGCCCTGGACGAAAGGTGACCACACGGCGAGCCGTGATCGGGATTTCTTCTCCCGTTTTCGGATTGCGGCCAGGCCGCTGGCGTTTGTCCCGCAGGTCAAAATTGCCGAAACCGGACAATTTGACCTGTTCGTTGTCTTCCAGAGCGTGCCTGATTTCTTCAAAAAACAACTCGACCAATTCCTTGGCCTCGCGCTTGTTCAGACCCAACTCTTCGTACAGACGTTCCGCCATCTCAGCTTTCGTCAAAGCCCCCATACGTCACTTCCTTAACGTGGCGTTCAACCTTTGTTCGAGCGAGGTGAGGATATTTTGCGTCGTGGTATTCACCTCATCGTCATTAAGAGTGCGCGATGGATGCTGCCAGGTCAAGCCAACTGCAAGGCTTTTTCTATGCGGATCAATGCCTTTACCCTGATAAACGTCAAATAGCCTGAGGTCTGTCAGCCATTCGCCCGCATTTTCACGGATTACTTCCAGCACAGCGCTGGCCGCTACATCACGATCCGCCACCAGGGCCAGGTCACGACGCACTTCCGGAAAGCGCGACAGTTCGCTGAATTTAGGCATCTTGCCCGCAGCGACTTCAGCCAATACCAGTTCAAAGACGAAGACCGGACGATCAAGGCCGAGGGTTTTCGACAGTTCAGGGTGGATAGCACCCACAAAACCGACCAGGCGACCTTCACGCTCGATGCGCGCAGTCTGGCCTGGATGCAGCGCCGGATGGCTACCCGGAACAAACGCGAAGGCATCCAGCGCGCCGGCAAAGCCCAGCACCGCTTCCACGTCGGCCTTGACGTCAAAGAAGTCCACTGGATCGCGGCCCTGTGCCCAGCCTTCCGGCAGACGGCTGCCGCAGACCACACCGGCCAGCATCGGCTCTTGCTTCAGGCCGTCCAGTTGGCCAACAAAGCGCAGGCCGCTTTCGAACATGCGTACGCGGTCCTGCTGGCGATTGAGGTTGTGGGAAAGCGCTTTCACCAGACCTGGCCACAGGGACGAACGCATGGCCGCCATGTCATTGGAGATCGGGTTGGCCAACAGCAACGGCTCGACGCCCGGGTTGAACAATTCGAACTGTTTGGGATCGATGAAGCTGTAGGTCACCGCTTCCTGATAACCACGAGCGACCAGCAGGCGACGCAGCTCCGGCAGATGCGCACGGGCCTCGGTCTTTGGCTGAGGGGCCAGGCGCGCTTGCGGATAACGAACCGGCAGGCGGTTGTAGCCATACAGGCGTGCCAGCTCTTCGATCAGGTCGACTTCAAGGCTGATATCGAAGCGATGGCTTGGCACTTCTACACGCCACTGCCCTGCCCCATCAGCGCTGATGCCCAGGCCAAGCCCGGTCAACAGGCGAACAATTTCCGCTTCTTCAATCACCAGGCCTAGCATTTGCTCAACGCGCTGGGCGCGCAGCGTCACCGGTGCAATCGACGGCAAGTGCTGCTCGCTGACGGTCTCGGTGATCGGGCCGGCTTCACCGCCAGTAATTTCCAGCAGCAGGCCAGTGGCGCGCTCCATGGCTTCACGGGCCAGTTGCCAGTCCACGCCACGCTCGTAGCGGTGCGAGGCATCGGTGTGTAGGCCGTAAGAACGAGCCTTGCCTGCCACGGCGATCTGGTCGAAGAAAGCGCTTTCCAGGAATACGTCACGGGTCGTCGCGGATACGCCACTGTGCTCACCGCCCATCACACCGGCAATGGCCAGGGCGCGGGAGTGGTCAGCGATCACCAGGGTATCGCTGCGCAGGGTGACTTCCTGGCCATCAAGCAAGACCAGCTTTTCGCCTTCCTCGGCCATACGCACGCGAATCCCACCGTTGATCTCGGCAAGGTCGAAGGCGTGCAGCGGCTGACCCAACTCCAGCATCACATAGTTGGTGATGTCGACGGCGGCATCGATGCTGCGTACGTCGGCGCGACGCAGGCGCTCGACCATCCACAGAGGGGTCGGCTTGGACAGGTCGACATTACGGATCACACGCCCCAGGTAGCGCGGGCACGCGCTTGGCGCCAGCACTTCGATGGAGCGCACTTCATCGTGCACCGCAAGCACAGCGGCAACCACTGGACGCGTGACCGGGGCGTTGTACAACGCACCCACTTCACGGGCCAGGCCTGCCAGGGACAGGCAGTCGCCACGGTTCGGGGTCAGGTCGACTTCGATGCTGGCGTCTTCCAGATCCAAGTAGACACGAATGTCCTGGCCCACTGGAGCGTCGGCCGGCAGTTCCATCAAGCCATCATTGCCTTCACCAACCTGCAACTCCGCCTGGGAGCACAGCATGCCGTTGGACTCGACACCGCGCAGCTTGGCTTTCTTGATCTTGAAATCACCGGGCAGTTCGGCACCGATCATCGCGAACGGAATCTTCAGGCCCGGGCGCACATTTGGCGCTCCGCATACGACCTGGAAGGTTTGCGCGCCATTACTGACCTGGCACACACGCAGCTTGTCGGCGTCCGGGTGCTGCTCGGTGCTCAGCACCTCGCCCACGACCACACCACTGAAAACACCGGCGGCCGGCGTAACGCTATCGACCTCAAGACCGGCCATCGACAGACGAGCAACCAGCTCATCGCGATTTACCTGCGGGCTTACCCAGCCACGCAGCCATTGTTCACTGAATTTCATCCTGCTCTCCTAAAGGTTCGTTACGACTAGCGAAATTGCGCGAGGAACCGCAAGTCGTTGTCGAAGAACAGGCGCAAGTCGTTCACGCCGTAACGCAGCATGGCCAGACGCTCGACGCCCATGCCGAAGGCAAAGCCCGAGAATTCTTCCGGGTCGATCCCGGACATGCGCAGCACGTTGGGGTGAACCATGCCGCAGCCCATGACTTCCAGCCAGCCGGTCTGCTTGCAGACACGGCAGCCTTTACCGCTGCACATCACGCATTCCATGTCGACTTCAGCGGAAGGCTCGGTGAACGGGAAGTACGATGGGCGGAAACGTACCGCCAGCTCTTTTTCGAAGAACACCCGCAGGAACTCTTCGATAGTGCCTTTGAGGTCGGCGAAATTGATGTCGCGATCAACCAGCAGGCCTTCGACCTGGTGGAACATCGGCGAGTGGGTGATATCGGAGTCGCTACGGTACACACGGCCTGGGCAGACGATGCGGATCGGCGGCTGCTGCGATTCCATGGTGCGGACCTGTACCGGCGAGGTATGGGTGCGCAACAGCATGTTCGCATTGAAATAGAAGGTGTCGTGCATCGACCGGGCCGGGTGATGGCCTGGGATGTTGAGCGCCTCGAAGTTGTGATAGTCGTCTTCGACCTCAGGGCCTTCGGCAATGCCGTAGCCGATGTGAGTGAAGAACTGCTCGATACGTTCCAGAGTCCGGGTAACCGGATGCAGACCGCCTGAGGTCTGGCCGCGGCCAGGCAGGGTCACGTCAATGGACTCGGCGGCGAGCTTGGCCGCAAGATCGGCCTCCTCGAACAACGCCTTGCGCGCATTGAGAACCTCTGTGACACGCTCCTTGGCAACGTTGATCAGCGCGCCGACTTGCGGGCGCTCTTCTGCCGGCAGATTGCCCAGGGTCTTCATCACCTGAGTCAATTCACCTTTCTTGCCAAGGTAGTGAACCCGGATTTGCTCCAGGGCATTGATATCTTCAGCGCTTTGCACAGCCTCAAGAGCTTGAGCGACCAGCGCGTCCAGGTTTTCCATGTACAGACTCCAGATACAAAATAGGGGAAGAGCTTGAAGGCTCTTCCCCTATTTATGACGTTTACCACCTTGGGCTACAGGAGTAACCCAGGGTGACTGTCGGGGGTACTTAAGCCAAGGTGGCTTTAGCTTTCTCGACAATCGCAGCAAACACCGCTTTTTCGTTCACGGCCAGTTCAGCCAGAACCTTACGGTCGATTTCGATGGACGCTTTTTTCAGGCCAGCGATGAAACGGCTGTAGGACAGACCGTTAACACGTGCACCAGCGTTGATACGAGCGATCCACAGAGCGCGGAACTGACGTTTTTTCTGACGACGGTCACGGTAGGCGTATTGGCCTGCCTTGATTACCGCTTGCTTGGCAACACGGAATACGCGTGAACGCGCGCCGTAGTAGCCTTTAGCGAGTTTCAGAATTTTTTTGTGACGCTTACGGGCAATGACGCCACGCTTTACACGAGCCATGAGTTACTTCCTCTATTCTTGATCCAAAATTAACGAAGGCGCAGCATGCGCTCGACTTTTGCCACGTCAGACGGATGCAGCAAGCTGCTACCGCGCAATTGACGCTTACGCTTGGTCGACATTTTGGTCAGGATGTGGCTCTTGAAAGCGTGCTTGTGCTTGATACCGTTAGCAGTTTTCAGAAACCGCTTAGCAGCACCACTTTTAGTCTTCATCTTTGGCATGTTCGGATACTCCGCATTCAGTTGATAAACATAATCAGAAGGCCTGCCGTGCCCTATTGATTACTTCTTCTTTTTCGGGGCGATGACCATGATCAGCTGGCGTCCTTCCATCTTAGGATGCTGTTCGACGGAACCGTACTCCAGCAGGTCAGCTTCAACCCGCTTGAGAAGTTCCATACCCAGCTCCTGGTGGGCCATCTCACGGCCGCGGAATCGCAAGGATACCTTGGCCCTGTCCCCATCACTCAGGAAACGTACCAGGTTGCGCAGTTTTACCTGGTAATCCCCTTCCTCCGTCCCTGGACGAAACTTGATTTCTTTAACCTGGATCTGCTTCTGGTTTTTCTTGGCTGCAGCAATCTGCTTCTTCTTTTCGAAGATCGATTTGCCGTAGTCCATCAGCTTGCAGACAGGAGGTACAGCATCGGCGGAAATCTCCACCAAATCGAGCTTGGCTTCTTCAGCCTTAAGAAGCGCGTCTTCAATTGACACAATCCCAAGCTGCTCACCCTCAGCCCCAATTAACCGAACCTCGCGTGCCGAGATATTCTCGTTGATCGGGGCTTTCGGTGCAGCTCGTTTATCTTGTCTCATTTCACGCTTAATAATAATTACTCCGAATCTGGGCGACCACGCCGGGAAACCGCTTGCGCGAGGAACTCAGCGAACTGGGCGACGGGCATCGAGCCCAGGTCAGCACCTTCACGAGTACGCACAGCGACAGTCTGCATCTCGACTTCCCGATCTCCGATAACCAAAAGATAGGGAACCTTGAGCAAAGTATGCTCGCGGATTTTAAAGCCGATCTTTTCATTTCTCAAGTCGGACTTGGCACGAAATCCGCTTTCGTTGAGTGTTTTTTCAACTTCAGCGGCGAAATCTGCCTGTTTATCAGTGATATTCATGATCACTGCCTGGGTCGGAGCCAACCACGCAGGGAACGCGCCCTCGTAGTGCTCGATCAGGATCCCGACGAACCGTTCGAACGAGCCGAGGATCGCCCGGTGCAGCATAACCGGGTGTTTACGGCTGTTGTCTTCGGAGACGTATTCGGCTCCCAGACGGATCGGCAGGTTAAAATCGAGCTGCAGGGTACCACACTGCCAGACGCGGCCAAGGCAATCTTTCAGCGAGAACTCGATCTTCGGACCGTAGAAAGCCCCCTCGCCTGGCTGCAGATCGTACGCAAGGCCCGCACTGTCCAGCGCTGCGGCCAGTGCAGATTCGGCGCGATCCCACAGTTCATCGGAGCCAACGCGTTTTTCCGGACGAGTGGACAGTTTCATTTCGACGTCGGTAAAGCCGAAATCGCGATAAACGTCCATGGTCAGCTTGATGAACGCGGCGGATTCGGCCTGCATCTGCTCTTCGGTGCAGAAGATGTGGGCGTCGTCCTGAGTGAAGCCGCGCACGCGCATGATGCCGTGCAGCGCACCCGATGGCTCGTTACGGTGGCAGGCACCGAACTCGGCCAGGCGCATCGGCAGCTCGCGGTAGCTCTTCAGGCCCTGGTTGAACACCTGTACGTGGCACGGGCAGTTCATTGGCTTGATGGCGTAGTCGCGGTTTTCCGACTGGGTGGTGAACATGTTGTCGGCGTAGTTGGCCCAGTGCCCGGATTTCTCCCACAGGCTGCGGTCAACAACCTGGGGAGTCTTGATCTCCAGGTAACCGTTGTCGCGCTGAACCTTGCGCATGTACTGCTCAAGCACCTGGTACAGGGTCCAGCCGTTCGGGTGCCAGAACACCATGCCCGGCGCTTCTTCCTGGAGGTGGAACAGGTTCAGGCGCTTGCCGATCTTGCGGTGATCACGCTTTTCGGCTTCTTCAATGCGCTGGATGTAGGCCGCCAGCTGCTTCTTGTCAGCCCAGGCAGTGCCGTAGATCCGCTGCAGTTGCTCGTTCTTCGCGTCGCCGCGCCAGTAGGCACCGGACAGCTTGGTCAGCTTGAACGACTTGAGGAAGCGCGTGTTCGGCACGTGCGGGCCACGGCACATGTCGACATATTCTTCGTGGTAATACAGGCCCATGGCCTGTTCGTCCGGCATATCTTCCACCAGACGCAGCTTGTAGTCCTCGCCACGGGCGGTGAACACGTCGATCACTTCGGCACGCGGGGTGACTTTCTTGATGACGTCGTAATCTTTCTCGATCAGTGCGTGCATGCGCTGTTCGATGGCCGCCAGGTCGTCCGGCGTAAAAGGACGCTCGTAGGCGATATCGTAATAGAAGCCTTCGTCGATGACCGGGCCGATCACCATCTTCGCGGTTGGGTACAGCTGCTTGACCGCATGGCCAATCAGGTGCGCGCAAGAGTGGCGAATGATCTCCAGCCCCTCTTGATCCTTGGGCGTGATGATTTGCAGGCTGGCATCGGAGATGATCAGGTCGCTGGCGTCAACCAGCTTGCCGTCGACCTTGCCGGCCACGGTGGCCTTGGCCAGGCCTGCACCAATGGATGCGGCGACCTCGGCTACGGAAACCGGATGATCGAATGAACGTTGACTGCCGTCGGGAAGAGTAATAGTTGGCATGGCGCCTCCTCTCCTAGTGGTGACCCCTACCAAAGGTCACGTGGGTTGGGATGAGCCAGTACAAGATCCAACACCAGGCCGTTCAGTAATGAACGCCTGCCTTACAGCGGCAGGAGCCTTGCGGCCAACCGATAATCGAACCAGAGTGACTGGAGTTAAACATAAAGGAACCTGGCAAGAAAAAAGCCAGGTCGTGGATGCTAGCACAGATGAACGGTCATGGCGTGGCCCTACAGTCGGCTAACGAAAAACTCCAGGCTTTTACAGCCAAAAGTGAACTTGGGCTGTACGCCAGGCCTCAAACACACTGAAAATCGCTGTCCGTCCTATCGACCCAAGGAGCATCTCACCATGCGCAGCACCTCGATCTTCGCCCTTGCCGCTTCCCTGGCCCTGTTCTCCATTGGCGCACACGCCGCCGCGCCCTCCAACTGGCCCGCGGGTGCGCGGGACAGCTTCGTAACAGACTGCAGCGCAGCTGCCAGCCAGAACGTTGATGCCAAAACCGCCAAAGCCCATTGCGAATGTGGCGCGGACAAAATCAACGCTGAATTGAGCACGGCGGAAATCAAGGAATTGATGACCAATCAGAACGCCAGTGCGGAGCTGAAAAACAAGGCAGTCGCGGCTATTTCGTCCTGCAAGGTCGTGAAGAAAAAGTAAGCCCAGCAAGAAATCAGACCGCCAAAACGGCCTGAAAACTCGCTGAAAACTGCTATTTCTCACAATTTACATAGCTTTTATGGCTTTTTTTACCAGCTGATATTTCGCAGCAAAGCCCCGTGAACCGTGGCTTTCAGCCAATCAAGGCACTGAAGAAAACGCGTTTGATTAGCAAACAGTGCCTTGGGGGGGCTCCCAAGCCGAACATTTCGACTATGATAGCCCGGTGTGCCCAGTTGGCCTGAGCAGCACAGCACTACTGAAAATATATGTTTCTTGGAGATACACCATGTCTAATCGCCAAACCGGCACCGTTAAATGGTTCAACGATGAAAAAGGCTTCGGCTTCATCACTCCTCAAGGTGGCGGTGACGACCTGTTCGTACACTTCAAAGCTATCGAAAGCGACGGTTTCAAAAGCCTGAAAGAAGGCCAAACCGTTTCCTTCGTGGCTGAGAAAGGCCAAAAGGGTATGCAAGCTGCACAGGTTCGCGCAGAGTAATCTCTACGCCAATCAAAAAAACCCCGTCCATGTGACGGGGTTTTTTATGGGCGATGCAAAAGTGCGGTGCTATCAGCCGCAGTTGACGCGCGTAATCACCAGGTTGTCATCGGTATTGAGGTTCAGCCGATCGGAACGGTACTCAAGGGTGATCATATCGTTAGGCTTGAGAATGCGTGCATTCTGCGCACCCGCACGGGTACGGGCCTGCTCCAGCAGTTGCGGCGAGGCTTTCTGGCCGATGGTGAACTGCGCAGCCTTCGCCTCACAACGAGTATGAGCAGGCTCAGCCACGGCCGTGTCTTTGGCCGGCTCAGAGGTACCCGAAGTGCTGCAACCCGCCAGGACGACTGCCGCCAACAAGGTACCGAATGATGCGAGCTTCCAAGGCATGAAGCCTCCTTTGATAAAAAATGGACAGAGATCGTGCGACCGTGATTTGGCCGATTGGTTTCAGAGTTGTCACAATTGGCCGTAGGCGAGTCTGCCTGACTCAGCAGCACGGCCTGATGAATCAATCGTCACCAGATATGAATGAGCGTCAGTAGATATCGATGTAGTCAAACGGCGGATTCGGCCAGTTCTGCTTCAGCGCGTTATAAATCTGCGTCACCCACACCTCATCACTGGCCGCCACGTTGCCGACATAGCCAGACCCTGCTGCCCAGGTTTCCAGGCGGAACAACAGACCGTTGACCTCCATCCCTCCCACCACGCAAGAAGAGATATAGGCAATACCGGCCTTGGTCACCCGCAATTGCGTGTGCTGATCGTCACTGGCACTGGCAATCATTTGGCGAACGGCTGCCATTGTGAGGCTCTTGGGGTTGGTCAAATCGATGTGCACACGGTTTGTCCTGGCAATTAAACAGGGCACCAGTGTCGCACAGCCCTACCCTCATGCCTAAGTAGCAGTGCCAAACACCGCGTAAAATGGTTAACTCAACAGGCCATTCCTGCCCGAGCGAGCCGCGAGAACCCGATGACCATCGTTACCATCAATGCCGATATCAAAGCCAAGTGGCCTCAAGGGCAAAGTTCCTACAGCCCAGGCAGCCCGGAAGAATTGGCAATCATCGGCATAGACCTGCTGGTCAAGGAGTTGGGCACCCAGGCCGCGCAAGCCTTTATCGGCCAGGTATTCGAGAAATACCCGGCCGACCATATGGGAGTCGAAGACCCTCTGCGCGAATAGTCACCGGCCGGCGAGCGCCGACCGGCAGGCAGCTTACTTCAGGCGTGCAAGGCGCTCGGTGAGCAGGTCAAAGAAGCCCTGGGCATTGCCATTTTCCACCCAGAACACGTTCTTGTCGTGCTTGAGGCCATCGTACCAATCGACGATGGTCTGGCCAAACGTCGGGCCTTCGCGGCTATCTACCACCATATTCGCCTGGCGCCCGGTGAACAGCTCGGGCTTGAGCAGATAGCCGATCACGGTGGCGTCGTGCACCGGTCCACCCGTCATGCCGTAGTGCTCCATATCGCCTTTGACGTATTCGTTGAGAATATTGCCCACCACCTTGCTGGCGTTGTTGTTCAGGTCGGCGATCTTCTTCAGGCGCGCTTCGCTGGTGAGTATCTTGTGCGTTACATCCAGCGGCAGGTAGGTCAGTTTGACGCCACTTTTAAGCACGATTTCAGCCGCCACCGGGTCGGCAAACAGGTTGAACTCGGCCACCGGCGTAATGTTGCCGCCATTGAAGTGCGCGCCGCCCATGACCACCACTTCCTTGATGCCCTGGGTGATTTCCGGCGCCTGGGTCAGCGCCAGCGCCAGGTTGGTCTGCGGGCCGAGCATGGCGATGGTGATGCTATGGGGCTTGGCGGTACTCAGGGTCTTGATCAGGTAGTCGACCGCATTGCCTTCGGCCAGGCCTTTTTTCGGCTCATGCACAGTGACACCGGAAATGCCTTCCTTGCCATGGATATTCTCGGCATAGATCGGCGTGCGCAGCAGCGGCTGCGGCGCACCGGCATACACCGGAATCTCTTCACGCCCTGCCCACTCGCGCGCCAATCGCGCATTGCGCGAGGTCTTGTCCAGCCGCACGTTGCCGGCCACGGTAGTCAACGCACGGATGTTCAGCTCCTGCGGCGAGGCCATCGCAAACAGCAACGCGACCACGTCGTCGGCGCCCGGATCGGTATCAATGATCAGGTCGATTTTTTCCGCCGCCTGGGCGCTTGCAGCAGTTAGCACGGACAAAAGCAGCACACTCCGAAACAGGTGTCGCAGGGTTGGGGTTCTACGTTGCATGACGCACTCCTTGTCATTGTGGGAAATGCTAGAAAGTCACGCCAGACACCAGCGCGATATTACAGTAAGGCTGGCACTCGCCAGTACGCACCACCGCGCGGGCCTTGTGAGTAAGCCGCTTGAACTCCTCATGACTGAGCAGGCGGCGCTCACCCAGGTCACCCGGGGCCAGCGCGTTGAGGTCCGCCAGCGCCGGCGGTTGTTTGTGCAGGATTTCCTCGGCCAATACGTGGCTTTCAACCTGCATCTCTGTAAGCACGATGCGCAGGGTACTGATGAAATCGGGAATGCCCTGGGTCAGTGCCAGATCAATCAATTCCACACCCGGCGGTACCGGCAGGCCGGCATCACCGATCACCAGGATGTCACCATGACCAAGGGAGGCGATCACGCGCGACAGGGCAATATTGAGCAATGGGGTCTTTTTCATGGGTGAACAAAGCCTTGAACGTCATGCAATGTAGGAATCGACGGTTGCGCCCCGGCACGGGTGACCGACAGGGCCGCCGCCACCTGGCCAAAACGGATAGCCTCGGCCTCGCTCTTACCGCTCGCCAGTGCCGCGGCAAAGCCGCCGACAAAGGTGTCGCCCGCTGCCGTGGTATCCACCGCCTGGACCTTGGGCGCCAGCAAGTGCTCGAAGCCCTGGCCATCGGCAAACAGCGCACCGTGCGCGCCAAGCGTCACTATCACCTTGCCTGCCCCGGCCTTGATCAACTGCGTGGCCGCAACCTTGGCCGCGCCCAGGGAATCCACCGGCACACCGCTCAAGGCCGACGCCTCGCTTTCGTTGGGGATCAGGTAATCAATGGCCGCATACCAGTCCGCTGGCAACGGGCCGCTGGCCGGCGCGGGATTGAGGATCACCGTCTTGCCCAGTTCACGGCCGCGCTTGAGGGCATATCCCACAGTGTCCATGGGCACTTCGAGCTGGCAGACAATCACCTCAGCCGCCTGCAACACAGCATCGAACGCCAGCAGCGACGCCGGTGTCAGGTGGCCGTTACTGCCAGCGACAATCACGATGGCATTCTGACTGCTGTCATCCACCACGATCAGCGCAACACCACTGGAGCCCGCCACTTCACTGACCGCCTGGCAGTCGATCCCTTCCACCACCAGCGCCTCGCGCAGTTGCGCGCCGTAGGCATCGTTGCCCACACAGCCAATCATCGCGACGTCTGCACCCAGACGCGCCGCAGCCACCGCCTGATTGGCGCCCTTGCCGCCCGGAACGGTGGAAAACGACTGGCCGACCAGGGTTTCACCGGCATGGGGCAGCCGGCTGGCGCGGGTCACCAGGTCCATGTTCAGGCTGCCTACTACCACTACTGTTGCTGGCATACATCAATACTCATCAATTCGTTCAGCGGGTTGAGGCAAACACGGCAGCCAACGGTGCCGTTGACTCACGCAAGACGATGCTCGGCGTGACAATGCGCTGGTCAACCGGCAATTGGGGTGTCGCAATCCGTCGCAATAACAGCTCCGCCGCCATCTCCCCCAGTTGCAGGATCGACTGGCCCACGGTAGTCAACGCGGGGTAGACATACCGACTCATTTGAATGTCATCAAAACCAATCACCGACAGCTCGGCAGGCACCCGCAGGTTGCGCTCGGCGGCCGCACGCAACACGCCGAAACCGATCATGTCGTTGCCGGCGAATATCGCGCTGGGCGGATTGTCTGCCAGCAACTGCACCGCCGCCGCATAGCCACCGGTACTGGTGAAATCGCTTTCCAGCACACGACTGGCGGGCACGGTGATCCCGGCCTCCTGCAACGCCCGCTGGTAACCAGCCAGGCGCATCTGCGCAACACGCGTATGTGCGGGGCCACCGATACAGGCGATATCCCGGTGCCCCAGCCCCAACAAATGCCGGGTCGCCAGGTACGCGCCCTGCTCGTGATCGATGCGCACCAGATCCACATCAATGCCCTCCAGGCCCCGGTCGACAATGACCATGGGCGTGCGCACCGCCTTGAGGCCCGTGGTCAGGCCACTGTCATCGCCCCCCACTGACGTCACGATCAGGCCGTCGATACGCTTCTCCAGCAGCACCCGCAAATAGTTGCGCTGTTTCTCGGCGTTATCGTCGGAATTACACAGGATCACGCAGTAGCCATTGCGTTCGCAGTAGTCTTCGATGCCCCTGGCCAGCTCGGCGAAATACGGGTTGAGGCTGTTGGGCACCAGCAAGCCGATGGTGGCGGTGGTCTTGGCCTTCAGCGAGCGGGCGACCGCACTGGGCACATAGTCCAGTTGCTTGATCGCGGCTTCGACCTTGAGCCGCACGGGCTCGCTGACCGGGCGCGTCCTGTTCACCACATGAGACACCGTGGTGTAGGAAATCCCCGCAAGCGCCGCCACATCCTTGATCGTTGCCATGTCTTAGCCCCGCCGGCTGGCGCGCTGACTGCGATAGGTGTCCAGCACCACTGCAATCACGATAACGGCGCCGGTAATGATGCGTTTGGTCGGCTCGGTCGCACCGATCTGCGCCAGGCCGGCCGCCAGTACGGAAATGATCAGCACCCCGAAGAACGTGCTGATCACCGAGCCACGCCCGCCCATCAGGCTGGTGCCACCGATCACCACCGCGGCAATCACCTGCAACTCCAGGCCGGAACCGGCATTCGGATCGGCCGCTTCCAGGCGGGAAATCTGGAACAGTGCCGCCACCCCGGCCAACAGCCCCATCAGGCTGAACACCAGGATTTTGTAGGGTTTTGGATTGATCCCCGCCAGGCGCACCGCTTCTTCGTTGGTGCCGATGCCAATCAGGTAGCGACCGAACACCGTGCGCGTCAGGACCGCCTGGGCAACGATAATCACCAGCAGCGCGATGATGAACGATGGCGAGATGCCAAACGCCACTGGGTTGGACAGCCAGGCGAAGGAGTCGCCGATATAGGCAGTGCGCGAGCCTGTCATCTGGTAGGCCGCGCCACGGGCCATTTCCAGCACGCCGAGGGATACGATGAACGACGGAATACGCCAGGCCACGGTGATGGAACCGGTAATGGTCCCGGCCAATGCCGCGCAGCCCATGCCCAGCAACGCTGCGGGGATTACGCTCCAGCCCCAGCCCAGGATCGCCACACTGACCGCCGATGCTGCCAGGGCCAATACCGAGCCTACCGACAGGTCAATGCCGCCGATGATCAGGATGAAGGTCATGCCCACCGCCAGCACCATCAGGTCGGGAATCTGGTTGGCGATGGTGCTGAAGGTGTCATAGGACCAAAAGTGACTGCTCAAGGCCGAGAACAGCGCAATCATCGCCATCAAGGCGCCTGCCAGGCCCAGGTAAGTACCCAGGCCGTAGAAATTGCCGCCGGCTTTTGCGATTGGAGTAGCTGTTTTCATGGGGTTGTCCTGGGCGCTGCCTCGTTGAGCAGCGCATCACGTTTCTGATAGCCGGCAAACGCGGCGGCAAGCAATTCGTCCTGGGTCCAGCGGTCACGCTCGAAGGTTTCGATCAAGCGTCCGGCAGACAGTACGCCGATGCGGTCGCAGATCAGCATCAGCTCGCGCAGGTCGCTGGAAACCACCACCAGCGCCTTGCCCTGGCGGGTCAATTCACCGAGCAACGCATAGATATCGAACTTGGCGCCGACGTCGATGCCACGGGTCGGCTCATCAAACAGCATCACCGCGCAATCGCGCTCCAGCCAGCGGCCGATCACCACTTTCTGCTGGTTACCGCCCGACAGCTCGGACACCAACTGCGCCGGGCTGGAGCTGCGGATACGCATGGCGTCAATCTGCCGCCTGGCCAGCGCCGCTTCATCACGTCCGTTGACCAGGCCGGCGCTGGACACCTTCGCCATATTGCCCAGCGCCGTGTTGGCGCTGATCGATTGGCTGAGTAGCAGCCCCTCGCCCTTGCGATCCTCGGTAATCAGCGCAATGCCATGGCCCACTGCATCCACCGGCGAGCGAATGCTCACCACACGCGCCGGCGAGCCAAGGGCTACCGTGCCACTGTCAGCCAGGTCGGCACCGAAGATCAGGCGCAACAACTCGGTGCGGCCGGCACCGATCAATCCCGAAATGCCGTAGATTTCACCGGCACGCACTTCAAAGGAAACATCGCGAACCTTGTCCGAGCGGCTCAGGCCGGTGACCGTCAATGCGGGCGCGCCGATGGTGCGCGGGCCGAGGTCGATGTGCTCGCCCAGCTCACGACCGACCATCAACGTGACCAGTTGCTCGCTGTTGTAGTTGGCCATCGGCTCGACACACACCAACTGGCCGTCACGCAGCACCGCAATACGCTGGGCCACCCGTGCCAGCTCTTCGAGCCGATGGGAAATGTAAATAATCGCCACGCCCCGGGCCTGCAGGCGGGTGATTTGTTCAAACAGCATCTCGACTTCACGGGCGGTCAGCATCGCCGTCGGCTCGTCGAGGATCAGCACGTGGCAGTCGCCAATCAGGTTGCGGGCAATCTCGACCATCTGTTGATGGCCGATGCCCAGGCTGCCGACCAGGGTATCCGGGTCGATGGCATCCAGGCCCACTTGTGCCATGGCCTCGATCGCAGCCTTGCGCAGTTGTTTGCGGCTGATCCAGCCACCGCGACTGGGCAGGTTATCGAGGAACAGGTTTTCGGCCACCGTCAGGGTCGGCAGGAGGTTGAGTTCCTGCATCACCATGCGGATCCCCAGCTTTTCCGCCTGGGTCCGGCTGGCCGGGGCATAGTCCTGGCCATTGAACTGCATGTGGCCAGTGGTCGGTGTCACCAGGCCACCGATAATCTTCGACAGGGTGCTTTTGCCCGCGCCGTTCTCACCCGTCAGTGCCAACACCTCGCCGCGATTGAGCGTCAGGGTGATGTCAGACAGGACGGGCTGGGCATAGGTCTTACCGATACCGCTGACCGAGAGGACAGGGGTCGGTGCGGAAGATGACATAGGAAAATCTCCAGGCGCCCGCTCAGTCCGAACGGGCGCGGTGCTGCGCAATCAGGGATTACTGCTTGAGGACCAGCGCTACGGGCGTTTCGATCACGCCGTCCACGGCCTCGACTTTTTCGCCCTTGACCAGTTTCAGCGCATTCTGGATGCCAAACACCGCTTGCTGTGCCGCCGCCTGGTCGGCGGTGGCCAGGATGCGACCGTCCTGCAGCATCGGCTTGATGGCGGCGATGTTGTCATAGCCCACGACCTGGACCTTGCCGGCCTTGCCCGCCGCACGCACCGCAGAAACGGCGCCCAGGGCCATATTGTCGTTACCAGCCAGCAGCGCCTTGAGGTCCGGGTATTCGCTCAACATGGCAGCCGCCACCTTGTTGCCCTGGTCGATTTCCCAGTTGCCGGACTGGGTGGAAACAATCTTCATCCCGGCCGCATCCATCGCGTCCTTGAACCCGGCGGTGCGTTGCTGGGCGTTGGTGGTGGTCGGCACACCTTCGATAATGCCTACCTTGTCGCCGCTTGCCAGTTGCTTGGCCAGGTACTCACCGACCAGGCGTGAGCCCTTGCGGTTATCAGGCCCTACAAAGGGAACTTCGAGGTTTTTGCTTTTCAGCACCTCGGGGTCGAGACGGTTATCAATGTTGACCACCTTGATCCCGGCGTCGGAGGCTTTCTTCAGCACGTTGACCAAGGCCTTGGAGTCGGCAGGCGCGATGACGATTGCGTTAACTTTGGCGAGAATCATCTGGTTGACGATATCAATCTGGGCAGAGGTATCGGTTTCGTTCTTGATCCCGTTGGTGATCATGTCGAAATCAGCGGCATGGGCTTTCTGATAGTCCTTGGCACCGTCTTGCATGGTGACAAAAAACTCATTGGCCAGGGATTTCATCACCAGGCCGACCTTGGGCTTGGCGGCGGTGTCGTCAGCGAATGCAGAGGACAGAGGCAGGGCAGCGGATGCGGCAGCCAGCACAGCGATAGCAAGAAGACGTCCAGCAAATGGCAGCTTCATGGGTTCACTCCGATCTTATGATTATTGTGAGCAATGTCTGCACCTTCACGTCACTCACGGAGTGCTCGTGAAACATCTCGCAAACGTTTGCGCTTAACAAACTATGCGAAGGCTGCCGAATTTTGTCAACGAAAGAAAAAGTCTTTTTCCTCGCCGGCTCTACTTCCGGCCCTACAGCCCGATGACCTCGTGGCTAAACATCCGGGCCGGGTGATCGTTATCTAAAACGACAGCTGCACAGGAACATTTCAGGAGGTACATCCTGATTTTTCCAGCACTATTTTCGGACAACCGAACGCCAAAGCCTCCAGCGTTCGGAAACTCGGACACGCGCTGAAGCCGACAAATCGAACATCGATATAAAATTGATTTAAATCAACAAGTTAAAATCAAACCCCAAACAAAATCCCGCTGGTACAAATCCTGCTCTTAATCAGCACCTTGTGGCGCTCAGCGCAGCCCGGGGTGTTCTGGATGAACCTGCACACGCACTCATCAAAACTAGAGAGAAAAATAATGAAATCTGCACTCAAGAACTTTGTTCCGGGCGCTTTAGCCCTGCTGCTGCTCTTCCCGGTTGCCGCCCAGGCCAAGGAAGTTGAATCCAAGACCAAACTGTCCAACGTGGTCGTCCTGGCCACTGGCGGCACCATTGCCGGCGCTGGCGCCAGCGCCGCCAACAGCGCCACCTACCAGGCCGCCAAGGTCGGTATCGAACAACTGATCGCCGGCATTCCCGAGCTCAGCCAGATCGCCAATGTGCGTGGCGAGCAAGTGATGCAGATTGCTTCCGAAAGCATCACCAACGACAACCTGCTGCAACTGGGTCGTCGTGTCGCGGAACTGGCCGACAGCAAGGACGTGGATGGCATCGTGATCACCCACGGCACCGACACCCTCGAAGAAACCGCCTACTTCCTCAACCTGGTGGAAAAGACCGACAAGCCAATCGTAGTCGTGGGCTCCATGCGCCCGGGCACGGCCATGTCGGCCGATGGCATGCTTAACCTGTACAACGCCGTAGCCGTTGCCGGTAGCAAAGACGCACGCGGCAAGGGCGTACTGGTAACCATGAACGACGAGATCCAGTCGGGTCGCGACGTGAGCAAGATGATCAACATCAAGACCGAAGCATTCAAAAGCGCCTGGGGCCCACTGGGCATGGTCGTAGAAGGCAAGTCCTACTGGTTCCGCCAGCCGGCCAAGCGCCACACCATGAGCTCGGAGTTCGACATCAAGAACATCAAGAGCCTACCGGACGTTGAAATTGCCTACGGATATGGCAACGTCAGCGACACTGCCTACAAAGCCCTCGCCCAGGCTGGCGCCAAAGCCATCATCCATGCCGGCACTGGCAACGGCTCGGTACCGGCCAAGGTAGTGCCTGCGCTGCAAGAACTGCGCAAGGAAGGTGTACAGATTATTCGCTCTTCCCACGTCAATGCCGGCGGTTTCGTTCTGCGCAATGCCGAACAGCCTGACGACAAATACGACTGGGTCGTGGCCCACGACCTGAACCCGCAGAAAGCCCGCATCCTGGCCATGGTCGCCCTGACCAAGACCCAGGACAGCAAGGAACTGCAGCGCATCTTCTGGGAATACTGAGTCACTGATACAACCCTTGTAGGAGCCGGCTTGCCGACGATGGCGATCTCAGGGACGCCATCGCCGGCAAGCCGGCTCCTACAAAATCCTCGCCGTACACCAGTCCGCGTAACCGTTGTCACACAGACTTCTTGGATTTTAAGCAGTTGCGAATTTCTTCACAGTTAAATACTGTATGTTCGTACAGCTAACTAAGGACTCCTCCGTGGCCAAGCCCTCCTCTACAACACCGACACCTCCCGACGCCTACCAACGCCTGGCGATCCGTGTGCAAAAAGTCATCAATTCCACCAACGCCCAAAAAAACAAGGCTGCGTTGATTTTTCGCCTGCCCGAAGAACCCGAAGACGACTGGGCACGCCTACTGGAGGAAATCGCAGAAAACGACAACGTCACCCTTGCCTATCGCGATGATGGTGGCGTGCAGATTTTCTGGGTCGTACCGAAGGAAGATTGAGTCAATGAGTGTCCGTTTTATCGCCCTACTCTGTGTTTTGTTTGCAACCGCCGCCCACGCCCAAGCCCCACGTACCTTCAGTGAAGCCAAGAAAATCGCCTGGAAACTTTACGCCCCGCAATCCACGGAGTTCTATTGTGGCTGCAAATACACGGGTAACCGGGTAGACCTGAAGGCCTGTGGCTACCTCCCACGTAAAAACGCCAACCGGGCGGCGCGCATCGAATGGGAGCATATTGTGCCGGCATGGCAGATCGGCCATCAACGCCAGTGCTGGCAAGACGGCGGGCGCAAGAACTGCACACGCACCGATAACGTTTTCAAGCGCGCCGAGGCTGACCTACACAACCTGGTGCCGAGCATTGGCGAGGTCAATGGCGACCGCAACAACTTCAGTTTTGGTTGGTTGCCGGCGCAGAGCGGGCAATATGGTTCATGCCTGACTCAGGTGGACTTCAAGGCCAAGAAGGTCATGCCCAGGCCGTCCATCCGCGGCATGATTGCCCGGACTTACTTCTACATGAGTAAACAATACGGCCTGCGCCTGTCGAAACAGGACCGCCAACTGTATGAAGCCTGGAATCGGACCTACCCCGTGCAACCCTGGGAACGCCAGCGCAATCAGACCGTGGCCTGCGTGATGGGGCGTGGCAATGAGTTCGTCGGCCCGGTGAACCTGAAGGCCTGCGGATGATGACGAGCGGGATCCGTAGATCCCGCTGAGTTGCGCCTTACTGGCTGGCCTTGTGCTCGATCACCAGCGACTCGGCGTCGGTTTTCTTCTTTTTCACCAACCTTTCCTGCAATTGGGTCTGTTTCGCCTCGGCCTCGGCCTTGCTGGCGAACGGCCCCAACAGCACCAGGTCCTTGCCGTCTTCCTTGGCCAGATAGAACGGGAAGCCGTTTTCCAGCAGCCAGGCGGTCAGGTCGGTCAGCGCCTGCAATTTGTTGTCGGGCGAACGCACCAGGACATCCCACTGCACAGAGGCAACCGCAGGGGCCTGGGCCTTGGCGGCTTCAGCCTTGTCTCGGGGGGTATCGAGATTGGGCCCGTCACCGCATCCGGCCAATGCCAATACCACAATTGCCATCACTACTTTACGCACTGCCCTGCCCCTTTAAGGATCAAAGAGGCAACTTTATCATTCACTGTCTATTCTGGCCGTCATAAACGTTGGCTTAAACATTGCGAAGGATGTTTCCCAGACCTGTATGATGGCGCCATGGGAATTAATGCCGCCTCCATGCGTCCTAAAAGAGGCAGCCACAGGGAAGCGCTTCACAGTAAGCTACACGTAACCGACATCCGCCCTGTTAGAAACATGCGTCCTTCAAAGCAATCAAGGAGAAGTCCATGCTGATACTCACCCGCAAAGTCGGTGAAAGCATAAATATCGGTGATGACATTACGATCACCATTCTGGGCGTTAGCGGCCAGCAAGTACGAATCGGCATCAATGCTCCCAAAGATGTTGCCGTGCATCGCGAAGAGATTTACCAGCGCATCCAGGCAGGCCTGACTGCCCCGGATAAACGCGAAACACCTTGAAGCATCCCCAGTAGCCAGCCCGCTCGTCCCCTGTAACGGCTGGCGAAAGCCCCTTGGCCTGTCTACGGTATTCCGTGATCAGCGCAGCACTCGCGCCAGGCCCGACACTTGTCGTCTACAGGCAGGTTCACCCACGGAACTTGCTGGACATTTAGCAGACAAACCCCTGAAGAACGTAACAAAACCTTACAGTGCCTCGGAGCGCGTTGATGAGGCGATCCCGCAAACAGCCTTATACCTATAAATCCTGGATAATCGCCCTGCTGATTGCCCTGCCCTTCTTGACGATCGGATACGGCATCAGGCTGTACATGGAAGGCACCACCACCGCACAGGATGCCCATTCGTGGCCCGACCTGGTGTTGTTTCTCGGTGGTTATCTGTTTTGCTTCTGCCTCAAACCCATTCAGGCTGCCATCCAGCGAAAACTCAGTCGCCGGGCATTTCGGCGTGCTCGCCAGCAGAATCCCTCTTGAAGCAGCGATTGGATCCTATATTTAAAACTTAAGGAACTATCCGCCTCGGCAACACCCATACCCATACATTCATAAAAAACGTTATCGACATGGACATAGAACATAACGCCAAGCACCTACAGTCCCTGATCGAACAGCTCTCAGCAGACAGCCCGAAATCTTCCACCCAGCTGCAGGGAAAACCCGATGAAGTCCTCGCCGGCCTGCGCCAGCTTTACCTGCTGAAACTGATCACGGGCACCTTCATCCACGGGCACATTATCGACCCGCTGGGCCACCAATGGATTGGTGCCGAAAACATCCTGCTGACCCGTCGCGGGCTGGCATTCAAGCCATCGTAGAAGGCCGCAAGCGCAGCATACCGGCAGCATTACACTGGGCCTGTACCTCGTCATAACTCGCAATCGTCGGATGCCGCGTTACCATCGGCTCGTCATGCGCCGCTGTCACCACCACGACGTCCGCACCTGCTGCCTCACCGGCACGGATACCCACCGGTGCGTCCTCGAACACCAGGCACTCTCCCATCGGCATCCCCAAACGCTGCGCACCCAGCAGGTAACAGGCCGGGTCCGGCTTGCCATTGGTCACATCCTCGGCCGTCACCATGACAGCCGGCGGCACCAGGCCTGCCGCGTGCATGCGGCGCAGGGCCAGGGCCTTGGGCGCTGACGTGACCACGGCCCAGCAGTGTGCAGGCAAGCTCTGCAAAAATGCCACGGCTCCCGGGATCGCCACCACGCCCTCCACGTCCGCGATCTCCGCCTCGGTAATACCACGCGCCTCAACCTGCGCGTCCACCCCTGGCAATGCCTGGCGGCTGATTGTATCGATGGCGCGGGCGCCATGGATGGTGGTCAGAAACGCCTCGACATCCAGGCCATGGCGCTGCGCCCAGGCGGCCCAGACCCGCTCTGCGGCGGCGATGGAGTTGAGGAGGGTGCCATCCATATCGAACAGGAATGCACGGTACTGACGATCAAATACGGCCGGATCTTTGGCGGACACTGCTGGGTTTCCTCTTGCGCTCGTCGCCCGTAGTTGGGCCCTGATGCAATCTACGGATCGGCCCAGAGCTTGTAAACGGAGGATGACGCGTCAGGCAATCAGCACACCTGGCCACCGCTCTCAGCAATATCACGTGGCGTGGTCCAGGCAGCCAAAACGGCCACCCTCAGCCCTTCAACCGCTGTCGCCAACGCCATCGAGGGCTCAGCACCCTGCCCTGGCAGGCCAGGCACATGGATAAACCCACTGCGCACGCCAGATCCAGCCAGGGCATGCTGCAAGCTGTAGAACACCTGATTGCAGACGAAGGTGCCCGCCGTGTGCGAGACCGAGGCTGCGATTCCGGCCTCGCGCACCGCCTTGACCATGGCCTTGACCGGCAAGGTGCTGAAATAGGCCGCCGGCCCGCCGACGATCACTGGCGTATCGATGGGTTGTGCCCCCAGGTTGTCCGGGATCCGCGCATCATTGAGGTTGATCGCAACCCGCTCGATGGAAATATCGCTGCGCCCGGGCCCCAGCCCGGTGGCAATCACCAGTTGCGGATCGTACTCGGCCAGCAACTGGTTCAAACAGTCGACTGCGGTGGCAAAGGCACAGGGCAGTTGGCGGGCGATAATCGTCACCCCCGCTTGCAACTGCACACCATCTAGCAGGCGCACCGCTTCCCAGGATGGGTTGATCAGGTCGTGATCGAATGGCTCGAACGCCGTCAGCAGCACCGTACCCATCACCACCTCACATCAAGACATAAAGAAGGACGATATTGATCAGCAACATCATCAACGCCGTGGGCATCTGCGCCTTGATCACCGCGTTTTTGTCGGGCAACTCCAGCAGTGCCGCAGGCACAATATTGAAGTTCGCCGCCATCGGTGTCATCAGCGTGCCGCAGTAGCCGGAAAACATGCCGATGGCTGCCATCACCGCCGGGTTACCACCGTAAATGCCCACCAGCACCGGCACGCCCACACCGCCGGTCATCACCGGGAAGGCGGCAAAACCATTACCCATGATCACCGTGAACAGCGCCATGCCCAGCACATAGACCATCACCGCCACCAGCTTGTAATCCAGGTTGATGTAGGTGGTGGTGACATGAGCGACAGCCGTACCGACACCGGCTTCGTTAAACAGCAGGCCGAGCATCGCCAGCATCTGCGGCAGCACCATGGCCCAGCCCAGGGCTTCGGTCAGGCGTCGCGATTCGCGCAAGGCCTGCACCGGCGTGTCGCGTGTCAGCCAGCAGGCCAACCCCAGGGCGATCAGGCAGCCGAGGCCCAAGGACACAAACGTGGTGTTCTTCGGATCCAGCAGCGGTACCCCGCCAATCTCGGTGTTTTTGAGCAGCACAGAGCCGATCACAGTGGTCAGCGGAATCGCCAGGGCCGGAATAAACAGTTTATGACCCAGCCGCCCAGCACTGGCGCGCGAGGCCTTGTCATGCAGCTCTACATGGGTACCACGCCCTACCCCGCCGAGCCCGGCGATAAGCGCCATCAGTACCACACCAATACCCACAACTACCGATGGCAGGTGCTCGCCTACCAGGAACGGAATGGCGAACAGCAGCCAGAACAACGCGCTTGACCAACGCTTGGGGTGGGTTCGGTCAGCCAGGATCATGCCCGCAGTGATCAGCAGCAACACACCGGCGAGCCAGTACAGATATTGAATGGAAATGATCATTGTGCGGCCTCCGCCTGAGTATTGGCGGGTGCAGTGGCCGTCAGTTCGCGTGTCAGCCTGCGGTCAAACCGGTGCAAACGTATCGCGTGAATAATGAACGCACAAATCGCCGTAGGGATGCCCCACACCGCAATGTGCAGCGGCTCGACATCAATGCCCGAGCCCAACAGGAAGGTGTGCATCAGTGCAATTGCACCAAAGGCCACGAAGATGTCTTCACCAAAAAACAGCCCCACGTTGTCAGTGGCGGCGCACATCGCCAGGACCTTGTGGCGCACTTTGTCCGGCAGCTTGCCGAAGCGTTTTTCCGCAGCCCCTTCAGCCATGGGCGCCAGCAACGGGCGCACCATCTGTGGGTGCCCGCCAAGGCTGGTCAGGCCCATCGCGGCCGTGGATTCGCGAACAAACAGATAGATGATCAACAGACGCCCGACGGTGGCACGCTCGAAGCGCGCAATCCAGTTCTGCGCGTGCAGGCGCAAACCATGGCGCTCCAGCAAGCCGATAACGGCCAGGGGCAGCAACAGGATCAGTTGCAAGGCACGGGTCTGCAGGAAGCCATCACCCATGGTGGCGAGGATTTTTTCCAGGGGAAAGTGGGCAGCAAACCCGGTGGCAATCGCCGCCGCCGTCACTACCAGCAATGGATTGAAGCGCAACACAAAGCCGACCACGATGACGAGCACGCCCATCAGCGGCCAAAGGTTCACAACAGTTTGCATGGCGTTGAGTCCTTGAATGCGTGCTGCGACGCCTGCATCGCTGATAAGCAATAGCGGGCTGCCCGACGCGGATTTTTATTATTGACCGGCTAGGTCGAGGGTCATTGGCGGGCATCTTTGCTGCTTGGAGCGGAGGGTGTCCAACAAGAAAAATTGTTGCTGCGAATCAATAAAGTTTGTGAGGGGATGAGCACCAATCTTCGCGCCACAATTTTGCGGACTCAAATCGTGGCACACGCGCGATAGAAAATTGAGCGTGCTACGGCACCCCGTCAGGGTGCCGTGCAATCAGTTTTATCACCACTGATGTGTGTAACTGGCAGTCAGCACCGTGCCAGGTGCAGGCAGGTGGCTGGTGTTGTTGCTGCTACGCATCAGTTGGCTGTAGAGCGGGTAGTAACTGCGGTTGAACAGGTTCTGGATCCCCATGCTGACCTGATCATTTTCACTGAGTTGGTATTGGCTGATCATGTCGACGGTGGTGTAACTGTCGACCTTGCGCCTGCCAAAGCTTGCAACGCCATTCAAACGATAGTCGGCACTGTCGAAATAGGTGACCTGCACGCGGTTACTCCAGTCTTGCGTCGGTTTGAACTCCAGGTAGGCGGTCAGTTTGAGCGGTGGTATGCGGTACCCGGTCATGTCCTGCCAGTCACGCCCTTCGGGCTGCTCGCGGCCCTTCATCCAGGTAAAGGTGCCGCCGGCGCCCCAGCGCTCATCGTCGGTCAGCCAGTCGGCACTGCCTTCCACGCCGTAGATCCGCTCTTTGGTACGGGTCAGGATCAGGCCATTGTTGAAACTCTGCACATCCCCAAGCTTGGATGTGGTGTAGAACACAGCGAGCGAGGCCAATGTCTGCTCGCCCAGCCCGCCACGCCAGCCCAATTCGTAATTGTTAGTCTTCACCGGCTCCAGGTTTGACGAGCCGATATCAAAGCCGCGCCGGGCATTACGCACTTGCACACCGATATCAGGCAACTGGAAGCCCTGGCTGAAGGCCGCGTAGATTTCCTGGCCCGCTACCGGTGAGTACGTCAGGCTGATGTTGGACAGCACTGAGTCATAATCAACATCGCCCCCGCGGACAGTGGCCGGTTGGGTCGCTGTCGACTCCGAGAGCGGGATAAAGTCATCGTATTTGGCGGTGGCGTATTCATAACGCATGCCACCCTCCACCGACCATTGTTCGTTGAGCCGGTGTTGCAATTGCGCAAAACCGCCGACACTGCGGGTGGTCAGGTCGGGCATGTAGGTGAGCTTGCCGATCTTGTCGAACACCCGACCACCGCTGGCGTCATAGGCCCGCGGGTCGAAGATATCGATGGGCATGTCGCTGCGCTCCTGGTTGAAGTCAGCACCCCACAACAGCTCCGTACTGCCCTGATCACCCAGAGGGGTGCGCAGGGTAACCCGGCTGCCGAATACCTCACTGTTCTGCATCACCTGGTCGACATTGCGTCCACGCGTCGCCACTGCGCGTGCATCAAAAGGCGTGAACCGAGTGAAGTAGTCCCGATAGTAAAGCTGGGCATTGAGCGTGCCTGCGAGCACATCGGTGTGGGCGTACTCCAGATTGAGCAAGGTGTTCTTGATCTGGTTCTGCTCAGCCAGTGATAGACCGGACAACGGCCGCGCGGGCACCGAGCCCGCAGGAAGCCTGGCCACAGACGGGTCGGAGGTGTAGTCGGTGTTTTGCTCGGCATTGTAATGGCTGGCAGAAAGCTGGATGCGCTGGACGTCATCAATGCGCAAGCCCAGTTTGCCGCCCACATTGAAGGTGTTGGAGTCGAACAGATCGCCCTGGCTGGGCTCCGGCGCAAGGCGATGACCCTTGGCATCGTATGAAGCACCGATATGCCTGGCACCGAAGTCCAGCGCGTAATCCACCCTCCCCTGCGAGCCGGCAACATGATGCTGCAACTGGCCACCCAGGCCATCACTGCCTAGCTTGCTCAGGGGCGAGACGGCGCTCAGGCTGGTGCTCGCACGCGGCTCACCACCCGCCGCACGCGTGGTGATGGAGATGATGCCACCGGTCGCACCCGCACCGTAGATGGCGCTGCTGCCACGGATCACTTCGATGCGCTCGATCAGTGCCGGGTCGATATTCGCCAGGTTGCGCGAGGAGTCGCGGTTGGTATTGAGCGGAACACCGTCGACCAGCACCAGCATCGTGCGCCCGCGCAGGGTCTGCCCATAGTCGGTGATGGTGCGGCTTGAATCAGCCATGCCCGGGACGCTTTTGGCCAGCAACGTGGCGAGGCTGTCCGAGCCCTGGCGCAATTGCTCCAGCTGTTTGTGCTCGATGACATTGACCTGGCGAGCCTGGGGTACCACGTTGCTGTCGAGCCGCGAGGCGCTGATGGTCAGGCTATCCAGCTCCACGGCACCCGACGCCTGGCTGGCATTGGCGTTGCTGCCAGGCAGCACAAGGAACGTTTGTTCGTCACGCGCCTGCGCCTTCAGCCCACTGTCGCCGAGCAACCGTTCAAGCGCCTCCTGCAAGGTGTAGCGGCCGCGCAGTGCCGGCGCGGTCTTGCCGACAGTCAGGTCGCTGGCGAACAGGATCTGTGCCGAAGATTGTCGAGCCAGGGCGTTGAGGGACTTCTCTAGCGATGCGGCCGGGACATCGAAATCAACCGGTGCAGATTCGGCCAATGACCATTGGCTCAGCAGCAGGCTGCCAGCCAGCAAAGACAAACGCACAGGCGCATGCAGGAAGGACTGACTCACGTTGTTATTCTCCACGAAGTAGGGTTACAGGGAGATAGCCGTCTGCACTGCGGCGCAACCCTACCTCGGTTGAAAATTATTTTTTCTTGCCTGGGGAATTGATCAGAACCGAACCATCGGTTGCAGTAGAAACACTCAGCGGCAGGATGCCGGGCAGAAGCGCCAGCAAACGATCAACGTGGTCACTGTCAAACACACCGGAAACCGGCAGGCGGGCAAGCCTGGCATCCATGAGCCTTATCGGGTGACGGTGATAGCGTTGCAGCGTGTCGATGACCTCCACCAACGGAGTGCTTTCGAAGACCAGCCGGCTTTGTTGCCAGGCGGTGACATCATTCACCTCAACCGTCCTCACCTGGCTGTCGCCCTCCTTGCTCAAACGCAATTGCTGCCCGGGCACAAGCGCTGCGATTGACCCCGTAGCGGACGCCCGCACGGCGACCTTACCTTCAGCCACGGTGACCTGGACATCCTGTCCCTGTCTGTTGACGTTAAAACGGGTACCCACCACTCGTACCACAGCCAATCCGGCATCGACCATGAATGGGCGGTAGACCCTCGGCGATACCTCAAACAACGCCTGCCCCGCTTTCAGTTCGACCTGACGGCTGCGCAGATGCCAACTGACCGTCATCTCACTGTTGCTGTCGAGCAGGACCTGACTGCCGTCCACCAATTGCAACGCCTGGCGCTGCCCTAACTGAGTAGCAAAATGTTCAGTACGGTAGGCCGGATCAATCCAGGCCACACCCGCAGTAATCGCCAACAGCAACAGCCCGAGGGTTTTTCCTGTGGCGCGTTTGTTTTTGACCGGCATCGCAGGAGGCAGCGGAAAACGTTGCTTGAGATCCTCACGAAACCGCGCAATGGCCTCGTCTTCCTGGCTGAAGTCCTTGCCCTTGGGCGGATCACGACTCATGACAAGACCTCCTCCCAAAGACGAGCACGGCAAATACCCATGCCCAGGCGCAAGTGCTTCTCTACGGTTTTCAGGGAAATCCCCAAGCGCTCGGCTACTTCGGCCTGGGGCAACTCATGCACCTTGTGCATGACAAACACCCTCTGGCAGCGCGGCGGCAGACTGGCAATCGCCTCGGTCAGCAGCTCCAGGGCTCTTTCCCCGTCAAGCTGACGCTCCTGGCCCGGCGCGCCACAGATCACGTCCGGCAATGCCGAAACACCAACAATCAAGGCCTGGCGGCGGCGCTCGCTACGGTAGCGACTGATCGCCATATCGCTGGCGATCTTGCGCAACAAGGCCACTGGCGTACGCACGCCTGGCTTTTCATCCTGCTCAAGCAACTGCAGGCACAAGTCATGAACCACTTCACGCGCGAAGATCCGCTCACCAAAACGTCGGCGCACATGATCTACCAGCTCGTCATAGTGCCGAACCAAGGCTGCCAGCAGTGTGGATTTTGGAGGGTCGACCTGCACGATGACCTGCACGAAGAAAAAAACGGACAACCTCGGTAGAAGGTGCGATTTAGCGGGAGTATAAATGCGAATACTTTACATTTGAAACAAATATATGGGCTCTGTATTCTTGCGACGCTGACCTGGCATCCAGTCCGTCGTTGAGAGTTCCTCATGATCAGATTTGTTTTTATTCTGGCTCTTTTCCTTTCCGGTTGCTCCTCTGCGGGCCACGGCATTACTCACAGAACTCAAGCTGACGGCACCCTTCTGGAACACTTGGCCTGGCATGAGTAAGGCGACAAAGGCTAGCAGCAATCTATACAAGGAAAGACCCTTTGTGAATTCTCGGTAAAAGCTCCAGATCACAACTGATCAAACCTTATTGCGTAGCCCTTGACGTGTAATTTGCCGCCAGTACAACAAATGGGACAACCCGTTCTCACCCGCGCTCGCTACCACATTGAGAACAGAACTTTGCCCCAGCTGCCATCACTGCATTGCACTGCCCGCAACTGGCTGGCACCAATGAACCGCCACATTGCCGGCAAAAACGTGCACCACCAGCATTAATAGTGCGACAACCGACGCAAGGTGTACCGGAGATCGGTTGCCCTTCACCTTGTTCGTTGGAGCGTCCACCGTGTGAACCGCCATGCCCGCGATTGTGGTGCCCGCCTAACATCTGCTTGAAAAAGCTCATGAGTGTGTCTCCAATTGAGTGTGTTTCAAGATTAAAAACCCTGAAGTAACATTAGAGTCAAGACACCCTTCACAGTTAATTTTGTAGCCTTCCCCAGCAGATTTTGTTTGGTAACCGCGATGCCCCCTCCTATCGAGGTGACTTCCAAGTTCTTCCAAGCCAATTATTAATAATAAAAAACATGTGATACATCTCTAAATCGCCTCAACACACTCTATAAAAACCAATCACTTAAAGTTGTATATTGCTACAGCAACCGCCTTCCTCCGGTGTTTTGCCGACCGTGCACAATCCCCTCATTTACAAGCTACAGACCATAACTGATCAAGCCTCGTCGTATAGCTCTGACTCATCATCTCCCGCGCAATATCCAGTTACAGTCCGTCCAGAGCAGGCATTCTCTTATCAGCATATTCCTATTTGGTGCATTTTTTTGTGTTGATAAAATTTTCTGACACTGAACCTGAAAATCTATTGCCTTGATTTTGAGCACCACAGAGCCCCAGCATTCGGTGACATTACTTTGCTCAGGGCCATGCCACAAAGCAGCTGTTTAGGTGGGTGAATGCGCGCAGCCAGGATACAAAGGATACCGTTGTGAAATTTAGCGCTTTGATCAAGTCAGTATTAGCATCTGCTGCACTGTGGACAGTGGCCGATACGGCCATGGCACTGACTTGCGACTACAAGGATGGCATTAAGCCGGCTGACGGCTTCATGCCGCTGCAAATATCGGCAATCACCGTTGGGCGCGATGTACCGCTGGGGTCTGAGGTCTATCGCCAGACATTTCAGGTCGCATCAGGACAGTCCCCGACAATCGAATGCAAATATGCGCCGTTTGATATGTGGTCCGAATATGTTCTTCCCAACTCAAGCCGAGCCAATTGGTCCAGTGGACCGTATGCAAATAAAGTCTACAAAACCAACATCGATGGGCTTGGAGTCGCCTTCAAAAATAGTTCGGGGCTGGTGCTGCCCGGGCTAGGCCCTAGACGGCCAACGAATTGTAACTCCTCCACTCCATGCCCTATCCCTCTTTACAACGTTACTAACTTTGAGTTGATTTTGGTGAAAATTGGTGATGTGAAACCTGGCGTGCTCCGGGGCGGAACTTTGCCCGCAGTACAGCTCTACTTCAACGCCAACACCGTCAGAATGTTGGGGTTCTATGTTGAGATTGCAGGCACCATCCAGATTGTTTCGCGAACCTGCAGCACTCCGGATGTGGTGGTACCGATGGGAACACATCAGACCAAGGAATTTACTGGGCTTAACAGCGCCAGCGGTTGGCAGAACTTTTCCATTGATTTGAACAACTGCCCAGCGTTCCACGGTACATATAGCACGAACGTCCCGAGCTGGACTTCGCAGAGCGGAGATTATCCGTCCGGTGTAGGCACTAGTGGATCTAGAGATAACAACAGCCTGCTGTTTCGCATTGATCCCGCTCGACCACCGATTAGCGCGCCCACCGGCGTTTTGAGCCTTGACCCGAGCGCTACGGATGGTGCCCCCGCAGCCAGCGGCGTTGGCATTCAGATTGCCACACCCAATAATGCCCCCGTGCCACTTGGAAGAAATCGGAGTAGTGGACTCAGCCTAAGAACCAGCGAGGGGAGTTATTCGATCCCTCTGCGTGCCCGTTACTTGCAGACCGAGAAGCAGGTAACACCAGGGCCGGCTAATGCATCGGCAACATTCACGATTACATATCAGTGACTGAATTCCCCTCCGGCACAATAGATATCTCCAGCCCGTCAGCGCGCAATGGCTCTGACATACGCCTGGCACGCCCGCAGCGCGATCAATCCTCTATCGCCGGCATCGGTGATGCCGATAATTCGTTGAGCATGCGCCAGTCCTGCACCTGCCAGGTGACTCCGGCGGCGATGCCCATCAGCACCAGGACCATCACCACCAGCCCGGCCATCTTCTGGACGGGCGTCATCACGGCACATCCTTGAAAAAGACGTGGTGCCCGAGGCGTAGCGTCTGCTTGGCCTTCGCCGCCCAGGCTGGGGCCTTGGGCATCGTGGTTGCGTAGTAGTGCGTGGCCACGCCGGTTAGCGAGGTCGAGCCTTAATCGACCCACGGGTAACCGCGATGAGAATCGTGCCTCGACCCGGCCGGAGCAGCTTAGATCCGTGCGAGAACAAGAGTGCAGTCGGGAAGATCCGCGGACTGTAAGAAAAATCCTGAGATTACCGGCCAGCCATGTGCGGGCCGGATGCTCTCCAGAAAGCCTTGCGAAGGGTTTTGCGGAAAGCTTTTTTAGCTGCGGCGACCAGACCCTGGCGAGCCACCGCGAACCGGGCCACCTTTCTGCTCGTAATAACCTGAGAGGAGGTGCATTTCCTCTCTTTTAATTCGAGCTTCCATCGCTCTAATTTCTGCGGGCATACCAGCACCGTGGCCAGGCTCGGGACGACTCACAAGCCTACGACAATGTGCCAGCGGGTGAGCGGCCAACGTTTCATGAGATCCGCGCATTGGGTGCCTGGCTGTACGAACAGCAGGGATTTGCACAGGAATATATACAGGGATTGATGGGTCACGCTGACGTGAAAATGACCGAGCATTATCAGTCTGGCCACGGGGATGGTGAGGTCATTTACATGAAGGTGAAAGCCGACCTAAACGTGTAGCTCGAAGGTCGTTTGCCCAAAGTATTCCCAATGTTTGCCCAAACGATAGGCAACAAAAAAGGGCCCACCTTTCGGTGAGCCCTTCTAGACCGCCCAGCAGAGCGGATTTTGTTTGGTAGGCGCGATTGGACTCGAACCAACGACCCCCACCATGTCAAGGTGGTGCTCTAACCAACTGAGCTACGTGCCTGCTGTGAGGCGGCATTCTACGGAATTCCCGAGGGGTGTCAACACCTTTTTTGCAGCTAAGCCTATGAATATGCGAATTTTTTATTTTTGCTCGGTAGAGCTGCTTTTCCCGCATGGCTGGCAGGGGATTTTCAACTCAGGTAGGATCGGCGCACTCGTAAAAAATATAAAACAGAGGTTCCAGTATGGCGAACACCCCCTACCCCCAGTCGTATTACGCCGCGTCCGCCAATGCGGTTCCTCCCCGGCCGGTCCTGCAAGGCGAAGTCGAAACCGACGTGTGCGTGATCGGCGCCGGCTATACCGGGTTGTCGAGCGCACTGTTCCTGCTGGAGAGCGGCTTTCGCGTGACGGTACTGGAAGCCGCCAAGGTGGGCTTCGGGGCTTCAGGGCGCAATGGTGGGCAGATCGTCAACAGCTACAGCCGTGATATCGATGTGATCGAGCGTAGCGTCGGCCCCCAGCAGGCGCAGCTATTGGGGCAAATGGCGTTTGAAGGCGGCAGGATCATTCGTGAGCGGGTCGCCAAATACCAGATCCAGTGCGACCTGAAGGACGGTGGTGTATTTGCCGCGCTCAATAGCAAGCACATGGGCCACCTGGAGTCGCAGAAGCGCCTGTGGGAGCGCTATGGCCATACTCAGCTGGAGTTGCTCGATGAGCGGCGCATCCGCGATGTGGTGGCCTGTGAGAACTACGTCGGCGGCCTTTTGGACATGAGCGGTGGGCATATCCACCCGCTCAACCTGGCATTGGGCGAAGCGGCGGCGGTGGAGTCCCTCGGCGGCACGATCTACGAGCAGTCCGCAGCGGTGCGTATCGAGCGCGGCGCCAATCCTGTCGTCCACACCGCCCAAGGCAAGGTGAAGGCCAAATTCATCATCGTCGCCGGCAACGCCTACCTGGGCAACCTGGTGCCTGAGCTGGCAGCCAAGTCGATGCCTTGCGGCACACAAGTAATTACCACAGCCCCTCTGGGTGATGAACTGGCTAAAACCCTGCTGCCCCAGGATTTCTGCGTCGAAGATTGCAACTACTTGCTCGACTATTACCGACTGACCAGCGACAAGCGCCTGATCTTCGGTGGTGGCGTGGTGTATGGCGCGCGGGATCCGGCGAATATTGAAGCGATTATCCGCCCGAAGATGCTCAAGGCGTTCCCGCAATTGAAGGATGTGAAAATCGACTACGCCTGGACCGGCAATTTCCTGCTGACCCTGTCGCGATTGCCTCAGGTCGGGCGCCTGGGTGACAACATCTACTACTCCCAGGGCTGTAGCGGCCATGGTGTGACGTATACCCACCTGGCAGGCAAGGTGCTGGCCGAAGCCCTCAAAGGCCAGGCCGAGCGTTTTGATGCGTTTGCCGACCTGCCCCACTATCCGTTCCCGGGCGGCCAACTGCTGCGAACCCCATTTGCGGCGCTGGGCGCGTGGTACTACGGGCTGCGGGACAAGCTGGGCTTCTGATCGACACCCTGTAGGGGCCGGCTTGCCGACTCCTACAGGGCGCATCATCAAATCGCAGACACAAAAAACCCCGGTCTTTCGACCAGGGTCTTTGCTATCGATCCAATCAAGCATGAAGCTTGCCTTGGCGCTCTCAGGGTGTTCAGTGGACCCTGGAACAGATATGGCGCAGCGGACGGGACTCGAACCCGCGACCCCCGGCGTGACAGGCCGGTATTCTAACCGACTGAACTACCGCTGCGTATCGCTCAGACTGCTGAAGTGTCACCTTCAACCGCCTTCAAACATCTGACTGAGCAGCCTTGGCTGTTCAATCTCAAATCCGAACCATCGGACCTGGAAAATATGGCGCAGCGGACGGGACTCGAACCCGCGACCCCCGGCGTGACAGGCCGGTATTCTAACCGACTGAACTACCGCTGCGCGTCGGTGCAACCTTTAACGTTGCGTCTTGCCCGAAGGCAAAACTCTCAAGAAGTGGTGGGTGATGACGGGATCGAACCGCCGACCCTCTGCTTGTAAGGCAGATGCTCTCCCAGCTGAGCTAATCACCCTTTGCTTCGTTGAGGCCGCGAAATTTACGCAGGTAGCGGACCTAAGTCAATAGCAGGATTGAGTTTTTTTCAAAAACAGCTGTAAGTTGCAAGCTTCAAGCTGCAAGTCAAAAGCCACCGAAAATCCGCTTTCACTTGCAGCCTGTAGCTTGAAGCTGCCCCTCACGGCTCATAGACCATCTTCTTGCTCATGCCGCCATCCACTACGAACTCTTGCCCTGTCACAAACCCAGCGCTGCGCGACAGCAGCCACGCCACCATGGCCGCCACATCCTCAACCGTCCCAACCCGGCCCGCAGGATGCTGCGCATGATCGGCGTCACTCAACGGCTCTGCGCGGCGCGCTGCGGGATCACGGGCATCAATCCAACCAGGACTGACAGCGTTGACCCGAACCTCTGGCCCCAGGCTGATGGCTAGCGCATGGGTCAGGGCCAACAGGCCGCCCTTGCTCGCCGCATACGCCTCGGTATCGGGCTCCGACTGCCGGGCCCGGGTCGAGGCCAGGTTGACGATAGAACCGCCATGAGCGCGCAGATAAGGTGCGCAATGCTTGGCCAGCAGCATCGGCCCACTGAGATTCACCGCCAACACCCGGTTCCAGTAAGCCAGGTCCAGGCTGTCCAGCGTGATATTGCGCGGATCGGCCACAGCGGCATTGCACACCAACGCATCCAGGCGCCCGAACTGGCCAAGCACTTCAGCCACCCCAAGGGCCACCTGCTGCTCGTCGGCCACGTCCATGGTGATAAACCAGGCGTTATCGCCCAGTACTTTGGACACCTTGGCGCCCCGCTCGCGATCCAGATCGGCCAACACCACCTGCCAGCCTTCGCTGATCAACCAGGCCGCGATCCCCAGGCCGATGCCCCGTGCCGCGCCCGTCACCAGCGCGACTCGACCATTACTGGCGCCAGCCGCCTCCAGGGACCACTCGATCACAAGGCAGCCAGCCCGCGAGCCAGGTCAGCCTGCAAGTCAGTCACGTCTTCCAGGCCCACTGCAACGCGGATCAGGCTGTCACGAATACCGGCTGCTTCACGCTCCTGCGGGGTAAGGCGACCATGGGAAGTGGTGCCTGGATGGGTAATGGTGGTTTTGCTATCGCCCAGGTTGGCGGTGATGGAAATCAGGCGCGTGGCATCGATAAAGCGCCACGCACCCTCCTTGCCACCCTTGACCTCGAAGCTGACCACCGCACCAAAGCCACGCTGCTGACGCTGGGCCAGTTCGTGTTGCGGGTGACTTTTCAAGCCAGCGTAGTGAACCTTTTCGATTCCGTCCTGCTGCTCCAGCCATTGCGCCAGGGCCTGGGCGTTGGCGCAATGGGCCTTCATCCGCAGGCTCAGGGTTTCCAGGCCCTTGAGGAAAACCCATGCATTGAACGGGCTCAGGGTCGGGCCAGCAGTGCGCAAGAAGCCCACGACTTCCTTCATCTGCTCGCCACGGCCGGCAACCACGCCCCCCATGCAACGGCCCTGGCCATCGATGAACTTGGTGGCCGAATGCACCACGATGTCCGCCCCCAGCTTCAGTGGCTGCTGCAGGGCTGGCGTGCAGAAGCAGTTATCCACCACCAGCATCGCGCCCTTGGCATGCGCCACTTCGGCGAGGGCGGCGATGTCCACCAGCTCTGCCAATGGGTTGGACGGCGACTCGACGAACAGCAATTTGGTATTGGCCTTGATCGCCGCGTCCCAGCCGGAAAGATCCGCCAGCGGCACGTAGTCGACTTCAATACCAAAACGCTTGAAGTACTTCTCGAACAGGCTGATGGTCGAACCAAACACGCTACGCGACACCAACACGTGATCGCCGGCACTGCACAGACTCATGACCACGGCGAGAATGGCCGCCATGCCAGTGGCCGTGGCGACAGCCTGCTCTGCCCCTTCCAGCGCCGCGATACGCTCTTCGAAGGCGCGTACGGTCGGGTTGGTGTAACGGGAATAAACATTGCCCGGCACTTCGCCAGCAAAGCGTGCCGCCGCGTCGGCTGCGGTACGGAACACGTAGCTGGAAGTGAAGAACATCGGGTCACCGTGCTCACCTTCCGGCGTGCGGTGCTGGCCGGCGCGCACAGCCAGGGTATCGAAAGCCACGCCATCGAGGTCGCTGTCCAACCGACCGGCATCCCATTCCTGACTCATGCTGCCACTCCTTCACTCAATTCTTTATTTAAGATACAAAACCGGCCCCTCAGGGCCGGTCGTTACTCAGTTGTTGTACAGATCGATGATCGCACTGACCGCCTGGGTCTTGATCTTCGAGGAGTCGTTGCGCGCCTGCTCGATCTTGTTCAGGTAAGCCTCGTCGACGTCACCCGTCACGTACTTGCCATCGAAGACCGCACAATCGAACTGCTCGATCTTGATCTTGCCGCCACCCACCGCTTCGATCAAGTCAGGAAGATCCTGATAGATCAGCCAATCAGCGCCGATCAGATCAGCCACATCCTGGGTCGAACGATTGTGGGCAATCAGTTCGTGGGCGCTCGGCATGTCGATACCGTACACGTTCGGGTAACGCACGGCTGGTGCGGCGGAACAGAAGTACACGTTCTTCGCCCCGGCTTCGCGAGCCATCTGGATGATCTGCTTGCAGGTGGTGCCGCGCACGATGGAGTCATCCACCAGCATCACGTTCTTGCCGCGGAACTCCAGCTCGATGGCATTGAGCTTCTGGCGGACCGACTTCTTGCGCGCTGCCTGGCCCGGCATGATGAAGGTGCGGCCAATGTAGCGGTTCTTGACGAAACCTTCGCGGAACTTGACGCCCAGGCGGGTGGCCAACTCCAGCGCCGCAGTGCGGCTGGTGTCCGGGATCGGGATCACCACGTCAATGTCGTGCTCCGGACGCTCGCGCAGGATTTTCTCGGCGAGCTTCTCGCCCATGCGCAGACGCGCCTTGTACACCGAGACACCGTCGATGATCGAATCCGGACGCGCCAGGTAGACGTGCTCGAAGATGCACGGGGTGAGTTTCGGGTTGACCGCGCACTGACGGGTGTGCAGCTTGCCGTCTTCGGTGATGTACACCGCCTCGCCCGGGGCCAGATCGCGGACCAGGGTAAAGCCCAGCACATCCAGGGATACGCTTTCGGAGGCGATCATGTACTCGACGCCTTCGTCGGTGTGGCGCTGGCCGAACACGATCGGACGAATGCCATGCGGATCGCGGAAACCAACAATCCCGTAGCCGGTGATCATGGCCACGACCGCGTAGCCACCGACGCAGCGGTTGTGCACGTCAGTCACAGCGGCAAACACGTCTTCTTCGGTCGGCTGCAACTTGCCGCGCTGGGCCAGTTCGTGGGCAAACACGTTGAGCAGCACTTCCGAGTCGGAATTGGTGTTGACATGGCGCAGGTCAGATTCGTAAATCTCCTTGGCCAGTTGCTCAACATTGGTCAGGTTGCCGTTGTGCGCCAGGGTAATACCGTAAGGCGAGTTGACGTAAAACGGTTGAGCTTCGGCCGAAGTCGAGCTACCAGCCGTCGGGTAACGCACATGGCCAATGCCCATGTGCCCGACGAGGCGCTGCATGTGACGCTGATGGAACACGTCACGTACCAGGCCATTGTCCTTGCGCAGGAATAACCGGCCGTCGTGGCTGGTCACAATACCGGCAGCGTCCTGGCCGCGGTGCTGGAGGACGGTTAGCGCGTCATACAGCGCCTGATTGACGTTCGACTTACCGACGATACCGACGATGCCACACATGCGACGCAACCCCTACTTAATGAATCTTGACTGAACCCTGCTTACTGCGGCGCGTTGCCCGGCAAGAGGTGTTCCTTGAACGGAAGATCAGCGGGTACGCTGATTCCGCTGGCCAGCCACTGACTGCTCCACCCCAATATGAGGTTCTTGGACCAATCTGCAACCAATAGAAATTTTGGCACGAGACTCGACTCCTGCCACCATGCATCCTGCTGTACCGGGCCCAGGCTCAACAGCCCGACCGCAATGACCACCAGCAACGCGCCACGCGCGGCACCAAAGGCCATGCCGAGAAATCGATCGGTCCCGGAGAGGCCGGTGACACGTATCAATTCGCCGATAAGATAATTGACCATTGCTCCCACCAGCAGCGTGGCGATGAACATGATGGCGCAGCCCGCGATGACACGAGCCGAAGGTGTTTCGATGTAGCCGGCCAGGTAAACGGCCAGGGATCCGCCGAACATCCAGGCGACGACTCCTGCAACGATCCAGGTCAGCAGCGACAATGCTTCTTTGACGAAGCCGCGGCTTAGACTGATCAATGCGGAGATGGCGATGATGGCTACGATCGCCCAATCAACCCAGGTAAATGGCACAGTGCAGCCTACAGACGGATAAGGCGGCGCATTTTAGCAGAGCGCCGGGCTATCGGTAAGCGGTGATTGGCGGTCCATTGCAAATCAATAGGTTGTGGCAGGCTGCGGCCATCTCAAGACAGGCAAAAACCAATGTGGGAGCGGGTTTGCCCGCTCCCACACAAGCCTGCACACACATTTTGAGGTATTGCCAGAATCAGCCACGTTCTGGCTGGAAGCGCACCACAAAACCCTTCAGATTCTGCTGGCGCCCCAACAGGTCACGCAGGCGATCCGCCTCGGCGCGTTCGATCAGCGGCCCGACAAACACCCGGTTCTTGCCATCGGCAGTACGGATATAGGCGTTATAACCTTGGCTACGCAGGGTTTTCTGCAAAGCTTCGGCACTCTCGCGATTGGACAGGCTGGCAAGCTGCACCGACCAACTGATCGGCAGGCCATTGGGATCAATACGGCTTTGGCCGACATCTGGTTTGCCTGGCGCAGCAGGCTGCGGCGCGACAGGTTTTGGTGCCGGGGCAGGCGCCGCAGGCTTGGCAGCCACGACTGGCGCAGGCTTCACCACGGGAACGCTGGGCTGAATCGGCGCCGTGGGCGCCTGCTGCTGGGCAATCTCAGCGTCAGTCGGCACCGGTTCCTCCTCGGGCAACGCCTGCGGCTCAGGCACCACCACCGGCTCGACCTGAACCTGCGGTATCACCGGGGCCTGGGGTGCAGCCGGGGCCTCAACCGTGACCTGGCGCTGCTCGTCCTGGCGAGAAAACAGCATCGGCAGGAAAATCACCGCCAATGCCACCAGCACCAGGGCTCCGACCATTCGCTGCTTGTATGCGCTATCCAGTAATGCCATGTGCAGCTTCCTCCGTGGAGCGCCGGGCCAACCATTCAAGCGCCTCGGCAACACAATAAAATGATCCGAACAACAGAATCTCGTCCTCGGCCGTTGCCACCGCGCATTGAGCCTCCAACGCAGCGCTCACGCTTGCATGGGACGTCACCGTCGCCCCAAGGTTCTGCAACACCACCTGCACCTCATCAGCCGTGCGGGTGCGCGGCGTATCCAACGGGGCGACCGCCCAGGACTGCACATTACCCAACAGCGGTGCGACCACACCGTCCAGATCCTTGTCCGACAGCAGGCCGAACACCGCCAGGCGCCGACCCGCTGGCGCTTGACGCACCAAACGACGCGCCAGGTACTGCGCAGCATGCGGGTTATGCCCGACATCCAGCAACAGGTTCAAGCGCTTGCCCTGCCATTCGAACGAACGACGATCGAGGCGCCCAACCACTTGGGTACGCTGCAAGGTATCGGCAATCTGCCCGGCATTCCACGGCAGATCCAACAACAGGTATGCCTGCAGGGCGAGTGCAGCGTTTTCCATAGGCAGGTTCAGCAGCGGCAGGCCGTGCAGCTCGACACCCTGGCCCCGCGCGTCGACACCGCGCCACGACCATTGATCGTCAGCCACTTCCAGGGAGAAGTCCCGGCCCCGCAGGAAAAACGGGCAATCCAGTTCGCGCACCTTGTCCAGCAAGGTCTGTGGCGGATCCAGGTCACCGCACAACGCCGGCTTGCCCTGGCGGAAGATCCCGGCCTTTTCATAGGCCACGGATTCGCGGGTATCGCCCAGGTAATCAACGTGATCCACGCCAATACTGGTGACCAACGCAAGATCGGCATCCACCACATTGACCGTGTCCAGGCGCCCGCCCAGGCCGACTTCCAGCACCACCGCATCCAGCTGTTCACGCTCGAACAGCCAGAACGCGGCCAGGGTGCCCATCTCGAAATAGGTCAGGGACGTTTCACCACGCCCGGCATCCAGCGCCGCAAAGGCTTCACACAACTGCTCATCGGTGGCTTCGACACCGTTGAGTTGCACGCGCTCGTTGTAACGCAGCAAGTGTGGCGAGCTGTAGACGCCAACCTTCAAGCCCTGGGCCTGCAGCAACGCGGCGACAAAGGCGCAGGTAGAACCCTTGCCGTTGGTGCCGGTGACCGTGATCACCCGCGGCGCAGGTCGACCCAACCCAAGGCGGGCCGCTACCTGTTGCGAGCGCTCCAGGCCCATGTCGATGGCTGACGGATGCAACTGCTCAAGGTAGGCGAGCCATTCGCCCAGGGTTCGTTGGGTCATAGGTTTGCAGGCACCGGTGGCACCACGATTGGCTCGACAGGTGCGGCAACGTACTCAGGCGTCGGCAGGTCCATCATCTGTGCCAGCAGGTTGCCCAGGCGCGGACGCAGCTCGGAACGGGCGATGATCATGTCGATGGCGCCGTGCTCCAGCAGGAACTCGCTGCGCTGGAAGCCTTCCGGCAGTTTTTCACGCACGGTCTGCTCGATCACGCGCGGGCCGGCAAAACCGATCAGCGCCTTGGGCTCGGCAACAATCACGTCGCCCAGCATCGCCAGGCTGGCGGAAACGCCGCCGTAGACCGGATCGGTCAGCACGGAGATGAACGGGATACCTTCCTCACGCAGACGCGCCAATACCGCAGAGGTCTTGGCCATTTGCATCAGCGAGATCAGCGCTTCCTGCATCCGCGCACCACCGGAGGCGGCGAAGCAGATCATCGGGCAACGGTTTTCCAGGGCGTAGTTGGCGGCACGTACAAAACGCTCACCGACAATGGCACCCATGGAGCCACCCATGAAGGAAAACTCAAACGCGGACACCACCACCGGCATGCCCAACAGCTTGCCGCTGATGGAGATCAGCGCGTCTTTTTCACCGGTCTGCTTTTGCGCAGCAGTCAGGCGGTCCTTGTACTTCTTGCCGTCGCGGAACTTGAGACGGTCCACCGGTTCCAGGTCAGCACCCAGTTCGGCACGGCCATCGGCGTCGAGGAAAATGTCGATACGGGCGCGGGCGCCGATACGCATGTGATGGTTGCACTTGGGGCAAACGTCCAGGGTCTTTTCCAGCTCCGGGCGGTACAACACCGCGTCGCAGGATGGGCACTTGTGCCACAGACCTTCAGGGACCGAGCTTTTTTTCACCTCGGAACGCATGATCGAGGGGATCAGTTTGTCTACTAACCAGTTGCTCATGCTTTCTTTCTCCAGTACCGGTGGCTTGAACACAGCCCCGCGTATGCCCTTGAGCTAAATTCATTGATGTGGCGATGACACCTGCAGGACGGGGTCAGACGTTCGACCAGCCATTTCCTGCACCTGCCCTCAGCCTTCCAGACAACCCGCCAGTGCGTGGCTGCCACTTCATTGGCGCCGCCCGAGGGCAACGCCGGCCTGTTTTACACAGTGGTAGTTACTGACGGCGGCAGACTGCCAGCCGTCACATCGCGCCACTGCTGCTGCGCACCGCTTGCATGAATGCGCGAATCTTGCCTGAATCCTTGATGCCCTTGCCCTGCTCCACCCCGCCGCTGACGTCCACTGCATAGGGACGCACCTGGGCAATGGCCTGGGCCACATTGTCGGCAGACAAGCCACCCGCCAGGATGATCGGCTTGCTCAAGCCCTGGGGAATCAGCGACCAGTCAAAGGCCTCGCCCGTCCCGCCAGGAATGCCCTCGACATAAGCATCGAGCAAAATCCCGCTGGCCCCGGCGTAGGCGGCGCAACTGGCGGCGATATCGTCACCCGCCTTGACCCGCAACGCCTTGATATACGGACGATGGTAGCCAGCGCACTCCTCCGGCGATTCGTCGCCATGGAACTGCAGCAGGTCCAGCGGCACGGCATCCAGGGTTTCGTTGAGCTCACAGGCGCTGGCGTTGACGAACAGCCCCACGGTGGTCACGAATGGCGGCAAACCGGCAATGATCGCCCGGGCCTGCTGCACCGTCACCGCCCGCGGGCTTTTGGCATAAAATACAAAACCGATGGCGTCAGCCCCCGCCTCGACTGCCGCCAGCGCGTCTTCCATGCGGGTAATCCCGCAAATCTTGCTGCGAACGCCTGACATATCGTCGAAACCTCAGGGGGCTGTCCAGGAAAGTCCCGGATGGTAACAAATGCTTTTCCGGGCGTCAGCCGCCAAGTTCAGTGAAACCTGTGAGGAAGTGTGGCCCGATGAAACGCTGCGGCAGCTCGAACTCATCGCGGTACTCCACATCCACCAGGTACAGGCCGAACGGGTGTGCCGTCACCCCGCCAGTACGCCGGACTCGGCTCTCCAGCACCTCCCTGGCCCACTCCACCGGGCGCTCGCCAGTGCCAATGGTCATCAACACCCCGGCGATATTGCGCACCATATGGTGCAGGAACGCACCGGCGCGGATATCCAGGACAATCATCTTGCCGTGACGTGTCACGCGCAGGTGATGGACTTCCTTGATCGGCGACTTGGCCTGGCACTGGCCGGCCCGGAATGCACTGAAATCGTGGATCCCCACCAGATGCTGGGCCGCTTCGGCCATGCGTTCGGCGTCCAACGGGCGATGGTTCCAGGTGATTTCTTCGTTCAAGTGCGCCGGACGGATCTGATCGTTGTAGATCACATAGCGGTAACGCCGGGCGATGGCCTTGAACCGTGCATGGAAGTGCGCCGGCATGACCTTGGCCCAACTGACGCTGACATCGTGGGGCAGATTGATATTGGCGCCCATGACCCATGCCTTCAGCGAACGCTCGGCCTGGGTGTCAAAATGCACCACTTGCCCACAGGCATGCACGCCCGCGTCGGTGCGCCCGGCACACATCAATGAAACCGGGGAGTCGGCGACCTTCGACAGGGCCTTCTCCAGGGTTTCCTGCACGGTCGGCACGCCAGAGGCCTGGCGCTGCCAGCCGCGATAGCGCGAGCCTTTGTATTCCACGCCCAGGGCGATTCTGAAAAAGCCGGCGGCCGCCATTTCGGCGGCCGCGTTATCTATATTTGCCAAGAGCTGAGAGCCTGATGAGTTGCGCAAAGGCAGCCATTATATATGGCTTGAAGCTTTTTGTAGGCGCGAGCTTGCTCGCGAAAAACTCAAGAGCGCCGCGATCATCCAGGATGGGCGCGTTATCGTTGACGACCTTCGCGAGCAAGCTCGCTCCTACAGGGGTTGCGCGATGGCTTTAGGCTAGGTTGCTGAGCATTTCCTTGGCTTCACCCCGTTGCTTTTCATCACCTTCGGTGAGGACTTCGGAAAGGATGTCGCGCGCGCCATCCGCATCGCCCATGTCGATATAGGCCTGGGCCAGGTCGAGCTTGGTGGCGACTTCATCGGTGCCCGACAGGAAGTCGAACTCCGGCTCATCGTCGCCCTTGGCGGCATCTTCTGCGGTGAAGCTCGGCTCGATCGACGGGCTTTCCAGGCTCTGCGACAGACGTTCCAGCTCGGCGTTGACATCGTCGAGCTCCGAGGCGAAGGCGTCCGGCTTGTCCGCTGGCGCGGGCTCGTCAGCCAGGGACAGGTCGAAGTCTTCCGGCAAGTCAAAATCGTCCAGCGCGGCCGGCGTCAAGATAGGTGGCTCGACCGGCGGCAGGTCCTTCATCTGCTCTTCCAGGCCAGAGAGGAAATCGTCGTCGGACTGCGAGGCAGGCGCATCCAACTGCAAGTCGAGGTCAAAATCCGCTAGATCGTCCTCGCTGGCCTTGGTTTCGGTCTGTTGCTGCAACACCGACTCGAAGCTCAGGTCATCGACCTCGGGCGCGACCACTGCCGGTGACGCGGCTTCCAGATCATCCAGACTCAGGTCGAAGTCGGTGTCGAACGTATCGGTTTGAGGCGCGGCGGCAGGCGCCGGCTCTTCCTGGAGCAGATCCTTGACGTACTGTGCGTCCAGCGCAGCAGCGGCGACCGCCGCACTGACGCCCGCAGCCAGCACGGCCATGGCCGGGTAGCGATTTTTCAACAACTCGACCTGGGCATGGTTCTCGCCATTGGCAACCAGTTGGCGCTCCTGGCTCACGAAACCATCCTTGTCGCCCTGCTGGCCGTAGACTTCCAGCAGTTTGAGGCGCAGATCGCTGCGCTTGGGCTCCAGCTTGATCGCTTCCTCCAGCACCGCAGCCGCCTGGTTCAAGTGGCCACGATCCAGATGGGATTGGGCCTGGGCCAGGGCGTCGGCGGAGCCGGGCTCAATGATCGGCTTGCTTGGAGGTGCCATGCTGGTCGCAGGTGCAACCACAGGGGCCACGGCAACTGGAGCTGGAGCTGGAGCTGGAGCTGGAGCCAGCGTGACGTTTGCCGCCGGGACTTCAAGGCCTTCGAAACTGTCCGACGGCATGTCCTGCTCAAGGTTCGAGGAGAACTCTGGCTCCTCGGCCAGCGCCCGCGCCATGCGCAGGTGTTTCTCTTCTTCCAGGCGCGCATTGCGATGACGCGCCCACAGCAGCAGGAGCAGCAGCACCAACAGGCCGGCGGCGCCACCGATCACCCCAAGGACGATAGGGTTGGTCAGCAGCTCATTGAATTTACCTTCGGTGCTGGCAGCTTCTGCCGGCTCTGCCGGTTTTTCCACTGGTGCAACCACAGGCGCTTCAGCTGCGGGCGCTGCAGGTGTAGCCGGTACCGCAGCCAGCTCGGCTGGCATGACCGCAGGCTGCGCCGGGGTGCCGCCTTCGGCTTGCAACTTGGCCAGTTGATTGTTCTTGAGTTCGATCAGCCGCTGCAGCTTGTCCAACTGACTTTGCAGGTCAGTCATGCGGCTTTTCAGCTCTTCGTTTTCGCGGCGGGTCGAGTCCAGGCTTTCCTGGGTCACCGCCAGCTTGTTGCTCAAAGCCTTGCTATCGCCTGCGGCGCCTTTGACACCGGCCTTGGCGGCCTCGGCCGAGACCAGGCTCAGGTTGTCCTTGGCGGCCGTCTGCGACGGCGCTGCGCCGGCCTGGGTGCGTTTGGTGGCGTCCAGTTGCTGGCGCCCCGCCGCCTGATTGGTGGCACCGCGACGGCCCTGACGCCAGGCCGCATTCTGCGCAGTCACTTCGGCAATCGCCTGGGGTTGCGGCAGGCTGGTGCTCTGGACCGGATCTGGCAGGCGCAGCACCTGGCCAGTTTTCATGCGGTTGATATTACCGTCGACAAAGGCCCCCGGGTTCAACGCCTGGATCGCCAGCATGGTCTGCTGGATCGAGCCGCCATTGCGGTTTTTCGCAGCGATTTCCCATAGCGTGTCGCGAGAAGTCGTGGTGTGTTCAGCAGCCTTGCTGACGCTGGTGGCAGCAGGCGTGGCAAGACGCGGTGCCGGGGCACTGGCCTGCGGGGCCTTTTGCTCGAACTTGGCCGGGTCCAGCAATACGCTGTAGTCACGCATCAATCGGCCATTGGGCCATTGCACCTGCAACAGGAAGCGCACGTAGGAATCGGGCAACGGCTTGCTGGAAGTCACGCGAACCACACTGCGACCACTGCTGTTGAGCACTGGGGTAAAGGTCAGCTCATCAAGGAACGCCTGACGATCGACACCCGCATCCACAAAGGCCTGGGAAGACGCGAGGCTAGGCACGATATCGGAGGCTGTCAGCCCACCCACGTCGAGCAACTCGATCTCCACCGACAGCGGCTGGTTCAACTTCGACTTGAGGGTCATCTCCCCAAGTTGCAGGGCTTGCGCCATACCGGAGGACAGCGCCGAGGCGGCCGCTATTGCTAACACCAGTTTGCGAACTTGAACCATAGCCTCTTCCTTTGTTTGAACACTCCTCGGCCTGCGAGAAGGTTGGGTACCGCTGCCATTCGGCATCGCGAGCCGATAGGTCACCGACGCGCAACTTTTCCTGCATGGGGCCAAGCATAGCGCTTAGCTAGAATCAATCTACAAATTGCCGCCAAGTATCTTTTACACAAGGTGTTTTATCAACAACTGTGCCAGCTGCACCGCGTTAAGTGCAGCGCCTTTACGTACGTTATCTGACGTCAGCCACAAGTTTAGTTCCGCCGGGTCGTCAATACCGGCACGCACCCGGCCCACATAGACCACGTCCTGACCGACCGCATCCCCAACAGCTGTAGGGTAATCGCCCTCTTCCACCAGTTCGATGCCCGGTGCTGCCTCCAACACGCGATTGACTGCGCCAAGGTCCACAGCAGACGCCAGTTGCAGGGACACGCTCAGGCTATCGCCAAAAAACACTGGAGCTTGAACACATGTCGCGGAAATTTTCAGTAACGGTAATTCAAGCAGTGTGCGCAACTCGTGGACCAGGCGCTTCTCCAGGTTGGTATGGCCCTGGGCATCGGGCGTGCCGACCTGGGCCAGCAGGTTGAACGCCATCTGCCGATCAAAGAACTTGGGCTCCAGGGGCCGCACATTCAGCAGCTCGGCGGTTTGCCGGGCCAACTCGCTGACGGCCTCACGGCCTTGGGCAGATACCGCCAGATTGGCGGTGACGCTGACACGCTGGATATCCAGCAGGCCGCGCAGCGGCGCAAGGACCACCGCCAGGTGAGTCGCGCAAGGACTTGGGCTGGCGAGCTGGAAGGGCTTTTTCAAGCCGTCCAGTACCTGGGCATTGGCTTCCGGCACCACCTGGGGTGCCTGTTCGGCCGATAGCGCGCCGGACAGGTCGATCAACGAGCAGCCGGCCGCAGTGGCGCGCGGGGCAAAACTCAAGGTGACCGCCGGGCCTGCGGCGAAAAACGCCAGTTGTACCTTGCTGAAATCAAACTCATCGACTTCCCGCACCCGCACATTCTTGCCGCGAAACGGCACCGAGGCACCGGCCGACTCGCTGCTGGCCAGCAGGTGCAGGGTGCCGACCGGGAAATCCAGCTCTTCGAGGATCTGCACCAGGGTTTCGCCAACCGTGCCGGTGGCGCCGATCACGGCGATATCAAAGGTCTGGGTCATGGGGGCTGCCTCGGGCATTGCGGGGGGAGCGGCACTTTACCGGGTGGTTGGGGGTGAGGCAATTAACCCAGGTTTTGTGGTGTGGCTGAAGGCCCTTTCGCGAGCAAGCCCGCTCCCACATTTTGATGTGTGAATGCAATCAAATGTGAAGCGGGCTTGCTCGCGAAAGAGCCCTAAAGAGCAATAAAAAAACCCGCGCCTGTCACCAGAACGCGGGTTTGTTCAACACCAAAAAGCGATCAACGCTCCAGCAGGATCCGCAACATCCGACGCAGCGGTTCGGCCGCGCCCCACAGCAGTTGGTCACCCACGGTGAAGGCGCCCAGGTACTGGGTGCCCATGTTCAGCTTGCGCAGACGCCCCACCGGTACATTCAGGGTGCCGGTGACCTTGGTCGGGCTCAGCTCCTGCATGCTGATATCGCGGTTGTTCGGCACCAGCTTGACCCAAGGGTTGTGCTGGCTGATCAGCCCTTCGATATCGGCGATCGGCACGTCTTTGTTGAGCTTGATGGTCAGCGCCTGGCTGTGGCAGCGCATTGCGCCGATGCGCACGCAGATGCCATCCACCGGGATCGGGCTCTTGAAGCGGCCAAGAATCTTGTTGGTCTCGGCCTGGGCCTTCCACTCTTCACGGCTCTGGCCGTTCGGCAGTTCCTTGTCGATCCACGGGATCAGGCTACCGGCCAATGGCACGCCGAAGTTCTCGGTCGGGTAGGCGTCGCTGCGCATGGCCTCGGCCACACGGCGGTCGATGTCGAGGATCGCGCTGGCCGGGTCGGCCAGTTGATCGGCGACAGCGGCGTGGGTTGCGCCCATCTGCTTGATCAACTCACGCATGTTCTGCGCGCCGGCACCGGAGGCCGCCTGATAGGTCATGGCGCTCATCCACTCCACCAGCCCGGCTTCGAACAGGCCGCCCAGGCCCATCAGCATCAGGCTGACGGTGCAGTTGCCACCGATGTAGTTCTTGGTACCGGCATCCAGTTGCTGGTCGATGACCTTGCGGTTGACCGGGTCGAGGACGATCACTGCGTCGTCCTGCATGCGCAGGCTGGACGCAGCGTCGATCCAGTAGCCCTGCCAGCCGGCTTCACGCAGCTTGGGGAAGACTTCGCTGGTGTAGTCGCCGCCCTGGCAGGTCAGAATGACGTCGAGGGTCTTGAGCTCTTCAATGTTGTAGGCGTCCTTGAGCGGGGCGATATCCTTGCCCACGGACGGCCCTTGGCCACCGACATTCGAAGTGGTGAAAAACACCGGCTCAATAAGATCGAAATCCTGCTCTTCCAGCATCCGCTGCATGAGCACGGAACCGACCATCCCGCGCCAACCGATCAGACCTACACGTTTCATCGCAACTACACCTTGTTAAAAAGTGGGCCGCCTTGCAGCAACAACTGCAAGCGGGCCCGAGAGATTACAGATTCCGCAGCGCGGCGACTACTGCGTCGCCCATTTCCTGCGTCCCGACCTTGGTGCAACCTTGCGACCAGATGTCGCCGGTACGCAGGCCCTGGTCCAGCACCAGGCTCACCGCCTTCTCGATCGCGTCCGCCGCCTCGCTCAGGTTGAAGCTGTAACGCAGCATCATCGAGACCGACAGGATGGTCGCCAGCGGGTTGGCAATGCCCTGCCCCGCGATGTCCGGCGCCGAACCGTGGCACGGCTCGTACATGCCCTTGTTGTGGGTGTCCAGGGACGCCGACGGCAGCATGCCGATGGAACCGGTGAGCATCGAGGCCTGGTCGGACAGGATGTCGCCGAACAGGTTGTCGGTGACGATCACATCGAACTGTTTGGGTGCACGCACCAGCTGCATGGCGGCGTTGTCGACGTACATGTGGCTCAGTTCGACGTCCGGGTAATCCTTGGCCACTTCTTCGACGATCTCGCGCCACAGTTGGCTGGAGGCCAGCACGTTGGCCTTATCCACCGAGCAGACCTTTTTGCCGCGCACGCGGGCCATGTCGAAACCGACACGGGCGATACGGCGGATTTCGCTCTCGCTGTACGGCAGGGTGTCGTAGGCCTGGCGCTCGCCATTTTCCAACTCACGCACGCCACGTGGCGAGCCAAAGTAGATACCGCCGGTCAGCTCGCGCACGATCAGGATATCCAGGCCCGCCACCACTTCTGGCTTGAGGCTCGACGCATCGGCCAGTTGCGGGTAGAGGATCGCCGGACGCAGGTTGCCGAACAGGCCCAGTTGCGCGCGGATTTTCAGCAGGCCGCGTTCAGGGCGGATATCACGCTCGATCTTGTCCCATTTCGGCCCACCCACGGCGCCGAGCAGCACGGCATCGGCGGCACGGGCGCGGTCCAGGGTTTCGTCGGCCAGCGGTACGCCATGCTTGTCGATGGCGGCACCGCCGATCACGTCGTGGCTCAATTCAAAGCCCAGGCTGTACTTGGTGTTGGCCAATTCCAGGACCTTGACCGCTTCGGCCATGATTTCCGGACCAATACCGTCGCCAGGGAGAATCAGAATCTGCTTGCTCATGGGTTCCTCATTTCATCAAGCGGCCCGCCCACAGGCAGGTCGGGAAAATTATTAGCGTTCGGCCCAGACCACCAGCACGTCGGTGCTGAAGGTGCCGTCGGCTTGAATCTCGAAATAATCGCGGACTTCCTGGCCCATCGCCTTTTGCAGCTCAAGGATTGCTGCGCGCAATACCTCTGGCGTGCGCATGCGCTCGACCCACGAGGTGTATTCCAGGCGCAGGCGTTGGCGGCTGCTGTTGCGCACATGCAGGCCGGCTTCGCTGAGCTGGCGCATCCACTCACCGCAGGAATAATCGCGCACGTGGCTAGTGTCGCGCAGTACTTCGACGGTTTGCAGGTAAGTGTCCAACAGCGGGCTGCCCGGTGACAAGACATCGACGAACGCCGCCACGCCGCCCGGCTTGAGCACCCGGCGCACTTCGCGCAGGGCCACGCCCAGGTCGCTCCAGTGGTGGGCCGAGTAGCGGCTGAACACGAAGTCGAACTCACCATCGGCGAACGGCAAGCGCTCGGCGGCGCCGTGGACGGTGCGGATGTTGTCCAGGCCACGGTCTGTGGCAGCGGCGGCAACCACATCGAGCATCTGCTGCGACAGGTCGTAGGCCACCACGTCCTTGACCAGCGGCGCTACGTGGAAACTCACGTGACCGGCGCCACAGCCCAGGTCCAGCAGGCGTGCCGCGCCCTGCCCGGCCAGTTCGGCCTGCAGCAGTGCGAATTCGGTGCCTTGGGCGTGCACGGCACTGCTCAGGTAGGCCGAGGCCTGTTCACCGAATTGTTTTTGCACGACTTGGGTGTGGGCGGTGGTGGTCATGGCGGTGGTTTTCCTTGGGTTTTGTGGTGTTAGTACTGGCGCTATCGCAGGCAAGCCAGCTCCCACACTTGACCGTGTTCACAGATCAAAATGTGGGAGCGGGCTTGCCCGCGATGGGGCCCGCACGGCTTACCGCAAATCAGGCATCACGAAACAACCAAGGCTGGCTGGCCCGGTGCTTGGTTTCAAACGCCGCGATGGCATCGCCGTCCTGCAAGGTCAGGCCGATATCGTCCAAGCCGTTGATCAAGCAGTGTTTACGGAAAGCATCCACTTCAAAGTGATACACCTTGCCATCCGGGCGGGTCACGGTCTGTGCCGCGAGGTCGACGGTCAACTGGTAGCCGACATCGGCCTCCACCTGCTGAAACAACTCATCGACTTCTTCGTCGGTCAGGATGATCGGCAACAAGCCGTTCTTGAAGCTGTTGTTGAAGAAGATGTCGGCGTAGCTCGGCGCGATGATGCTGCGAAAGCCATATTCTTCCAGGGCCCACGGCGCATGTTCACGGCTGGAACCGCAACCGAAGTTTTCCCGGGCCAGCAAGACACTGGCGCCCTGGTAACGCTCGGCATTGAGCACGAAGTCTTTGTTCAGCGGGCGCTTGGAGTTGTCCTGATAGGCGTAGCCCACGTCCAGGTAGCGCCATTCGTCGAACAGGTTCGGGCCAAAACCGGTGCGCTTGATCGACTTCAAGAACTGCTTGGGGATGATCTGGTCGGTGTCCACGTTGGCACGATCCAACGGTGCGACAAGACCTGTGTGTTGGGTAAAAGCTCTCATCGGGTATTCCTCAGATCAATTCGCGAACGTCGATGAAACGACCGTTGACGGCAGCCGCAGCGGCCATGGCCGGGCTGACCAGGTGGGTACGGCCACCGGCGCCCTGACGCCCTTCGAAGTTACGGTTGGAGGTGGACGCGCAATGCTCACCGGACTCCAGGCGGTCCGGGTTCATCGCCAGGCACATGGAGCAGCCCGGCTCGCGCCATTCAAAACCGGCTTCGAGGAAGATCTTGTCCAGGCCCTCGGCTTCAGCCTGAGCCTTCACCAGGCCCGAACCTGGCACCACGATGGCTTGCTTGATAGTCGCGGCCACTTTGCGGCCCTTGGCGATGACTGCCGCAGCGCGCAGGTCTTCGATCCGTGAGTTGGTGCAGGAGCCGATAAACACGCGGTCCAACTGGATGTCGGTGATCGCCTGGTTGGCTTTCAAGCCCATGTACTTCAACGCGCGTTCGATGGAACCGCGCTTGACCAGGTCGGTTTCCTTGGCCGGGTCCGGCACGTTTTGATCAACGGCCAGGACCATTTCCGGCGAGGTGCCCCAGCTGACTTGCGGCTTGATCTGGGCGGCGTCGAGCTCGACCACGGTGTCGAACACCGCATCCGTGTCGGAGACCAGGTCTTTCCAGGCCTCCACGGCGGCATCCCAATCGGCGCCTTGCGGTGCAAACGGACGCCCCTTGACGTACTCCACGGTTTTTTCATCCGCCGCCACCATGCCCACACGGGCACCGGCTTCGATGGACATGTTGCAGATGGTCATGCGGCCTTCGATGGACAGGTCGCGAATGGCGCTGCCGGCGAATTCGATGGCATGGCCGTTGCCGCCAGCGGTGCCGATTTTGCCGATTACTGCGAGGACGATGTCCTTGGCGGTCACACCGAACGGCAAGGTGCCTTCGACCAGCACCAGCATGTTCTTCATTTTCTTGGCAACCAGGCACTGGGTGGCGAACACATGCTCCACCTCGGAAGTGCCAATACCGTGAGCCAGGGCGCCGAACGCGCCGTGGGTCGAGGTATGGGAGTCGCCGCAGACCACGGTCATGCCCGGCAAGGTCGCGCCCTGCTCCGGACCGATCACGTGGACGATGCCCTGGCGCACGTCATTCATCTTGAATTCGGTAATGCCGTACTCGTCGCAATAGTCGTCGAGGGTCTGCACCTGAAGGCGCGACACGGTGTCGACGATCGCATCAATACCGCCCTTGCGCTCCGGCGTGGTCGGCACGTTGTGGTCCGGGGTGGCGATGATCGAGTCGACGCGCCAAGGCTTGCGCCCGGCCAGTCGCAGGCCTTCGAACGCTTGAGGCGAGGTCACTTCATGGATGATGTGACGGTCGATGTAGATCAGCGACGACCCATCATCGCGCCGTTTCACTTCATGGGAATCCCAGAGTTTGTCGTAAAGCGTTTTGCCGGCCATCAGTCGGTCCTCATCAGCGTCTTTCTATGCCCTGGGCGTTGAACGATTCAATAACCCTTTGGCTTGTGAGGCTGATGCTATGGCGTTACATTAAATAACTCAAATTCATATTTTTCATGCTTTGGATAACCTACTGGAATACCACCATGGACCTGGCCAACCTCAATGCTTTTATTGCCATCGCCGAGACCGGCAGCTTCTCCGGTGCAGGCGAACGGCTACACCTGACGCAACCGGCAATCAGCAAGCGTATTGCGGGGCTGGAGCAGCAATTGAAGGTGCGCCTATTCGACCGGCTGGGCCGTGAAGTCGGCCTGACCGAGGCCGGGCGCGCCCTGTTGCCCCGCGCCTATCAGATCCTCAATGTGCTGGACGACACCCGCCGCGCCCTGACCAACCTGACCGGCGAAGTCAGCGGGCGGCTCACTCTAGCCACCAGCCATCACATCGGCCTGCACCGCCTGCCGCCGGTATTGCGCACGTTTACCCGGGAATACCCAAACGTAGCCCTGGATATTCAGTTCCTGGATTCGGAAGTCGCCTACGAGGAAATCCTCCATGGCCGTGCCGAAGTGGCCGTCATCACCCTGGCGCCGGAGCCGCACACCCTGGTGCGGGCCACGCCGGTGTGGGATGACCCTCTGGATTTCGTAGTGGCACCCGAACATAGCCTGGCCAATAACGGCACAGTCAGCCTGGCCGACATCGCCCTGCATCCGGCGGTATTCCCTGGCGGCAATACTTTTACCCACCATATCGTGCACCGCCTGTTCGAAGCCCAGGGCCTGACGCCGAACATCGCCATGAGCACCAACTACCTGGAAACCATCAAGATGATGGTGTCCATCGGCCTGGCCTGGAGCGTGCTGCCGCGCACTATGCTTGATGATCAAGTGGCCAGCATCGCTTTACCGGGCATACAGCTCAGTCGCCAGCTAGGCTATATCGTGCACACCGAAAGGACACTGTCGAACGCTGCGCGGGCTTTCATGAGCCTGTTGGATGCACAGGTCGATCTGACAGGGATGCCGGCATGAGGCCGTGCGGCCTGTAGATCCTGCTCCCCCGCCGAATGCCCATCGAGCCAAGGCCCCTTGATAATGCCCAACCCCGTCGATCCCTTTCCACCGCTGCCACGCATCCACGCCCTGGATCCCCAGCAGGCGGAGCAAAACTGGGAAAATGCCCCGCAACTGTTGGCGGCGCTCAATGCCGCACGGCTGGGCGCCTGGAGCTGGGACATCGACAGTGGGCGGATCAGTTGGTCGCGGGGCACCCAGGCGCTGTTCGGTTTCGATCCACGCCAGCCGCTGCCCAAGGACCTGGACTACCTTGAGCTGTTGGCCGCCGAGGACCGTGGCCGTGTGATACGGGCATTTCACGCCGTCCTGGCGGGAGCCCCCTTCGAGCAAGCCATGCATCACCGCATCCAGTGGCCGGATGGCAGCCTGCACTGGCTGGAAATCAACGGCAGCCTGTTGCCGGACGCATCCGGGCGCCGCCGCATGATCGGGGTGATTCGCGAAACCACCCAGCAGCGCGAGCGCGAACATGCCCTCGGCCACTCGGAAAAACGCTTCGCCACACTGTTTCACCTGTGCCCGAACATGGTCCTGCTGACTCGCCAGGAGGACGGCCTGATCAGTGAGGCCAACGAGTATTTTGAAAGCCTGTTCGGCTGGCCGGTGGCCGATGCCATTGGTCGCACCACCCTGGACCTGGGGCTGTGGGTGCATCCGGAGCAACGGGCCTTGCTGGTCAAGGCGACCCAGCGCAAGGGCGAACCCATCACCATGGAAGTGCAGTTTCGCGCCAGCAACGGGCAAATCCATGACGGTACCCTGAGCGCGCAAAAAGTCGAACTCGACGGCCAGGCCTACCTGATCAGTACCTTCCTCGACACCACTGAGCGCAAGAATGCCGAGCAGGCCCTCAAGGACAGCCAGGAACGCCTGGACCTGGCCCTGGACTCGGCCCAGTTGGGCACCTGGGACTGGCATATCCCCAGCGGCATGCTCTATGGCTCAGCCCGGGCGGCGCAGTTGCATGGCCTGGAACCGCATCCGTTCCATGAGTCCTTCGACGCTTTTTTTGAAGGTATGCCCGATGAAGAGCGCGCCAGCATGCGCGACGCCTATCGCACCCTGCGTGAAGGCCCGGCCGGCAATTACCAACTGACGTACCGCGTGCAACTGGAAGATGGCAGCTCGCGCTACCTGGAAAGCCGCGCCCGCCTCTACCGTGACGAGCAGGGCGCACCGGTGCGCATGGCGGGCACCTTGCTCGACATCACCGACCAGGTGGAACGCGAACAGCGCCTGAGCGCCTCTGAAGAGAAGTTCGCCAGTCTGTTCCTCGCCAGCCCCGACCCGATCTGCGTCACGAGCCTTTCCAGCGGCGAATTCATTGAAATCAACCCCAGTTTTACCCAGACCTTTGGCTGGACCGCCGCCGAAGCCATCAACCACACCGCCGAGCAAATCGACCTGTGGGATGAACCCACCCAGCGCCTGCAACGCATCGAGCAGGTGATCCGCGAACAAGCGCTGAACAACGTGGCGATCATCGTCCACCACAAAAATGGCCAGCGCCTGACCTGCATGATTTCCAGCCGGCTGATCAAGGTCGACAACCAGCCCTGTGTGGTCACCACCCTGCGCGATATTACCCAGCAACAGCGTTCCGAGGCAGCGCTCAAGGCCAGCGAGGAGAAATTCGCCAAGGCCTTCCACTCAAGCCCCGACGCGGTGTCCATTACCGAGCGCGATACCGGGCGTTACGTGGAGGTCAATGACGGCTTTTGTCGCTTGACCGGCTACCGCGCCGAAGAGGCCATTGGCCTGACGTTGTACCAGATCGGCATCTGGGCCGATGAAAACCAGCGTGCCGCGCTGCTGGCCGAATTGCAGATCAAGGGCCGCATCCATCACCTGGACATGCTCTGGCACAACAAACGCGGCGAGTTGCTGGCAGTGGAAGTGTCGGTGGAACCCATTACCCTCAATGAAATGCCGTGCCTGCTGCTGACCGCGCGGGATGTCAGCCTGCTGAAAAGTGCCCAGGCGCAGATCCGTCACCTGGCGTATCACGATCCACTGACCAACCTGCCCAACCGCGCATTGCTGATGGACCGCCTGAGCCAGCAGATCGCCCTGCTCAAACGCCACAGCCTGCGCGGTGCCCTGTTGTTCCTCGACCTGGACCACTTCAAGCACATCAACGATTCCCTCGGGCACCCGGTGGGCGATACCGTGCTGAAAATCGTCACCGCACGCCTGGAGGCCAGCGTGCGTATGGAGGACACCGTCGCACGCCTGGGCGGCGATGAGTTCGTGGTGCTGCTCAGCGGCCTGGAAGGTTCGCGGGTGGAGGTCAGCAAACAGGTGCAACTGCTGTCCGATACCCTGCGCGAATTGCTGTCCGAACCGATGTTTCTCGATGGCCATCGCTTGCAGGTCACTCCGAGCATCGGCGTGGCGTTGATTCCCGATCATGGCTCGACGCCGGCGGACTTGCTCAAGCGCGCGGATATAGCCCTGTATCGGGCCAAGGATTCGGGGCGCAACACCACGCAGATGTTTCATAACAGCATGCAACGCACTGCCAGCGAACGCTTGCGCATGGAGACGGACCTGCGCCTGGCGTTGTCGCGGGGCGAGTTCAGCGTGCATTACCAGCCCCAGGTCGATGCCCGGGGCAATCGCATTGTCGGCGCCGAGGCACTGGTGCGTTGGCAGCACCCACAACTGGGCGCCCAATCACCGGCAGAGTTCATCAAGGTCCTGGAAGACAGTGGGTTGATTCTCGAAGTCGGTACCTGGATCCTCGACGAAGCCTGCGGCGCGTTTGCCCGGCTGATCGCCGAAGGCCTGGTGCCGCCGCAGGGCTTTAGCCTATGCGTCAATATCAGCCCCCGGCAGTTTCGCCAGAACGACTTTGTCGAACGGGTCGAGCGCAGCCTGAAGCAGCACCAGTTGCCGTTCACCCTGCTGAAACTGGAAATCACCGAAGGCATCGTGATCCAGAACCTGGAAGACACGATCAGCAAAATGCGCCGCCTGAAAAAACTCGGGGTCAGCTTTGCCATGGACGATTTCGGCACCGGTTACTCGTCATTGACTTACCTCAAGCGCCTGCCGGTAGATGCCTTGAAGATCGATCAGTCATTTGTGCGGGACGCCACCCACGACCCGAACGACGCGGAGATCATCCGCGCTATCGTGGCCATGGCGCGCAGCCTCAACCTTGAGGTCATTGCCGAAGGCGTGGAAACATCCGAGCAATTGGCGTTCCTGCAAGGGTTGGGTTGCCATCTGTATCAAGGTTACTTTCACAGCCGACCATTGCCCCTGGAGGCGTTTATGCAGCTATTGAGATCAAGGACGCAAACGTGAAGATCGCCGGATAATCCTCGGCCCTGGCACCCAGCATCACACCAATTTCAACGCTCGCTGGAAGTAACCCTGCCAGTCCAGCGGGGCCAGGCTGCACTTTTGCCCATACACGTCCAACATCCCGTCAATGACCACCACTGAGTGCCGGGAGTTGGCCAGAGTACCAATGGCTCCCCCTAGCAACTCCTTAATCGTACTTTCGCGGACATAGGCAGACAGTCCAAGTCTGCGCAGCGCCGACCCCGGATATTCACCGTCGTTCAGCGTTTCCATGGCGACCTCATAACTCTGGTTCCCACGTCCATCGTTGTTCTCTAGCTGTGCCCGCTTGGCACTCACGGCGTACAAGAAGTTGGCATCCTCCAGCAGCGCCTGATCAGAGCCCTTGAAGTTGGAAGCCAGCCGGGCTTTTTTCAACTCGTCGTGAGTCACATTCAATTTGAAAGAATCTCTCATAACGACTTCATAACCGTCAGCGGTGGCGGAAATTTTCTTATAGATACTTTCCGGACTTTGCCCAAATCTCACCATCGCCGCCTTGATCGCCGATACGGTGACACAGTTGCCTTCTACGCCCTGGTAAAAGCCGCCCCATATATCCGCAGGCCTGACACCCAGCGGCACACTTGATAAATGCAGAATATTTTTATCGAGCGCCCCAGGCACTGCATCAGATATTTTCTTATCATTGAACAACATATAACCGTAACGTTTATCAACGCTCTTTTTTTCACCATAACTGTGCTGGGCATTATCCATAACAAAAGCCGAGCCAAAATTATGCGTCTCCACGACCCCCAGCGCACCACTAGCGGCCATATCAGTTGCAGGCACAAATTGGGCAAGGCCCATCACCCCCATGCCCCGCAGGCAATTTTGCGTCGTCTCACCTTCAAGCGTCTTCAACAAGACTTTTTCGAAACTGCCCTGTTCCCCTAAAATTTGTTTGCGCTTGGTAAAAACTGCGAGCACAAAGTTGGCATCCATTATGGCCGAACTGTCATTACCGGAAAATCGCGAAGCCTTTGCAACCTGCTTTAACTCCTCATGAGACACATGAACCTTGAATTCATCCTTCATCGTAATGTCATACCCATCCCCCGATGCTTTGACCTCATCGAACATACCGTGTGGACTTTGACCAAATGTCATCATCATCAACTTGATAACCGCGGCATGCGTACTATTGTCAAAACACTCACCAAATCCACGCCTGGTCGCTGTAAATGCATTCAGGATATCCGTGGGTTTCTCGCCACGTGTCGTTACGAGGGCGTCTGGAGAAAAACTATTGGTTGGTTCATGACTCGACCTGTAACCTTCAAAAAGTGACCGATAACGCATATCCACATTCATGACAACACCTCGACTATTAAAATATTAAAAAACACGCCAACAAAGGCATCATTTAAAAAATGACGACCCACCGACATTAAAAACCGACAAACACAGCGAGCAAAAAACCTGCGCAGGATAACAACACACACTTTTATAGTTATACCTTACAAACTTATACCAACCATCAAAGATACAAATAAACCTCAATCAACCAATCAACGCCACTGCATCCCCATACCTTGGCGCTTTTCCTTTACTCCCCCACAACTCCTCTTTCCCATCAATTATCGCAACGGAATGACGAGCCCGATTAACCATACCTACTTGCCCATTTGCCAACGTACTGACAGGGACCTTTTTCATGTGCTTTTTCAACCCCAGACGTAGAAATCCCTCTCCGGCCCCCCACTCATCCTCACCATTATTGAGAGTCTGTATTGCCGCACTAAAACTTCTAGCCGCCTTGCCATCGTTATTTTCAATCTGTGCGCGTTTGCAACTGACGGCAAATAGGAATTGAGCATCCTTGAGCATCCCTCTATCTCTTCCAACAAACCGCGCGCCTGCTGACGCCTGCGCCAACTCCGGCTTGGTCAACGTCAAGTTAAAGCCATCTCGCATCGTGACGTCATACCCGCGCGCAGTCTCACTGACACTTTTATAAATATCGGTAGGGCTTTGCCCAAATTTATGCATTGCGGCCTTGATCGCCGAGACGGTCACACAATTCCCATCAGGCCCCTGTCGAAAGCCACCCCAGATATCGTCAGCCTTTGCACCATTGCGCTTGTTCGACAACTCAGAAATATGCGCTGGACTCGTCTCTGGCTTGGGTACCACCGGCGTAGGATTGACCTTAGGACTAACAGAATCAGGTACAACATCCACAGTGACTGGCTTGTTCTCTTTCCACCCAGCTAATAGGGTCGAAATCTGACTTAAAAAAGATTTGAGCATTGCAACAATGTTATTAACATCCGCATCCTGATTCTTTATCGAGTTATTCACCTCAGCCAAGTTATTATTTACAGAGGGATTACAGGGCAATCCATTTACACCTGCCGCGCGTATCAAGGGGAGCTCAGCTATTTGGCCAAAAACCATCCCATACCCTGCTGAACAATCACACATGACGTTAGAAGCTCTATTAACGCTTAAAACAGACATAATTTTCTCCCACACAAATGGCCTCTCCGACCGGCAACTGGCCGGAGAAGCAAATGATTGAATTTAATCTCTTAAGTTGACGTTTACGAAATCGAGAGAAGGACTATCGACGGCGATAAAAATTCCGAGTCCAACTCATCTCACCAGGACCACACTCAGGACCGGGAGAAGTCAAATCGGTATCCGGCACGGGCTTATCGGGTACCACACCCGGGACAAGCGGAGGAACTACATCAGGCTTAACTTGAGCATCGGTACCAGGTACCACCGCAGGCTTGGACTCCAAACTCGGCCTCACTCGTCCTTCTGTCCCAGGTACCACCGCAGGCTTGGGCTGCGTATCAGACATCACACTTACATCACCCCCTGGAACCGCTGGCCGAAGGGGCGCAGGACAGTGGCAATTGTTCACATGGACATCAACATTCACCCGAACAGCAGTGTCAGACAACACGTTCAAATCCTTGCCCGGAACCCTTGGCAGAATCCTGATCTCCGGTATCACCACCGGTTGCTTGCCAGGCTCAATCTGCACCTTGGCGTCTTGGCCCGGGACCACAGGTTTGCCTTCGGCGTCCGGTTTCTTCTCGGGTTGCTTGTCTGCCTCAACCTGCACCTTGGCGTCCTTGCCCGGGAGCGCTGGCTTGCTTTCGGCGTCCGGTTTCTTCTCGGGTTGCTTGTCTGGCGCAACCTGCACCTTGGCGTCCTTGCCCGGGATCGCTGGCTTGCCTTCGGCGTCCGGTTTCTTCTCGGGTTGCTTGTCTGCCTCAACCTGCACCTTGGCGTCCTTGCCCGGGATCGCTGGCTTGCTTTCGGCGTCCGGTTTCTTCTCGGGTTGCTTGTCTGGCGCAACCTGCACCTTGGCGTCCTTGCCCGGGATCGCTGGCTTGCCTTCGGCGTCCAGTTTCTTCTCGGATTGCTTGTCTGGCGCAACCTGCACCTTGGCGTCCTTGCCCGGGATCGCTGGCTTGCCTTCGGCGTCCGGTTTCTTCTCGGGTTGCTTGTCTGCCTCAAGCTGCACCTTGGCGTCCTTGCCCCCAATCACCGGGTTGCTCCCTGGTAGCGGCCTGGTCTCAGAAGGCTTATCAGCAGCGGGCTGGGCGTCAGGCGATTTTGTTTTGCCAGACAAAACATCTCGCATGGCCTTGAATAGAAGCTCAAACATATCAAGCAGTTTTGAAAGAGCATCCGTACCAACGGTTGCGCTGTCCCGCCCGACCTCAACATTCCGGATTTGCTCGGGAAAAACTTTCGGGTTATGGCCAAGTAACTTACTCGCATCACTACCACCAAGTGGAGTAGGTATCGGTGCAGGCAGATCAACTTGACGATTACCGAGATTAACGCTCGGAGGATTATTAACAGATAGATAAGACATTAGTCATTCCTCTTCTCAGAACAGCACCAGGGTATTCAAATACCCAGAACGAACACTATTTACTTACGACCTGAAGCGGCAGCAACCGAATCAAAGTCACTGGTTTCGTGGGGCAAAAATCGTTCGAGTTCCAGAAATCGTCAAAAACATAAGGACACCAATAGAAAACTTCGGATTTTTACCTATGGACTTCTACAGAACATCGGTTCTCCAGGCCTTTCCTTGAAAGAAATAACGTCACACCCATTAATAAACTGCCTTAATGAAAAAAAACGTCATCATTGCTTGCCCCCTTGCGACACGCCTCATGATATCTCCCGCGCAAACAATACAGTTGTTACTCCCGGAAAAACCTAAAAACAAAACCTCCTCTACAACATCCAATTCTGCATAAAAACAAAAACAAGTTACACATACCTGCTAGTACAAAAAAATAAAACACCACGCCTCAACTAGTCATAACTATCACTGCCACCCGTTAAACCACCTACGTTTCCCTCAGTGCCTTAAACAAAAAAAGGGCGCCAGAGGCGCCCTTTTTCAAAGTGATGACAATTTTAAAAACATGCACTCAGTGTTGCAGAGCCGGCTTCTGCACCCCATTGATCGGGATGCGTTTGGCTTTCGCTTCTTCCGGCACAACTCGCAATAGATCGACACTCAGTAACCCGTTATTCAGGTCAGCGGCCTTGATCTCAATATGGTCCGCCAGGCGGAACGACAATTTGAAAGCCCGCTGGGCAATGCCTTGATGCAGATAGGTGACGCTCTCGGTCTTGGTGTCGCGCTTGCCGCCACTGACGGTCAAGACGCCTTTCTCCACCTGCAATTCCAGATCGTCTTCCTGGAAACCAGCGGCCGCAATGACAATGCGATAGTGGTCTTCGCCGTGCTTCTCGACGTTATAGGGAGGGTAACTGCTGCCAGGCTCATTGCGCAGTGCGGTCTCGAACAGGTCGTTGAAACGATCGAAACCCACGGAAGAGCGGAACAGCGGCGCCAGGGAAAATGCGGTACTCATGGTCAAATCTCCTGAAATATCAGCAAGGTTTTTTATCTCCACGACCCGAATTCGGCATCGTGTAATCCCTAGATAAGGCCCGCTGATTGCATTTCAAGAGACATTTTCAAGAAACTTTCAGACCGCTTGCGGATGGGGCATCCCCAGCAAGCGGCTGACTTGCTCCAGATCGGTTTCACGCCGCAAGGCTGTGAACAGCTCAACGGCTTGCGGGTAATTACGCGTCAACATGGCCAGCCATTGCTTCAGTCGGCCAGGCGCCTGGCGCTCAGTCAACTGCGCCACCGATTGCGTCCAGAACTCCTGGAGCATGGGCTGCATCTGCTCCCAAGTCATCTCGACCACTTCTTCGCCAGCCCGCGCGGCCGCGATTTGCCGGGCCAGGTCGGGCCGTGCAACCAGGCCGCGACCGAGCATGATGTCTTCGACACCGCTGATTTCCCGGCAGCGCCGCCAGTCATCAACACTCCAGATATCGCCGTTGGCGAACACCGGCACCTTGACCACGTCCTGCACACGCGGGATCCACTCCCAATGGGCTGGCGGCTTGTAGCCATCAGCCTTGGTCCGTGCATGCACCACAATGTGCGCTGCACCGCCTTCGGCCAGGGCCGTGGCGCACACCAGCGCGCCGTCCGGGCTGTCGAAGCCCAGGCGCATCTTGGCGGTCACCGGGATATGCGCTGGCACAGCGCGGCGCACGTGTTCGACGATCTGGTTGAGCAGTTCCGGCTCTTTGAGCAGCACCGCGCCACCGCGGGACTTGTTGACGGTCTTGGCCGGGCAGCCGAAGTTCAGGTCAATCACTTCAGAACCCAGCTCACAGGCCAGCGCGGCGTTTTCCGCCAGGCACACGGGGTCGGAGCCCAGCAACTGCACGCGCAACGGCACGCCCGCAGCGGTCTTGGCACCGTGCAACAGTTCAGGAGCAAGCTTGTGGAAATAGGCAGGGGTCAGCAGGCGGTCGTTGACCCGGATAAATTCGGTCACACACCAATCGATACCGCCCACCTGGGTCAGCACGTCCCGCAGGATGTTGTCGACCAACCCCTCCATGGGCGCCAAAGCAATTTGCATGGAAAACACTCAACGAAAAACGTGGCGCAGTTTACTGGGTTTCCCACAGCAACCGTTAACCCTACCGTCCCCTGTAGGAGCGAGCTGGCTCGCGATGAACGTCAACGATAACGCGGGGAACCTGATACCCGTGGCGTACTCACGCTCTTCGCGAGCAAGCTCGCTCCTACATGGACAATGCCGTAAGCGCCACGCCATAGCCCTCGATAAACTCCGCCGGCATGCGCTTGGGCTTACCGCTGGAGAGTTCGATACAGACAAAGGTGGTTTGCGCACGCAACAAGGTGGTGCCATCGCTGGGGCGCATCAGTTGGAAGTGCCGGGTCATTTTCAGGCGCTGGTCCCAATCGACGATCCAGGTTGCCAGTTGCAGCTCATCGCCTTCGTAGCCGGCCGCCAGGTAATCGATTTCGTGGCGCACCACTGCCATGGCCCGGTCCAGGCGCCGGTACTCGGTGAGGTCCAGGCCCAGGCGCTGGGAATGGCGCCAGGCGCAACGCTCCAGCCACGACACATAGACAGCATTGTTGGCATGCCCCAGGCCATCGATGTCCTCAGGGGCCACCTGCAGATCAATGATAAACGGCTTTGCCAAGTCCCAGCCCATGCCCTGCTCCCGGTCGATTAGTGTCGGCGGGGAGCAGTGTAACCCATCGTTGCACTCAAGCGGTTTGCCGCGCCGGCTCACGACAGCCAGCCAGCAGCGCCAGCACGCCTTCGACCACTCGCGGGTCGGCCAGGACCTTCTGGTGCCCACCCTGCTCCAGGCGCAACAGGCGGCTGTCGAACCAGGCCTCGTGAATCATCTGCGAAGCTTTGACCGGGACGAAGGTATCGTCTTCGGCATGCACGATCAGCCCGGGGATATTCATTTGATAATGAGCCACATCCAGGTGCTTGAGCGGAATGCCCAGGGAATACTCGACCTCCTGGATAAACGCCGCACGCGCCCGCTCCGGCATGCCGACTACGCCAGCAAAGCCGCGCAATACATCCAGCAAGCGTGAAGGGGCAGCAATGCTCACCAGCGCATTGGTGCGCAGGCCCAGCTGGATGGCCAGCATCGCACTGGCGCCACCCATGGAGTGGCCAACCACCGCGTGCAAGGGTGGCAACTCAGCGGCAGCTTCCAGCATCGCCCGGGCAAACAGCACCACATGGGCTTCGCGGCCCGGCGAACGACCATGGGCCGGACCGTCGAGGGCTATCACCGAGTAACCCGCGCCCACCAGTGCATCGATCAGGCTGGCGAACTGGGTCGGACGCCCTTCCCAGCCATGCATCATCAGCACCGTCGGGCCCTGGCCCCAGCGCAGGGCCGACAGGCCAAAGCGCAAGGTAATGCGCTCGGCCTGCGCCAGCAGCGGCAACTCCCAATCCCTCGGCGGCAAGTCCCGCGGCGTCATGAAGGCGCGACGCATCTGATTGGCAATGGTCTGCGGCGCCAACCTGCCCAAGGTGCCATTGACGCGACGAATCCAGCTCAAGGTGCTCATCCATTCACTCCCCAGGCTCATGAGCCTTGTTCAGCGCACTGCCGACTTGGAGGCGCGCAATACACGATCCGACAATTCGCCAGGCCCCAAGGCCCGAGCCAAGGCCAGGCCACCAATCATCAAGGCCATGTCGGCCAGGGCCTTGTCGGTGTCTTCCGGGCTGGCGGCCAGTTGCGCAGCCATCAGTTCGACGTGCTGGTTGAGCACCTCGCGAAACTCATCCGGCAAGCGGCTCATCTCGCCGACCGTGGCCGGGATCGGGCAGGCCTGGGCGGTAGAATCACGGTGCTTGCGCGACAAGTAGAACGCCGCCACCAGGGCGCGCCGCTCTTCGCCTGTCAGGCTGGGATCCATGTCGTCGATAGACGCCCGACGCCGCGCCAATAGCTGCTCGAACGCCTCCAGCATCAAGGCGTCCTTGCTTTCAAAGTGGGCGTAGAAGCCACCCACGGTCAGCCCCGCGGCCCCCATGACTTCACCCACACTCGGTTCGGCCGGGCCACGCTGGATCAGCGCGGAACTGGCGGCCTGCAGAATACGTTCACGGGTTTGCGCTTTTTTATCGCTCATGACGGCCTCCGAATATTACGGTTAAAATATTATCTTCATAATACTTTTTAGCAAGCGGTGAATTCGACCGTTGGTCAGAAGAAGTTTTTTGAAGAGGGAGGGAGAAAACCCAAACGCCAGACAAACAAAAGGGCCATTCAATAATTGAATGACCCTTAAAAATCCCGCAGAGCGGGTAATCGTGGCGTCCCCTAGGGGACTCGAACCCCTGTTACCGCCGTGAAAGGGCGGTGTCCTAGGCCACTAGACGAAGGGGACAAAACCTTCTGTACAACTGATCAGCGCTGAGAACTGATCGATTCAAGGACGGTGTGGCCAGACCTTGAACCTGTAAATTGGTGGAGCTAAACGGGATCGAACCGTTGACCTCTTGCATGCCATGCAAGCGCTCTCCCAGCTGAGCTATAGCCCCGGATTTTTCGCCTCGCGGCGCAGCAGACCTTTCGAGCTGCTTGTTGAAACTGGCGTCCCCTAGGGGACTCGAACCCCTGTTACCGCCGTGAAAGGGCGGTGTCCTAGGCCACTAGACGAAGGGGACAAAACCTTCTGTACAACTGATCAGCGCTGAGAACTGATCGATTCAAGGACGGTGTGGCCAGACCTTGAACCTGTAAATTGGTGGAGCTAAACGGGATCGAACCGTTGACCTCTTGCATGCCATGCAAGCGCTCTCCCAGCTGAGCTATAGCCCCTCATCGGTGAGGACGGGGCGAATCTTAATGGCGGTTTGGAAACGTGTCAAATTTATTTTCAACAATTTCCAAAGTTTTTTGCCGGGATAACAATCACTTACCGACGAAACCCCAGAAAACCGGGGTTTCGTCGCTGCAACAGGCTGTTTAAGCGATCGCGCCCAGCAGCTTTTCCCATTCCTTGTTTTCTTTCTTCGACACACCACCAAGCAAATCAAGGGCTTGGCGCAGACGGAAACGGGTCAGGTCAGGGCCAAGGATTTCCATCGCATCCAGTACCGACACCGAACTGGCTTGCCCGGTAATGGCGGCAAACATCAGCGGCATGGCATCGCGCAGCTTCAATTCCAGGGATTCGACCACGGCCTGGATGGTCGCGGTGATTGCATCCTTCTCCCACTGGCGCAGGCTTTCGAGCTTCCACAGGATCAACTGCATCAGTTGGCGAACCTGGTCACCCGAGAGTTTCTTGGACTCGAACAGCTTGGCATCCGGGCTCACGCCACCGGCAAAGAAGAAGCTGGCCAGCGGTGCGACCTGGCTGAACGTCTCCACCCTGCCCTGCACCAGCGGCGCGATCTTCATCATGTACTCGGGGTTCAACGCCCACTGCTGCACACGGCTGGCAAACTCTTGCACCGGCAGGTCACGCAGCCATTGGCCGTTGAGCCACGACAGCTTCTCGATATCGAAGATCGGCCCGCCCAGCGACACGCGCGAGAGGTCGAAGTTATCGACCATTTCCTGCAACGAGAACTTCTCGCGCTCGTCCGGCATCGACCAGCCCATGCGGCCCAGGTAGTTGAGCATCGCTTCAGGCATAAAGCCCATGCGCTCGTAGAACGTCACCGAAGTCGGGTTCTTGCGCTTGGACAGCTTGCTCTTGTCCGGGTTACGCAGCAGCGGCATGTAGCACAGCTGCGGCTGTTCCCAGCCGAAGTACTCGTAGAGCAGGATCAGTTTCGGTGCCGACGGCAGCCATTCTTCGCCGCGCAGCACGTGGGTGATGCCCATCAGGTGATCATCGACCACGTTGGCCAGGAAGTACGTCGGCAGGCCATCGGTCTTCATCAGCACTTGCATGTCCATGCGATCCCACGGGATCTCCACGTCGCCACGCAGCATGTCCGGCACCACGCACACGCCTTCGCTCGGCACTTTCATACGGATGACGTGAGGCTCGCCGGCAGCCAGGCGCTGGGCCACTTCTTCTTTGGACAGCAGCAGCGCGCGGCCGTCGTAGCGTGGGGTTTCGCCACGGGCCTGTTGCTCGGCGCGCATCTGGTCCAGTTCTTCGGCAGTGCAGAAGCACGGGAAGGCATGACCCATGTCGACCAGTTGCTGGGTGTACTTCTTGTAGATGTCGCTGCGCTCGCTCTGGCGATAGGGGCCGTGTGGGCCGCCCACATCCGGGCCTTCAGCCCAGGTAATGCCCAACCAGCGCAGGGCATCGAAAATCTGCTGTTCCGACTCACGGGTCGAACGTACCTGGTCCGTGTCTTCGATCCGCAGGATGAATTCGCCGCCATGCTGCTTGGCAAAGCAGTAGTTGAACAAGGCGATGTAGGCAGTACCGACGTGGGGATCCCCAGTAGGCGATGGCGCGATGCGCGTGCGGACGGTGGTCATGGCGGGTCTCGAATGGGCAATAAAGCTGAAAATAAAACAAGGGGCGAATGGTAACAGCCCCAAGCCCCCCGGCTCCAGCGTGGGCCGATCAACAAAGGGCATATAAGCCAAGGTTGGGGCTGCAACCACGACATAGCTATTTGCCAGATCGTTAGCTGGCTATATTCCATTACCTTTTGTAACTGACACTGCGCCGCCATGCCTGCCCAACTCAAACGCCGCCTGTTTATCTTCCTGTTTATCGTCGCCCTGATCGCCGCGGGTTTCTTTGCCCACTGGTTCTTCAAGGGGCGCTTCTATGAAAGCACCGACAACGCCTACGTGCAGGGCGAGATAACGCGGATCTCCAGCCAGCTCGGCGCACGTATCGCCGAGGTCAAGGTGGGCGACAACGAGCATGTGGAAAAGGGCCAGTTGCTGGTCATCCTGGAACAGGACGACTTCTTGCTGGCCATCGACCGCGCCAACGCGACCCTTGCCACCCGTGAGGCCGAACGTTTGCAGGCCACGAGCAAGCTGACCCAGCAGGCCAGCCTGATCGCCGCCGCCGATGCCCAGGTGTCGTCCAGCCAGGCGACCCTGGGCCGCGCGCAGATCGACTTGTCCCGCGCGCAAACCCTGCGCAAACCCGGCTACGTCTCGGAAGAACGCGTCACCACCCTGTCCGCCGACAGCCATATCGCCCGCTCCCAAGTGGCCAAGGCCCAGGCCGACCTGCAAGGCCAGCGCCAGCAGGTCAGCGCCCTGAACGCCGAGATCAAGCGTCTCGACGCGCAGATCGCCAATGCCCGCGCTGACCTGGCCCAAGCCGAGTTGAACCTGACCCGCAGCGAAATCCACGCACCCATCAGCGGCCTGATCGGCCAGCGCGCCGCGCGCAATGGCCAATATGTGCAGGCCGGCGCCTACCTGCTGTCCATCGTTCCCGACCAGGACATCTGGATCCAGGCCAACTTCAAGGAAACCCAGATCGGCCATATGGCCCCCGGGCAGTCGGCCGAACTGACCTTCGACGCCTACGGCGACACGCCCATCGAGGCCCGGGTCGACAGCCTGTTCGCGGCCTCCGGCGCGCAGTTCAGCCTGTTACCGCCAGACAATGCCACCGGCAACTTCACCAAAGTCGTACAACGGATCCCGGTAAAACTCACGTTTGCCGCCGACAACCCGCTGCAGGGCAAAATCCGCCCCGGCATGTCGGTCACCGTCAAAGTAAAGATCCAAGACCCTGACCATGGCCGGTGATCAACTGCTGCGCCCCGTCGGCGAACCGACCCGGCGCGACTGGATCGCGGTGATGAGCGTGATGCTCGGCGCCTTTATGGCGGTGCTCGACATCCAGATCACCAACTCCTCGCTCAAAGATATCCAGGGCGCACTGTCGGCCACCCTGGAAGAAGGCTCATGGATTTCCACCTCCTACCTTGTCGCCGAAATCATCATGATCCCCCTCACCGCCTGGCTGGTGCAGTTGCTGTCGGCACGGCGCCTGGCGGTGTGGGTCTCGGTGGGTTTCCTGATCGCCTCGCTGATGTGCTCCATGGCCTGGAGCCTGGAAAGCATGATTGTGTTCCGCGCCCTGCAAGGCTTTACCGGCGGCGCGCTGATCCCGCTGGCCTTTACCCTGACCCTGATCAAACTCCCCGAACACCACCGCGCCAAGGGCATGGCAATGTTCGCCATGACGGCCACCTTCGCCCCCTCCATTGGCCCGACCATTGGCGGCTGGCTCACGGAGAACTGGGGCTGGGAATACATCTTCTATATCAACGTACCGCCAGGCCTGTTGATGATCGCCGGCCTGCTCTACGGCCTGGAGAAAAAGGCCGCGCACTGGGAGCTACTCAAAAGCACCGACTATATGGGCATCCTGACTCTGGCCGTGGGCCTCGGTTGTCTGCAGGTGTTTCTTGAAGAAGGACATCGCAAGGACTGGCTGGAGTCGAGCCTGATTGTCAGCCTGGGCAGCATCGCGCTGTTGAGCCTGATTACCTTTGTCATCGTGCAGTTGTCCAAGCCCAACCCGCTGATCAACCTCGGAATCCTGGCCAACCGCAACTTCGGCCTGTCGAGTATTTCCAGCCTGGGCATGGGCGTGGGGCTGTATGGCTCGATCTACCTGCTGCCGCTGTACCTGGCGCAGATCCAGAACTACAACGCCCTGCAAATCGGCGAAGTGATCATGTGGATGGGCGTGCCGCAGCTGTTCCTGATCCCGCTGGTGCCGAAATTGATGAAGTACGTGTCACCGAAATGGCTTTGCGCGGTGGGATTTGGCCTGTTTGGCTTTGCGAGTTTTTCCTCGGGCGTACTCAATCCGGACTTTGCCGGCAGCCAGTTCAACCAGATCCAGATCATCCGAGCCCTTGGCCAGCCGCTGATCATGGTCACCATTTCGTTGATCGCCACGGCGTACATCCTGCCCCAGGACGCGGGCTCGGCGTCGAGCCTGTTCAACATCTTGCGCAACCTGGGCGGTGCCATCGGCATTGCGCTGCTGGCAACCCTGCTGGATGCGCGGACCAAGACCTACTTTGATTACTTGCGCGAGGCGATTGTGCCGACCAACCCGCAAGTAGCCGAGCGCATGGCAACGCTGACGCAGACATTTGGCAATGAAACGGCGGCACTGGCCAAGCTCAGCGAGATTGCGCATCAGCAGGCGCAGATCATGGCCTATAACGATGCGTTTCACTTTGTCGGGTTGGCGTTGGCGGTGAGTATGCTGGCGATCTTTTTGACCAAGGCGTTGCCGGCGGGGCTCAAGGCTGGGGAAGCCCATTAGACCGAGGCGCCGCCATCGCAGGCAAGCCCGCTCCCATATTCGGATGTGTGAATACATTCAAATGTGGGAGCGGGCTTGCCTGCGATGAGGCCCCAACAGTCAGCACACATCAGACAGTCAGCAACCGCGCGCGCAACTTGCCAATCTCATCACGCATCTGCGCCGCCGCTTCAAACTCAAGATCGCGCGCCAACTGGTACATCTTCTCTTCCAACTGGCGAATGCGCTTGGTGATTTCGCTCGGTGAGCGCAATTCGTTTTCGTACTTGGCGCTTTCTTCGGCCGCCTTGGCCATGCCTTTGCGCTTCTTGCTGCGCGAGCCGGGCACGGTGGCGCCTTCCATGATGTCGGCCACGTCCTTGAACACACCTTTAGGGGTGATGCCATTGGCCAGGTTGAACGCAATCTGCTTGTCGCGGCGACGCTCGGTCTCGCCGATGGCCCGCTCCATGGAGCCGGTGATGCGGTCGGCGTACAGAATCGCGCGGCCATTGAGGTTACGTGCGGCACGGCCGATGGTCTGGATCAGCGAGCGCTCGGAGCGTAGGAAACCTTCCTTGTCGGCATCGAGAATCGCCACCAGCGACACCTCGGGCATGTCCAGGCCTTCACGCAGCAGGTTGATCCCCACCAGCACATCAAAGGTACCCAGGCGCAGGTCACGGATGATTTCCACACGCTCCACCGTGTCGATGTCCGAGTGCAAGTAGCGCACCCGCACGCCGTGGTCGGCCAGGTAATCGGTCAGGTCTTCGGACATGCGCTTGGTCAGCGTGGTGACCAGCACCCGCTCTTCGAGCGCCACGCGCTTGGTGATTTCCGACAGCAGGTCGTCGACCTGGGTCAGCGCCGGGCGGATTTCGATCTGCGGGTCAACCAGGCCGGTGGGGCGCACCAGTTGCTCGATCACCCGCCCAGCATGCTCGGCCTCGTAGTTGCCCGGCGTGGCGGATACAAAGATGGTCTGCGGGCTGATGCTTTCCCACTCGTCAAAGCGCATCGGCCGGTTATCCAGCGCCGAAGGCAGGCGGAAGCCGTATTCCACCAGGGTTTCCTTGCGCGAGCGGTCGCCTTTATACATGGCGCCGACTTGCGGCACGCTGACGTGGGATTCGTCGATCACCAACAAGGCGTCTGCCGGCAGGTAGTCGTAGAGCGTCGGCGGCGGTGCGCCGGACTCACGGCCCGACAGGTAGCGCGAATAGTTTTCGATGCCGTTGCAGTAACCCAGCTCCAGGATCATCTCCAGGTCAAAGCGCGTGCGCTGCTCCAGGCGCTGGGCTTCCACCAGCTTGTTATTGGAACGCAGGTATTCGAGGCGCTCGGCCAGCTCGACCTTGATCCCTTCCATGGCATCCAAAAGGGTCTCGCGCGGCGTCACATAGTGACTTTTTGGATAGAAGGTGAAACGCGGCAGCTTGCGGATCACTTCGCCGGTCAACGGATCGAAGGCCGACAGGCTCTCCACCTCATCATCGAACAGCTCGATACGAATCGCTTCCAGGTCCGATTCCGCCGGGTAAATATCGATCACATCGCCACGCACCCGGAAGGTCGCGCGGGCAAAGTCCATGTCGTTGCGGGTGTATTGCAAATCCGCCAGGCGGCGCAGCAAGGCGCGCTGGTCGAGTTTGTCGCCGCGATCGACGTGCAGCACCATCTTCAAATAGGTTTCCGGGCTGCCCAGGCCGTAGATGCACGAGACCGTGGTGACGATGATCGCGTCCTTGCGCTCCAGCAACGCCTTGGTCGCCGAGAGACGCATCTGCTCGATATGGTCGTTGATCGACGCATCCTTCTCGATAAACGTATCGGAGGACGGCACATAGGCTTCGGGCTGGTAGTAGTCGTAGTAGGAAACGAAGTACTCCACCGCATTGTTCGGGAAGAACGCCTTGAACTCACCGTACAACTGCGCGGCCAGGGTCTTGTTCGGTGCCAGCACCAGGGTCGGGCGATTGATCTGTGCGATCACATTGGCAATGCTGAAGGTCTTGCCTGAACCGGTCACCCCGAGCAGCGTCTGGTGCGCCAGGCCGGCCTCGATGCCTTCGACCATCAGGCGGATGGCCTCGGGCTGGTCGCCAGCAGGTTCAAAGCGGGTGACTAGTTGGAAATCCGACATAACGTACCTCTTGAAGTCACCCCGGACTGTAAACCCGTCGGGAACGAAAAAGACCACCGCCCGCAAAATTCCAGAGCGAGCCGTAGGAAAAAACCATGATAACTGTAGAAGTGGAGGTGAATGTGATGGGTTTCAAGGCAATCGTCCTACATGCCTGTGACCATCAATGTTGCAATAAGACTAACGGTCGATAAATAAACCGAAAAACTTGGCCGAAAAGCCGTTTCGGCTGTCGCCGCGAGCGGTGTTGGCCTCTATACTAGCTCCCCGTTTGTGCACCGCTCTAGTGCATTCGGCTGGAGCGCGACACGTCCCTCCATTCCCCCATAGAGCTGCCGCAAAAATGAGCCTGTTCTCCGCTGTCGAAATGGCACCACGCGATCCTATCCTGGGCCTCAACGAAGCATTCAACGCCGATACCCGAACTACCAAGGTCAACCTTGGCGTGGGCGTTTACTGCAACGAGGAGGGGAAAATTCCGCTCCTGCGTGCCGTTGCCGAAGCGGAAGCCATTCGTGTGGCGCAACACGCCGCCCGTGGCTACTTGCCGATTGATGGCATCGCCGCCTACGACCAGGCCGTGCAAAAGCTGCTGTTCGGCACCGACTCGCCGCTGCTCAGCGCTGGCCGCGTGATCACCGCCCAAGCGGTCGGCGGCACTGGCGCTTTGAAAATCGGCGCCGACTTCCTCAAGCAACTGCTGCCCAACGCCGTCGTCGCCATCAGCGACCCAAGCTGGGAAAACCACCGTGCCCTGTTTGAAAGTGCCGGTTTCCCGGTGCAGACCTATCGCTATTACGACGCCGCCACCCACGACGTGAACCGTGCCGGCCTGCTGGAAGACCTCAACGCCCTGCCCGCCCAGTCCATCGTCGTGCTGCACGCCTGCTGCCACAACCCGACTGGCGTCGACCTGAGCCCAGCCGACTGGAAAGACGTGCTGGAAGTGGTCAAGGCCAAGAACCTGGTGCCGTTCCTCGACATGGCCTACCAGGGCTTTGGCGACGGTATCGACGAAGACGCCGCTGCGGTGCGCCTGTTCGCCGAATCGGGCCTGACCTTCTTTGTGTCCAGCTCGTTCTCCAAATCGTTCTCGCTGTACGGCGAACGCGTCGGCGCGTTGTCCATCGTCAGCGAATCGAAAGAAGAAAGCGCGCGCATCCTGTCCCAGGTCAAGCGCGTGATCCGCACCAACTACTCCAACCCGCCGACCCACGGCGCAGCGATTGTAGCGGCGGTGCTCAACAGCCCGGAACTGCGCGCCCAGTGGGAAGCCGAACTGGCACAAATGCGCCTGCGCATCCGTGGCATGCGCGAGCAGATGGTCAACGAACTGGCCAAGGCTGCCCCAGGCCACGACTTCAGCTTCGTCGGTCGCCAGCGTGGGATGTTCTCCTACTCCGGCCTGACCGTAGAACAAGTCACCCGCCTGCGCAGCGAGTTCGGCATCTACGCCCTGGACACCGGCCGCATCTGCGTGGCGGCGTTGAACCAGGCGAACATCGGTGCAGTGACCAAGGCGATTGTGCAGGTGCTGTAAGCCTGATCGCGTAGTACGAAGGGGGAAGCCAATGGCTTCCCCTTTTTTGTGCCTTGCCCCTGTAGGAGCGAGCTTGTCTCCGGGCGGCGTTCCGACGAAAAACCTCAACAATAACGCGAGCCCCCTGAAGGAGCGCGACGCCCTCACGCTCTTCGCGAGCAAGCTCGCTCCTACAAAAAGCTCAGCGCTGGCAAGGCAAGCCCCCTAGACTGAAGCACGACTGCCCTTTGCGATGAGACTTTTATGAGAAACGACGACCTGGACCTGCGTGCCGACCGCGACGAACTGGACCACTTCACCCCGCGCACGCCTCAAGCCAAGCGGCAAAAAAGCCTGGTCCTGCAAGTGGCCCTGGGCGTGTTCCTCGGCGGCCTGGCCTTGTGGCTGGTGCAACTGGGCGCCACGGCGCTGATGGCCAAACTGGCGATGGGCACCCTGCAATTTGGCGGCTGACACAGAACAAAGGTGGGCGGGATCACTCCTACAGTGTCCCCCGCTCTTCGAGCAACCGCACAAAACTGTCCAGGCTCTGCGACACCGTCCCTTGCCGCCAGATCAGCCAGGTGTCGAGCAGGCGGAACTCATCCGCCAGCGGCCACACGCTCACCGTGGTAAACCCCGGCATGCTCTCCAGCATGCTGCGTGGCATCAACGCCAACCCCGCGCCGGCACTGACACAGGCGAGCATGCCGTGGTACGACTCCATCTCGAAAATCTTGCCGGGCACCGATGCATCCTGGGAAAACCAGCGCTCAAAGTGGTGCCGATATGAGCAGTTGGAGCGAAAGGTATAGATGCTCTCCCCGTTCACATCCTGGCCACGGGTGATCGGCGCATGGTGTAGCGGCGCGATCACCACCATTTCTTCCTCAAACACCGCGACCCCTTCCAGGGTCGGGTGCAGCACCGGGCCATCGACAAACGCCGCCGCCAGGCGTCCCGACAGCACACCTTCGATCATCGTCCCCGATGGCCCGGTGGTCAGGTCCAGCTCCACCTTGGCGTGTTTCTGGTTATACGCCGCAAGCAACGCCGGGATACGCACAGCCGCGGTGCTTTCCAGCGAGCCCAGGGCAAACGGCCCCTGGGGCTCCTCCCCCGCCACGGTGGCGCGGGCCTCTTGCACCAGGTCGAGAATACGCCGCGCATAGCCGAGGAAATTCCAGCCGGCAGGCGACAGGCGCAGTCGACTTTTCTCACGGATAAACAGCTCGACGCCCAGATCCTGCTCCAGTTGCTTGATGCGCGTGGTCAGGTTCGACGGCACTCGATGAATCAACTGCGCGGCCGCACTGATGCTGCCTTGCTCGGCCACGGCCTTGAAAATCTCCAACTGCACCAGATCCAAATCATTCTCCAAACGTGAACGTATTGCTTAATATTATTCAGTTCCAGGAAAAGGTACAGCGCCGTACGCTGGGCACCTTCCCAAATACTGCGCAGGACGGTGCCATGAACGCCATTACTCACCAGACCCATGCCTTGTCGATCAACCCCGCCACTGGCGAAACCGTGGCCAGCTACCCGTACCAATCCGCCGCACAACTGGACGCCGCCCTCACCCGCGCCAGCAGGGCCTTTCGCAGCGGCCGCAACACCCCCGTGGCACAACGCGCCGAATTACTCCTGGCCCTGGCCAGCGCCCTGCGCGAACAAGCCGAAACGATGGCGCAAATGATCACCCTGGAAATGGGCAAGCCCATCGCCCAGGCCCGTGGCGAAATCGAAAAATGCGCCTTGCTGGCCGAGTGGTACGCCGCCCACGGCCCGGCCATGCTCGCCCCGGAACCGACGCTGGTAGACAACGGCCACGCCCAGATCGAATACCGTCCACTGGGCCCGATCCTCGCCGTGATGCCGTGGAACTTCCCGGTCTGGCAAGTGCTGCGCGGCGCCGTACCGACCATGCTCAGCGGCAACACCTACGTACTCAAACACGCGCCCAATGTAATGGGCAGTGCGTACCTGATGAAACAGGCCTTCGACAAAGCCGGTTTCGCCGAGGGCCTGTTCGAAGTGATCAACGTGACCGCCGACGGCGTATCCCAAGCCATCGCTGACCCACGCATCGCCGCCGTGACCCTCACCGGCAGCGTGCGCGCCGGCATCGCCATCGGCTCCCAGGCCGGCGCCGCGCTGAAAAAGTGTGTGCTCGAACTGGGCGGCTCCGACCCGTTCATCGTGCTCAACGACGCCGACCTCGATGCCGCCGTGCAAGCTGCCGTGATCGGACGCTTCCAGAACTCCGGCCAGGTCTGCGCCGCCGCCAAGCGCCTGATCATCGAGCAAGGCGTGGTCGAAGCCTTCACCGCCAAGTTCCTCGACGCCAGCCGTCAACTGGTGATGGGTGACCCGACCTCAAGCGACACGTACATCGGCCCCATGGCCCGTTTCGACTTGCGCGACGAGCTGCACGGCCAGGTCCGGGCGACCCTCGACGAAGGCGCCACCCTGCTGCTCGGCGGCCACCCCATCGAAGGCGCGGGCAACTACTACGCACCCACCGTCCTGGCCAACGTCACCGACCAGATGACCTCGTTCAAACAGGAACTGTTCGGCCCCGTGGCCTCGATCATCACCGCGCGCGACGCCGAACACGCCGTGGCCCTGGCCAACGACAGCGAATTCGGCCTCACCGCCAGCCTCTTCACCGCCGACCCGCAAAAGGCACGTCGCATCGCCAACCAACTGGAAACCGGCGGCATCTTTATCAACGCCTACAGCGTGTCCGACCCTCGGGTAGCGTTTGGCGGGGTGAAAAAGAGTGGGTTTGGCCGTGAGTTGTCGCACTTCGGCGTGCGAGAGTTCTGCAACGCGCAAACGGTATGGGTCGATCGCACGTAATCCGACGAGATTCCTCGCCGTCCCCCAGCGTGATCGGGATATGATCAGGGCGTTTTTGACCCGGACCGCCCTGACCTATGCACGTCGACCTACAAGCGCTGTATCCCAAACTGATCCACCTGATGCTGGACACGGTTTTCGTGGTCGACCGGGACAACCAGATTGCATTTGTCAGTGATGCCTGCGAGACGCTGCTCGGTTATCGACCCGAAGAGCTGACCGGAACCCTGATCACCGACTACATGCACCCTGAAGACCTGGCGGCCACCCGGGCCTCGATTATCCGGGTGATGAACGGCCAGCCCCATGTGGACTTTCGCAACCGCTACATCCGCAAGGATGGTGGGGTGGTGCATATCCTGTGGGCAGCTTTCTGGTCCGAGGACGTCGGCGCGCGGATCGGCGTGGCACGGGACATAACGGCCCTCACCCAGGCCGAGACAGAACTGCGCTTCCTCGCCCATCACGACCCGCTGACCGCCCTGACCAACCGCTCGCTGTTCAGCGATCGCCTGGACTCGGCCCTGCATCAGGCACGCCGCCACAGCAGCAGCCTGGCGTTGCTGTTCCTCGACCTCAACGACTTCAAAGGTATCAACGACGGTTACGGGCATGCCGCCGGCGACCGCGTACTGTGTGAAATTGCCCGGCGCCTGGAAGGTTGCGTGCGCGAAACCGACACCGTCGCGCGCATGGGCGGTGATGAATTTACCGTGCTGCTGACAGACCTGCAGTCAGAAGACGCCGTGACCGAAAAAGTGCAACAGATCCTTGCTGTCATGGCCGCCCCCCTGGGTGCTGAATTTGGCGGGGTAACCATGCCGTCATGCAGCATCGGCGTAGCGTTGTACCCCGCCGATGGCGAAGACGCCGACACCCTGCTCAGCCATGCCGATGGTGATATGTACCGGGTGAAAAAACTGCACCGTGCGGCGGGGTAAGGTAAAAGCCCCGATCTCATCCGCCCCAGAGAACTCTACTCGTGGCCAATTCCCCCACTGATCACCGCAGCAGCACCTGGTCGGTTTTCCTGATCTTCCTGCGCCTGGGCCTGACCTCCTTCGGCGGCCCCGTCGCGCACCTGGGTTACTTTCACGCCGAGTTCGTCACCCGGCGCCGCTGGCTGACCGAGCGCAGTTACGCAGACCTGGTCGCCCTCTGCCAGTTCCTCCCCGGCCCGGCCAGCAGCCAGGTCGGCATCGCTCTGGGCCTGGCACGCGCGGGCTACGGCGGCGCAGTCGCGGCCTGGGTCGGTTTTACCTTGCCGTCGGCCTTGCTCCTGAGTCTGTTTGCCCTGGGCCTTACCCAGCACGGCTCGGCCATCCCGGCCGGCGCGCTGCACGGTCTCAAGGTGGTGGCCGTGGCCGTGGTCGCCCAGGCGGTGTGGGGCATGGCGCGCAACCTGTGCCGCAGCGCGGGCCACATCAGCCTGATGCTACTGGCGACCGCCGCCGCCCTGCTGCTTCCATTTACCTGGGCCCAGGTGGCCATCATTGCCAGCGCCGGCGTAGTTGGCCTGCTGCTCTTCAAACCTGCATACGGCGGCGCCCACGAACCCCTGCCAATCCCGATCCGCCGTCCCATGGGCGCGATGTGGCTGGCATTGTTCCTGATATTACTGGTGGGCCTGCCGCTCCTCGCCCAAGCACTACCCAACCTCGCCTTGGCCCTGATAGACGCGTTCTACCGCACCGGCTCGCTGGTATTCGGCGGCGGCCACGTAGTACTGCCGCTGCTGCAAGCCGAAGTGGTACCGCGCCAATGGGTGAGCAACGACCTGTTCCTCGCAGGCTACGGCGCCGCCCAAGCCGTACCCGGCCCGCTGTTCAGCTTCGCCGCCTTCCTCGGCGCCGCCATCAACCCCTGGTGGGGTGGCCTGATCGCGTTGCTGGCAATCTTCGCGCCGTCGTTTTTACTGATATTCGGCGTCTTGCCTTTCTGGGAAAACCTACGCCAAAGCCCCCGCACACAAGCCGCACTGGCCGGTGTGAACGCTGCGGTGGTGGGTTTGTTACTGGCGGCGCTGTACCAGCCGGTGTGGACCAGCGCGATATTCACCGCACAAGACCTGGGCCTGGCGTTAATCGCCCTGATGGCGCTGATGCTCTGGAAACTGCCACCGTGGCTGGTGGTTGTGGGAAGCGGCGGACTGGGGTGGTTATTAAGTCTGACGCTGTGAAAAGCACAGCCGCAGCGCCTTGCTGGCCATCCACCCACTGAGCGACACAGCCAAACGCCTCGACCGTGAAACGTCCTGCACCGGCTAGCCCTTCAACTCACCCGCCCGATGACTCGCCGCATCGTCATACGCCACATACAACGACTCGGCAATTTGGCTTTTGATGGCCTTGCTGGACTCCAGCCCCAACACAAAACCCTCAGCCTTACCGCCCGCGCGGTTCAAGTCTTCAAGGGTGCTGGCACCGGTGATCGCGTCCAGCAATTTGGCAGCGTGCGGGCCAACACCTTTGGGCAGGCTGATCTGGTCGATGCTCATTGCGGCACCTCGGATGAAATGAAGGATGGGGTGTTGCGCGATAGCGTGGTCATTGGCGATACCTTGAGGACTTGGGGCCGATAGCGCGCTTGGCCGCTGCCGGGGTGGCATGGTAGACCGGTATGGGGATGAGGGGGCAGTTTTCGGCCAAGAGTGGCCACTCGAACACATCATCTGGATCGGTTGTTTTGCAAGACGAAGCAGTCACCGATGTTCCGCAGCCAACATTGACCTGAACTGAGAAATGATCTCTGAAGATAGCCCGGCACCTTTGAACACTGCGCAGGTGAAGCTAACAGGTGCAGGGCCCGGAGCCGTTATGATGCCGTCTGCAACCACAGCGACTGGGCTATTTCGATAAAGCGTGCGCCCTTCATAACCTACGGCATTTTGCTTTAAGAAGTCAGCGCTGTTCGAGGTATGAGGCACCGTGTCGAGAAGCCCGGCCCTAGCAAGTGCCAGCGTTCCCCCACAAATACCGGCAAGTGTCGCTCCATTTGCACGACTGGCATGAAGAAAGTCTCGAATATCCGGTGCTTCTGCACTTTCCCAGATCATTCCGCCAATGACGACAACAACGTCCGGTTTCCAGTCCAAACATTGTTGCAAACTGCAATCAACCGTTACAGCCAATCCACCCTGCGAGCAGAACTGCCCCGTAGTAGAAGCGAAAAACCTGACATCGATCCCGTAAAACGGGGACGCAGTTCCAGCAATGAACGCATATTCCCAGTCCGCAAAACCGGGGGTCAGTATCAATCCCACACGTGCCATCAGTCAGACTCCTCCATGAATGCCAATAACGTTTGGCGGCAACAAACATACATCAAGGGTTGCTTTGGGTCGATTGAAGCACCTTGCGACAGGCAGCGATCGGCCAAAAACGAACATTACCACTAGATAAAGACAAGCCACTCCAAACACTTACATGCTAAAAACAGTTAGTTTGAGAACCTTGTCTTTTACAATACTTCCATCAACTCAAATTCTTCTGCCACAAGCTCCATAGACTCGTCAAACGAGCCCTCTCTTTGGAAAAAATTTTTATGACCCTGCATCCAGTACCTAAGACTGAGATCCCCTTCGCCTTCCTTCCTTGCAAGATCTTGATCTACGTCGCAGTAACGAATGATACGCATCGAAATAACTCTAATGACACATACAGGCTCTCCCTTGCTGTTGAGAATGATGCTGTAACCGCCAATAGTTGGTGGTTCTTCTTCATGCTTGAATGACGAGAGCGAACTACACCCGGCTGTTTTTATTCCATTAACAACAAGCTCAGCCAGCTCATCGGCCATTTCTGGAGTATCCCCAAATTGCCATGCAATAGCTCCGGGATACTTAACCTTTAAATCATCAACTGCATTCACAACCAACCCCCCTTAAATCATATTATTGGCGCCCACTAAATCGTCATGATCAAGGCTTCTGCGAAACTCAGTTGCTAGAATTTTTTATTCTAATCCAACCTCGCTTCTTCGGACCAGATACTGCAAGCGACCTCATCGGCGAGCCAAAAAACCTTGAGCGGATGATTAGTTCGGTACCATCAATCGAGTTCGACCGCCGCCTGCAGCGGACCGACCAACGGGCTGTTCGTTATGAATGAGTGAACGCCCCCCGGCTTCGTAAAATTTTCGAATGCTTGCCTCTGGCCGATTGAAGCCCGCCACAAAAGGCAGAAACCGGCCAAAAGCTGACGTTCAAGCCGATCAAGCGTCACCCCACCAAACTTGAGCTATCTTTCCTGCGACTCACCAGCAAAAGGTGATCCCGCAAGTAAGGATGCTTTTATGAATCAATCGCCCCATCGCCTGAACCTGTTCGCACTGACGCTGCTCGGTGCACTGGCAACCACATCCCTGCTGGTGCCACCCAGCTACGCTGGCGAAGCTTCCGTTGCCGGGCCTGTCGCCGGCACCAAGGTCACCGAACCCTATGTGCGCATGATGGCGCGTGAAGCGTATTTCTGGGGTTGGCCGATGGCCAATATTTTCAACCGTCGCCAGGCCTTCAAAGACCTGCCCGAACCGGGCTTGATGGGTGGCATCGTTCCGGTCGCGCCGATCAATCGACTGTCGATGCTCAGTGATTACATTGATCCGGCGGAACGGCTGGTCGCATGCCCGAATCAGGATGTGGTGTACGGCGCGGGCAGCATCGCGCTGGATCTGGAACCGGTCGTGCTGCAAGTGCCGGACTTCGGCAGCCGTTTTTGGGTGTATCAGGTGGTGGATCTACGCTCCGATAGCTTTGCCGAACTCGGCAAGATGTACGGCAGCAAACCCGGCTTCTATCTGCTGGTTGGCCCTGACTGGAATGGCAAGGTGCCTGCGGGCATCACCAAAGTCTTTCGGGCACGTACCAGCACCGGCTTCGTGATTCCCCGAGTGTTCCAGGACGATACCGCAGCCGACCGCACAGCCATTCAAGCGTCGCTGTCGGGCGTGGACATGTACCCGTTGTCGCAATACGACGGCAAGGTCAAACACCGGGACTGGGCGAAACTGCCAAAATTCCCGGCGCAGGCGGCGGGCAGCGGCGAAACCAAATGGGTGATGCCGGAGAAATTCTTCGACGAGTTGCCGGCGCTACTCAAGGACGCCAAACCGTTGCCGGGCGAAGAAGCCCGCTACGCGCAGATGGCCACCCTCGCGGCCATCGCCAAGGCTGATCCGCAACTGAAAGCGGCGATGATCGATGAAGCGAAAAAAGCCGACAGCGAAGTGATCGATCCGCTGTTGCAGTTCCGCAACTATGGCCTACAACTGCCGGATCACTGGAGCACCATCAGCAACGGTGCAGCGTTTGGCACCGACTACTTCAGCCGTACCGCCGTGGCGCGCTCGAATATTTTCGTCAACCAACAGAAAGAGACCAAATACTTCTATCAGGACTTGGACAAGTCCGGTACGCGTCTCAATGGGCAGAACAGCTACTCCGTAACCTTTGCCAAGGGGCAACTGCCGCCGGTTAAAGGCTTCTGGTCGCTGACCCTGTACAACGAGCAGCACTTCTTTTCCCCGAATGACCTTAAGCGCTATTCGATCGGCACCAAGAACAAATCACTGCAGGCCAATGCCGATGGTTCGTTGACGATTTACGTGCAGAGCGAATCACCGGGCAAGGACAAGGAAAGCAATTGGCTGCCGACGCCCCAAGGTGCTGATTTCTCGCTGTACATCCGCGCCTACTGGCCTGAACCGGCCGCGCTGAATGGCCAGTGGGTGCCCCCAGCCGTACTGAAAACCAATTGACCAGAACAGGACGTTCGCGATGAGCACATTTGCAAAATCACTGACTGCAACGGGCCTGGCCATCTCGATCAGCCTCAGCGCCCAGGCGGCCACGCACTATGAACAGTTGGCCGATCTGCCTTTTGCCGGCGGCTATCCAACACTGGAGGGCGTGGCGCAACTGCAAAACGAATTGCTTTTCCAGCGTGCCGTGCAGTCGTACATCTGGGCACTGCCGGCGTTGAACATGTACGCCATGAAAGAAGGTTCGGAAAAAGCCTTCGGTGCCGGCTACAACGTGCTGCCGATCTGGAAGGACCGCCTCAACGCCAAGACCCGCGTCACCACGCCCAATTCCGACGTGATCTATGCCATGGGCTATCTGGATCTCAAGCAGGACGGCCCGATGGTGATCGAAGTCCCGCCAGGCTTGCAGGGCATTCTCGATGACTTCTTCCAACGGCCGATCTGCTCCGAGGGCCAGATCGAAGGTCGCCAATGGTGTGGTGATGTCGGGCTGCCGGGACCGGACAAAGGCAAGGGTGCCAAGTATCTGGTGCTGCCACCGGACTACAAGGGCGAGGTACCGCCGGGCTACCTGACTTACCGCTCGCGCACTTACGGTGTGTTCGTGTTCTGGCGCGGATTCTTCAAGGACCCGAAACAACTGGAGGCACCGGTCGCAGTCATGGAGCAGACGCGCATCTATCCACTGGGCAAACAGGCCACGGCCAAAGCGATGGAATTCCCCAACGCCTCGAAAACTCCAGTCAACATGCTCTACCCCTCCGACGGCAGTGCGTTCGACATGCTGTCGCGGTTCATCGATCACGAATACGTTGACCCGCAAGACATGGAAATGCGCGGCATGCTCGCCGCTCTGGGTATCGTTAAAGGCAAACCGTTCAAACCGGAGCCAGCCACCCGCGACCTGCTCGACAAGGCAGCGAAAACCGCCAGCAAGATCGGCCATGCCATTTCCTACACGCCGCAAACCATTGTCGCCAATGGCACCTGGTATCCGGATCGCAAGTGGTTGAACGTATTCCCCGGCAATGCGACGTTCACCGCCGACACCTTCAATTACATCGACCCGCGCACCGGTTTTTTCACCAATGCCTACTCGGCCAGCCCGGGCATGGCGGTGAACATGGAAAACGTCGGTGCCAAGTACCCGGCCACCTTCGTCGATGCCAAAGGCCAATTCCTGTCCGGCAGCAACAGCTACTCGCTGAACCTGCCCAAAGGCATTCCGGCGGCATTGTTCTGGTCGGTGACGGCGTATGACTCGATCACTGCATCAGGCCTGGATAACGGCCAGCCGTTCCCGTCGCTGAACACCATGGATAAGCCCGTCACCAACGCCGACGGCTCGATCGATGTGCATTTCGGCCCGAACTCACCGGGCGCCGGCAAAAACTGGATCAAAACCCTGCCGGGCGAAGGCTACTTCGTGATTCTGCGGTTATATGGCCCGACCAAGGCGTTCTTCGACAAGGCATGGAAACCGGGGGATTTGATCAAGCAATGATCTGAACTGCGTCTGAACGACATGAGTGCATGAATGCATTCATGTCTTCGGCGTTCTTGACCGACAGCTTTGGGTCGATTACTGCCTGTCGCAAGGAGCAGCAAACAAGTATCGTCACCCATCCTGTAGAGCGGCACCTGCCAGCCACATCATGAACGCACTCACATGCACCTGCCGCTCCCGTCCTGGCACGCACACCGCAACGTAACGCGGACCAGGCAGGCTTACTTCTGGTCTATAGGCCACTAATTCTCCATCCCTGAGGCTGTCGGCTACCAGTACATTGCTTGCCAGCACCAGCCCATGACCCGCAATCGCAGCGCTCAAAGCAAAATGCTCATCGTCGAACTCACGCATCTGCGCCGTTTCGAGCCAGGCCTGGCATTCTGCAGCCGCGCACCAGCTTTCCCAGTTGATTGAAAATGCTCCCGGGATTTTCCAGTGCAGGTTGATCAGTTCGATCTGATTTACATTCAGCGAGGCCACCAGACCTGGGGCGCCGTAAACCGAGAATTGCTCGTTCATTAGCGCCTGACAGAACAACTTCGGGTCATCGCGGCTGACCGAGCGAATAGCAAGATCGATGCTGGAATCACGCAGCAGATCGACTAGTTCGTTACGGGTATCGACCCGCACATTGACGTGTGGAAAGCTCCGATAGAAACCACCCAGCCGTGGAATCAGCCAGGCTGCCGCCAAGCCCGGCGTAGTGGAAATGGTCAGGGTTTGGGGAACAGTGTCCGGATAGAAAGCCTCCAGGCTGCGGCGAATGTCTAATAAGGCGCGATGAGTCTGGCGATAGAGCAACTCGCCCTCTTCGGTCAATGCCACACCTTGTCCAGTCCGCTTGAACAGCATCGCTCCGAGGCGGGCTTCCAGCGCCTTGACCTGGTGGGAAATGGCCGCGGGGGTGACAGATAGCTCCTCAGCTGCCGCTTTAAAACTACCCAGTCGCGCAGCCGACTCGAAGGTGCGCAGCGCGTTAAGCGCAAGAGTGGAAAACACGCATCGTTCCCTAGATGAATTGAATTGATGAGCATTCAATTTATCTCATTTTTCTTGGTGTGTACGCAGCGATACCGTCGCAGGTATTCGATCTACCCACCCTTGGGAAAACACCATGCAAGGACCTTCGCGAAAAATTCTTCAAGCCATCCTCTATGAATCAATCGCTGTTGCGGTGCTATCGCCCAGCATCTCGTTGATATACGACGAAGGCCTGGCCCATGCGGGTGCGCTGTCGTTGATGTTATCTGTATGCGCGCTGCTGTGGAACGTGCTGTTTAACTACGCTTTTGAATGCTGGGAAGCGCATCAGCCACAGCGTACTCGCACGTTGGGCAGACGTTTACTCCACTCACTGGGTTTTGAGGGCGGGTTAGTTCTACTCTTGGTACCACTGGTGGCATGGTGGCTGGAGATTTCTTGGTGGGCTGCACTGGTCACCGATCTGGGGCTGTTCGTTTTCTTCTTCTTTTACGCGCTGGCGTTTCAGTGGGTCTTCGATAAAGTGTTTGATGTACCAAAGTCCGCGCAGGGGGAAGTTTCGGTTAACCCATAATCCGCGCGCAATCCCGATTAGCCAACCTGTGACAGCACTAGGATTTGTGCATGAAAAATGCCAGCAAAGCGATTGAGAGCTACATCTTCGGCAAGGACGGAAATCGGCCTGACCTGTTGCAACATGCTTTCAGCCCAGACGCAACGCTTAACGTGCTAGTGCAGACAAACACCATCCTGTTTCCTCCCAACGTCCAAGGGCGCGAAGCTATTGCTGAAGTACTCGTACGCAGCTTTAGCCTGCAATATGAGAACGTTTATACATTCTGCTTCGGTGCCCCTCCAGAGCCCGAGGCAAATGTTCATAAGTGCAAATGGCTGGTTGGCATGTCAACAAAAGCGACTGGAGAGTTGCGTGTAGGCTGCGGGGAATATCATTGGGTCTTTTCACCGCAAAGCGGCCTGGCCATTCAACTGTCCATTACTATCGAACACATGTTGGAGTGCCCTTCCCAGCATATGCGCAAGATAATGGATTGGCTTCAAGGTCGCAGCTATCCCTGGTGTGAGTCTACCGACATGCTTGATTCGGCACCGCCGCTCACTTGCCTCCAGCCGGTTCTTGTCTACGTTGCTGCATGACCCCTATCGATGTAAACGGATGCGTTTGGCCGATTGCGGACCTCAGGACTAGACACGTATGTGAAAACGCCTGCTCAGGCCTGGCTGATATCCAGCAATCGAGGCATGGCAATCGCCAGGTAATCCTGCGTATCGAGCACCATCGACGCATCCAGGCGCCCCGCGTTGAAGGCTATTTCAGCGTAGCCCGTGGTCAAGGCCGGATCGACGATCAATTGAATCCGCTCATCGAAAACAAAAGGAGGGATGGCGCCGATCCGGCACCCGGTCAGTTCCATGGCGGTTTCGGCCTTCACCAGTTCGGCTTTTTTCCCGCCCAGGGCTGCTCCGACTTTCTTCATGTCCAGCTTCTGGTCGCCCGGCAGTATCACCAGTGCATAGGGTCCGGCCTGCCCCTTGAGGGAGCAAAGCATGGCCTTCGCACCTTGGCCGGGCTCGGTGCCACGGATTTCGGCGACGCGCGCCGACTGGCCCTCGGCATCGTGCATCAACACCCGGTAGGAGGCTGAGCGGGCATCGAGTAGTGCCACGAGGCGATCGAACATGGGATGCATGTAGTTTTCCTCAGGTTTACAGGAGCAGGTCGTAGGACAGTTTGCTGATCAGAATCACCAGTAACACCAGGAATAGAGCCCGGACAAAAGGCACGCCTTTGTGAACCGCCAGCCAGGTGCCAGTGAGCGCGCCCAGGATGTTGAATGCCGCCATGGGGATTGCGATCAGGTAGAGCACGTTACCCGTCGGAATGAAGAACATCAGTGCCGCGACGTTGGTCGCGATGTTCACGAGTTTGGCCGATGCCGAGGCATGAAGAAAGTCGAAGGCGAAGCAGCGGATAAACAGGAAGATCAGGAAGCTGCCAGTGCCGGGACCGAACAGACCATCGTAGAAACCGATGGCACCGCCGATGACGATCGCCAGCAGTTTTTCCTTGGTCCCGATGCGCATGGGTTTGTGCAGGGCGCCGAAATCCTTTTTCCAGAAGGTGTAGATCGCCATCAGTACAATCAACACCAGCACCGCCGGCCGGATCATCGACTGGGGTACGAACGACACCGTGGCGGCGCCGAAGAAAGCCATGACAAAAGCCGCGCAGGCGGCAGGGATCACAAGCCCCCAGTCGATCACCACCTTGCGCACGAAGGACCGGGCCGCGAATGCCGTGCCGCAGGCGGCCGCGACCTTATTGGTACCCAGCAGCGCCGCCGGTTGAGCGCTGGGTAGCACGTTGAATAGCGCGGGAATCTGGATCAGTCCGCCGCCGCCCACCGCCGCATCGATCAGGCCGGCGGCGAAGGCGAACACGCAAAGGATGACAATATCGACCATGAAATCAGGCTCTGACTATGTAGGGTTGATGAGGGTCCAGCGGCACCACGCGTGCCGGATCATTGACCCCGAAGACACGCAACATCCAGCGATCACGGCCATCGTAGCGGGGTGTAAAACCATCCCGGGCATGCAGGGTTTGCTGGTTCTTGAAGATCAGCATGTCCCCTGGCTGCAGCAGTATGTGGTGCACGACATCGGGATGATTGGCGACGGCGGCGAACAGTTGGAGGGCAAACCGCGCATTGGCCGAGGTCGCTTCGACACTCGCTTTGTTGTAGCGGCAATACAGGCCATCGGTTGCGCTTCTGTACAGCAAGGGGACGTTTTCCAGCACATTCCCCTGTTTGCCGAAGGAGGCCGGTCGGCGAACGGTGAAGTTCGGTCGTGACAATTCTTCTTCGACGTAGGCCGGCAGAATCGCCAGCACCTCGTCAATGGCGACGATGCGCGTCGGCACGTCGAGCTCGCAGCGCAGGCCGGTCAGGGACAGGTACTCCGGACAGGCCGACAACTGCGAGACGGGTTCGCAGGTCAAAGGCAGGTGAGGATTGTCGACATGCATGTCCAGATCCGCGCGCGAGCCATAGGAGCTCTTTTCGGTCTCTCGCTTGTGCTTGGGCGATACGTGACGGAACACTGTGTCGCTGCTTTCACCCTCGTACGCCAGCGGACGGGTTTGCAAAGTTTGCAGCACGGACAAAATAGCCCCGGCCAGAATCGACAAGTTCTCGATACCCGGCTCCAGGTCATAGGGCGTGGCCGGCAGTTGCGGGTCCAGCGGCAGCCCCCTGACGATCATCGCCACTTCAGGGGCCTGTGGAAAATTGCGTAGCTGCTGGATTTTCTCGGTGCACAGGGCACTTTCCAGCAACAGCCCCAGGGCCGGCATGTGGCGGATACCCGAGGCGCTATCGGTCACGTCCAGCGATGCCAGACCGGCCTGAAGTGTGCGTTGTTCTTCGAGCGACAGATGAATTTGCGGTATCTCCCGTCGGGTCGAAGTCACTGATTTTTTTTCCAGCCATTCATGAACTACTTCATCAACACCCGTTGCGGCTTTCCCGATTACTTCATCCAGTTTCGACACGTCCTTGCGCTCCTGTTTGCCCCATCCTTGTGGGTTGAACGGGAAGGTTAACGGAAGGGCCGTTTTTGTGTTGCAATGCCGCGTTGTGAAAAGTGCAATGAGGTGGAGAATGGCATTGAATATGTTGGGGGAACTTGAAGCCTTCGCGACCGTGGCTCGCAAGCGCAGCTTCGTCGTCGCGGCACGGACTCTGGGGCGCTCCCCCAGTGCGCTGACCCGTGTCGTTCAAGCCCTGGAGGAAAGTGTGGGGCTCAAGTTATTCAATCGCTCGTCCAATGCCGTGAGCTTGACCGAAGCGGGTGAATGCTTATTGCCCCACGCGTACAAAATGCTCGAACTGCAACGCGAGGTGGATGAAGACCTGGCCGGTCTCAGCGGCCTGGCCTCCGGCTGGATCCGTTTTTCCGCCCCCGAGTTTCTCGGACACGGGGTATTGCCCCGGTTGATCGCGCAATACTGCGAGCGTTATCCAGACGTTAACATCGATGTGATCTTCACCGATGAGATCATCGACCCGGCCAAGAGCAAGCTGGACTTCTCGATTCGCGGCGCGTTTCCACAATCCAGCGACTTGATCGGCTTTGCGCTCTGGAGTTACTCACGTTATCTGTATGCCAGCCCCGGCTACCTGGAGCGCAACGGCATGCCCGACTCCATCGAGGCACTGGAGGCGCATTCGCTGATCCTGCATACGGCGCCGCGGATTCTCAAGGAGTGGAATTTTCGCAGTGAGGAGCAGGCCATCAGCTTTCGGGTTCACCCAAAATTCCGTTTCAGCTCCGGTCTGGCGGTATTCCAGGCAGCCCTGGCGGGCGTCGGGATCGCCCGCTTGGCGGATTGGATGGCGGAGCCCGAAGTGGAAGCGGGCCGCCTGTTCCGGGTTTGTCCTGAGTACAAGCTCACCTCCAGTAGCGGTGAGAGCCCACAGATGCACGCGGTGTACCCGGCCGGAAATTTGCCGCTGCGGGTGAAGGCATTGATGGAGATGATCCGTGGCTTAGGTGAAAGCCTGGAATGTAAACGCGGCTCAGCACTAATATGAGGTTACGGGTCGTTCCGCCCTGTCCGCTCACTTGGCAATTGATCAGACGCTAATACGCGAAAACCCACCCTCGGCTACCGCAGGCGAGCATCGGCAAGATGCTCCGCCGAGGATAAAGCCGACATTCAGTCTTATGCCTCAAGCCTTCATAATGATTGCTCCAGACAAAGCGAAAAGTTGATGCCTTTATGTTTGATCAATATTTGAAACGATGGGAGCTGACCATCGACGGTGATGCTTTCACCTCGCTGAATGGCAATCTACTTCCTGTTCGCTACCACGGCACGCCAGCCATGCTCAAAATCTCGCAAGAGCCAGAAGAGCAAGCGGGCAATCGGCTCATGGCTTGGTGGGACGGTCAGGGAGCAGCGCCCGTGTTGGCGCAGGATGGCGAAGCCTTGCTGATGGAACGCGCGAGCGGCGCGCGCTCACTCATGCACATGGTGAACGGCGGCCAGGATGATGAGGCTACTCGCATTCTTTGTGCTGTGGCCGGCCGCCTTCACACGCCACGTACAAAACCGGCTCCTGCTTTAGTTCCACTGCTGCAACGGTTCGAAGCCCTATGGGGCGCAGCGGCAACCCACCGAGGAGTCTTTGAGCAATCTGCAAAAACCGCTCGCGAACTCCTGGATGCCCCGCGCGACGTCGGGGTACTGCATGGTGACATCCACCACGCCAATGTATTGGACTTCGGCCCTAAGGGCTGGCTCGCTATCGACCCTAAGGGACTGTACGGTGAGCGCGGTTTTGATTTCGCGAATATTTTCTGCAATCCCGATAGCCAAAGCGCTTTGGCGCCGGGTTGCTTCGCGCGTCGGATCGAAATCGTGAGACAGGCCGGCGACATTGATCACCGCAGGTTATTGCAATGGGTGCTCGCGTGGACCGGCTTGTCAGCAGCCTGGATGCTCGAAGACGACATTGACCCGACTACCCCGCTTGAGGTGGCGAAGCTTGCAACGTTGGCGCTGGGTTTGTGAGTTTTACGGTAGGGGCCTGTCAGAGTAATTTTCTGTCCGTTTTGGGTGAGTGCAGTTGTTTGATGACGGCTGCCTCTGGCCGATTGTGTTGAAAAAGTCGGATTTTCAGTTCGCCTGAACTCAGGCACGGCTACCACCGGAGAACCTACTCACCACATTGAGTGGTTTCTCGGCCCTTCGTTGACCTTTGCTGCTCTGTTATTGGGTTGGTTTGAGGTTTTTTGCTTGGTGCAGGCGCACCTATCCCGTGACCGGTGGCCCTTGAGATGTAAATTTGGCCAGCCGTCGCAGGTTCTGCACCGCGGCGGCCAGCGTGAACTCATCGGTCGCGCCACTCATGCCACGTAGTCGTAAGCGATCCAATTTCAGGATGCGCTTGAGGTGGGCAAACAACATTTCGACCTTCTTACGTTCGTGGCGAGAGCGCACGTACTCCGGCGTCGCGGCGATGCGCCGAGCCACATCCCGAGCGGCTTCATGGACGCTGCGAGCAATCTTGCGAAACGTAGTGTTCGGGCAGCACTTGGCTTTCATCGGGCAGTTCGCGCAGTCGGTTTGCCGGGAGCGGAAGATGATGGTGCTGGCTTTGGTGACGTTCGAACGCTCGTTCTTGAAGGCTCGCCATTCGCTGCGTAATACGTTGCCGGCTGGGCAGCGGTATTCCTCGGCCTCTTCATCGAGGGCCTCAAGATACTCACGCACGGCGCGGGTGCTCAGGGCCGGATCGCTCCAGTTGACCGGCTCATCACCCGGTACACCGCGCTGCCAACTGGCATCCGCCTTGATGATGCTGGCGTCCACGGCAAAGCCTTCGCCCTTGACCAGGCCGGCGCCCATGCAACGACGCAGCACTTCATTGAACAGCCAGCGAAACAGATCGCTGTCCCGAAAACGTCCGTGTCTATTTTTGGAAAAGGTCGAGTGATTGGGGACTTCATCTTCAAGGCTCAACCGGCAGAACCAGCGATACGCCAGGTTCAAATGGGCCTCTTCGCACAGCCGACGCTCTGAGCGAATGCCGTAGCAATAGCCCACGATCAGCATGCGGATCATCAGTTCGGGATCAATCGACGGACGCCCAATCGGGCTGTAAAAATCGGCGAGGTAATGGCGCAAGTCGCTCAGGTCGAGACACCGATCAATGCTACGCAGAAGGTGATTGGCGGGGATGTGATCTTCAAGGTTGAACGAGTAAAACAGTCGATCCTGCCCACTCGATAACTGTCCCATCATGCTGCGTACGCTCCCGCTGGCCGATGTGTATATTTTGCCGCAAGCCCGGTAGGAGAGCTACTTGCTCAATAAATCGATCGAAAACTGTCAGTCAAAGAACTCCATACCTGCGTATGGATGGCGCCGACATTGCTCAAGCCGCGAAGCCAGACTGCCGACATGCACTTCCAGTCGGTGCCCGTCGGGGTCTGAGAAATAAAACGAGTCACCCTCGCTCGAATTGGTTTTCCACTCGATAACGTTCCGTAACCGCAAGCAAACAGTTACTCCTTCAAAATCGTCCTGCCCCACCGAAAACGCATAGTGAGTGTAATCAGGGTGTTTTTTCGATGCACAGTTCTCATCGAAAGACAAACAAAGCCAGAGATCGCCAAGGGTAAGATAGGCCCCCGTTTCCCAGCGAGCAGCCAGCCTAAAACCGAGTAGCCCCACATAAAATTCGATACTGCGAGGAAGGTTCGCAGTCGCCAACGTAAGGTGATTCAAGCCAGTCAACATGAGCACCTATCCAAAACAAGTCGATGAGAGGGGGTGAGCATACCAACGTCGACTTTTTCAACACAATCGACCCGCTGCGGTCATTCGAGGAGGGTTGCGAACGATCAGTGTGAGACGCGAGCATGTTCCATGCCTAAGATGAACCTCAATTTGACGTATGTTCTGGATTTGCGCCATCATCATGACATCAGTAACTGCAAGTTAACGCAGAAGCCATAAATAGACTATGAATAAGACTTTCAACCCAGAACAATATAAATTAATAATAGAGTGCTCCAAAAAAGAAGACTTTTCAGAATGGAACGATTACGCATCTAAAACCAAAGAAACTATCGATTTGCGAGAGTCGAATCTTGAAGGCATAAAAATTATTGGCGCCACCTTCATAAATGCCGATGGCAAAGGCGCAACTTTTTGTGACGCCAACCTAAAGGGTGCAACGTTAGAAGGTGTCAATATGTCCGATTGCATTTTCTTGAATGCCGAAATGACCGGTATCAATGCGACTGGATCTATATTTAAAGGATCTATTTTTGACCGCGCGCAACTGGCCAATACTTCCTTCGAAATTTGCAATTTCGATGAAGCAAGCTTTCAAGGAAGCCGTTTAATTTTAGCCAACTTCTCCAACTCTAGATTTCAAGATTGTAGCTTCTATGCGGCAGACCTCTCGGATGCACAATTCCAAGGCGGTGGAAGAAATCCACTTCTAGAGGGGGAGTTGAGATTCAATCTGTGCGGGACAAATTTTTCCAATGCAAAATTTACAACTGGAACTTATTTTCATCTTGCAAATGTTTCAAATAAAACAGACTTTAGAACAGTAAGCTTTGAAAGCGCCTGTTACTCTGCTGGCCTTCGTCAAACGCTTCAGTACTGTAACCGTAGGCATAACTGGGCTGCCTGGCATGAGAAAAACGGAAAAATAAAAAGCCTCCTAGTTAAATTGTTCTGGATGGCATCGGATTATGGTAGATCTCCACGACAGGTATTAATATCATTCCTGATCGTGTGCTTGTTCTATGCACTCATTTACTGGCTAATACCTGCATCAACATCGGGGGATGCGGGAAACGATTTAACTCTAGTTCAGAGCTTGTATTTCTCTGTCGTCACCATGACCACTCTTGGCTACGGAGATATTGCTGCCAATAAATCAAACTGGCTATCTCAGGCGCTAGTAATAACTCACGTTTTGTTCGGTTATGTCATATTAGGGGCGTTGCTCACGGTATTGTCTAATCTATTCACATCTGACGGTCCTTCAGAGGGGCTGATAAAGCATCCAAAGAAAGCAGAGGTCCAATTTGCTTTCCATGCTTCTAATGCTGATAAAACTCCGGCAGTGGATGAGGCTACTTCGGTTTAGATGTATTGGGCGGCAGCTATCGGCCAAAGACGAAATGAAGCCAGTCAGCACACCTTGTGCTGACAACCCTCTATTTCCTTTTACGAAACGAACCTACGACTGAATCGATAATGATGCGGTCATTTGCGCGTGACACTCCACCAGAATTTCATCGGCCAGCGCCGAGTCGTCAGGGCAGGCGCGCGATAGCATGATCGCGCCGACCGCGCGCGCCAGTAGGTCGATCATTTTCACCCTCGCCTCACCCGGCGCAGCATCCGGCCCGGTCGGGTATTTTTCGCCGAGTGTTTGCAACGTGCGCTCGATGCCTTCAGCGAATGCCGATTTCAAATCGCCCGACTGACGCGCCGCGTCACCGCACAACGCCGCCATGGTGCAACCCGTGGAGCGACCGTCGCGATGATCCCTGGACACGTACACATCAATGAAATCCTTCACGCTCATTGCTTGGGCGCAGGCCAATGACTGCGCAAGACTGTTGGCCGAGGCTTCGGCCATCAGGTCAGCCTTCGAACCGAAATGTTTGTAGAAACCGCCATGGGTGAACCCGGCGGTGGCCATCAGGTCGGCCACGCCGACACCATCAAAACCGCGCTCGCGAAACACAACTGAGGCCGTTTCGACGATGTGCTCCCGATTTGCCTGGGCCTGAGCCTTGGACACTCGCATGTTCGATACCCCTCTACCGCTGAAATTCATCGGCCGATCATACATAGATGTTGATCATAATCAAAGTTGTTGACAGTTTAGATTTCGATCATCATCCTAAATACCAGCGATATGCCCACTTACTCCCGGCACGGAATAAACACCCATGAGCGACCTGAATCTGTTTACCCCTTACACACTTGGCGCCCTGCCGCTGTCAAACCGCGCGGTTCTCGCGCCATTGACGCGCAATCGCGCAGGCACAGGCTTTGTGCCCAGTGAATTTGCCGCTGCCTATTACAGCCAGCGGGCCAGTGCGGGTTTGCTCATTTCCGAAGCCTCGCAAATCTCGCAGCAGGGACAGGGTTATCAGGACACCCCAGGCATTTACACAGCGGCTCAAATAGAAGGATGGCGCAAGGTCACCGATGCCGTGCACGCCAAGGGTGGGAAAATTTTCCTACAGCTGTGGCATGTGGGCCGTGTTTCTCACGTGGATTTGCAACCGCAAGGCGCGTCGCCGGTAGCCCCTTCCGCGCTTCGTCCCGCGACCAAGGTGTTCGTCAACAATCGCTTCGAGGACGCTTCCGAGCCGCGAGCACTGGACGCTGACGAACTGCCGGGCATCGTCAACGATTTCCGCCAAGCGGCAGCAAACGCTATTGCGGCAGGCTTTGACGGCGTGGAAATCCACGGTGCAAACGGCTATTTGCTGGATCAGTTCATCAAGGACGGCGCCAACCTGCGTACGGATGTCTACGGTGGCTCGATCGCAAACCGTGCGCGCCTACTGCTGGAAGTGACGGCCGCCGTGACCGCCGAGATTGGTGCTGATCGCACGGGCATTCGTCTTTCGCCTGTCTCGCCGGCCAATGGTGTATCGAGCAGTGATCCACAGGCTCAGTTCGATTACATCGTCGACCAACTCAATGCTCTGGACATCGTTTATCTGCACGTTGTCGAAGGTGCGACCGGTGGGCCACGCGACGTGGCGCCCTTTGATTTCGACGCCTTGCGCCAGCGCTTCAAGAACACCTACATCGCCAACAACGGCTATGACCTGGACCTGGCCACAGCACGCCTTGCGCATGACAAAGCCGACCTGATCGCCTTCGGTCGCCCCTTCATTGGCAACCCTGATCTGGTCGAGCGACTCAAGAGCGGTGCGCCACTGTCTGCCTTCGACCCCTCGACACTCTACGGCGGCGGTGCGGCGGGATACATCGACTACCCGACGCTGGCCGAATCAGGGGCTGCCGCCAACTAGGCACTGGCTGATCGAGCCTGGTTTTATTCCTGTATCAACCCCAATCCATGTTCCTGGCAAAGAGCTGACATCATGACTACTCGCCCTATCGTTTTCATCACTGGCGCTTCCACTGGCATCGGCGCAGTTTACGCCGAGCGTTTCGCCCAACGCGGGCACGATCTGGTGTTGGTCGCCCGCGACCACTCGCGCCTGGAAGCGCTCGCGGCGAAGTTGCGTGGCGAACACAACGTCGCCATTGAAGTGCTTCAGGCCGACCTGACTCACCTCAGCGACCTGCACACCGTCGAAACGCGCCTGCGCGATGACGCGCGCATCGGCATCCTCGTCAACAACGCCGGTGCCGCACAGTCCGGCACCTTCATCGAGCAAAGCACCGACAGCGTTGCGCAACTGGTGGCCCTCAACACCACCGCGCTGGTGCGGCTGGCCAGCGCCATCGCGCCACGCCTGGCCAAAGCAGGTGAAGGCGCGATCATCAACATCGGCTCGGTGGTGGGCCTGGCACCTGAGTTCGGCATGACGGTCTATGGTGCGACCAAGGCGTTCGTACTGTTCCTTTCCCAAGGCCTGAGCCTGGAGCTTTCACCTCAGGGTGTTTATGTACAAGCCGTACTACCGGCCGCCACTCGCACGGAGATCTGGGATCGCGCCGGTATCGACATCAATACCTTGAGCGAAATCATGGAAGTGGGTGATCTGGTCGATGCCGCCCTGCTCGGCTTCGACCGTCGCGAACCAGTGACCATTCCTGCGCTGCAAGAAGGCGAGCGCTGGGATGCCCTGCAAACCGCACGTCAGGGGCTTTTGTCGCAAATCAGGCAGTCCGCCGTGGCGCAACGCTATTTGACTCAAGCCTGACTCATGTCGAGCAGGTCAGCCTCACCTCGCAAGCGGACAGAATAAACATGACGTTTATAGCTGCAAGACATCACCCTGGGCCGCAGCCGTCATTTATCAACGCGGCGAACCAGTCGATTCTGATTGGCGGGATACCGTTCGCCTATCGTGACCTAGGCCCCAGGGAGGGGGTCCCGCTGGTCATGTTCAACCATTGGGGGGCAGTGCTGGATAACTTTGACCCCAGGATCATTGACGGCCTGGCAAAAAACCGGCGCGTCATCATCACCGATTACCGCGGTATCGGTGGCTCGGGTGGCGCCGCGCCGTTGACTGTCGGTGAGATGGCTGACGATGGCATCGGCTTTATTCGTGCGCTGGGTTTGGACAAGGTTGACCTGCTCGGCTTTTCACTCGGAGGCTTCGTCGTTCAAGACATCGCCCTGAAAGCGCCCGAACGCGTGCACCGGCTGATCCTCACCGGCACCGGGCCGGCCGGCGGCGCAGGCATCGACAACGTCGGCTCGGTGACCTGGCCGTTAATGATCAAGGGGCTGCTGACGCTACGCGATCCAAAATTCTATCTATTCTTTACCCGCACGGCCAACGGGCAACGCGCCGCGTCTGAGTATTTGCAACGATTGAAAGAGCGCCGCCAAGACCGGGACAAAGGTCCGACACCCCGTGCGTTTTTACGGCAATTGAAAGCCATTACGGCGTGGGGCAAACAGGCGCCGCAAGCGCTCGGTCGCCTACAGATGCCGACGCTGATCGCCAACGGGGACAACGACATCATGGTGCCTACGGTCAACTCGCTTGAGCTGGCAAAGCGAATCCCCAACGCGCAACTGATCCTTTATCAGGACGCCGGGCACGGCAGTATTTTTCAGTACCCTACCGATTTCGTGGCCAAGGCTTTGGCGTTCCTCGGCGCCTGACAGCTTGAATGCCTCATCGCATCAACGTTGCCGGGGCGCGCCCCTTTCTCATTCAACCGACAAGAGCAACTGCAACATGAAGGCATTTTTTATCGACCGCTACGGCAAGCAAAACGGAATGATTGGCGAAGTGCCCGACCCTGCGGTCGGTGTGCATGACGTTCTGGTCCAGGTGCATGCAACGAGCGTCAATCCGTTGGACTCGAAGATCAGAACCGGGGAATTCAAACTGATCCTGCCCTATACCTTTCCATTGGTATTGGGCAATGACCTCGCCGGAGTGGTCGTTAGCACTGGTGCGGCGGTGAAACGATTCAAGCCGGGCGACGAAGTCTATGCACGCCCTCCCGAGGATCGGATCGGGACGTTTGCCGAACTGATCGCCGTGAACGAAAACGCACTCGCGCTCAAACCCTCGAACCTTGACATGGCCCAAGCGGCATCCGTCCCCTTGGCCGCCTTGACGGCCTGGCAGGCGCTGGTTGAGACCGCCCAGGTGAAAAAAGGCCAGAAGGTGTTGATTCATGCCGGATCTGGCGGTGTCGGCACGTTTGCCATCCAGCTCGCCAAACACCTCGGCGCCTTCGTTGCAACGACCACCAGCACGGCGAATGTCGAATGGGTGAAGGCGCTCGGGGCGGATGTGGTCATCGACTACAAGAAGCAAGATTTTACAAGCCAATTACACGACTTCGACGTGGTGTTGAACAGCCTGGGCAACGATGTACTGATGAAATCAGTCGAGGTTCTCAAGCCCGACGGACAGCTCATTTCCCTCTCTGGGCCACCGACAGCAGCGTTCGCAAAGGAGCAAGGCTTGTCCTGGATGCTCAGGCAAGTCATGCGCCTGCTGAGCAGCGGTATTCGTAGAAAAGCCCGCAAGCATGGGGTGAGCTATGCATTTTTGTTTATGCGTGCCGACGGGATACAACTGCAAAAAATCACCTCGCTTATCGAAGCGGGCGTCATCAAACCGGTCATCGATCGTTCCTTCCCCTTTGAATCGACTGCTGAGGCGTTGCGATACGTCGAGCAGGGTAGATCAAAAGGCAAAGTCACCTTAACAATCAAATAAACGCACGCCAAAAAATGTCCGTCGATAACGTACATGCCGTCAAGCATCACATTCCAGCGCCTGAACCAGAGGTCAGCAGTGAACCCGAATGGCGTGCATCGGGCTCAGGCCAATACCGCCGGCCGGATCGATTTGTCCGTGGCCTTGCCACCTAGGGCAAGACGGCCTTCTTGAAGATCGGTTCGCTGTGCAGCACCCGAACCCCTTCCGGGCCGCTTTCAAGCAGCCGGCGCTCGCCATCGGCGACCTGGAACTCAATGTCGTAACCGGCATCCGCCAGGCAGCGTGCGATGTCTTGCACGGCGTCGAGCGCCCAGGGGGTGGCGGATTCGAAATGCCCTGCCAGCCGGTTGTTGCGGCTAACCATCAGTCGGTATCTATTCATCCTGTTCTCTCTATGTCAGCTCGATACGGCCGAAACGGGCATTATCGTCGAGCGGGGTAATGGCCAGCAATTGGTCAAGACGCACCTCGAACTGGCCGCTGTCGCTGCACAGTACGAGAAACTCTTCCTTGCTTGTCGCGGTACGCGTAGTCAGCGCCCTGGCTGCGTAGCTGCGCCCGTCGATCAGTTCAACCTGCAGGCGGTAGCCGTGCAGGCAGGCGATCTCCAGGTAATCGTGCACATCGCAGTTCAGGGGCTGATACGCGTTCATGGTGGTTCTCCTGGCTGGCAGCGCCTTACTTCAGATCGTCAATGGAGGCACCAAAATTCAGGTGCAGCACCTGGCCGTCGTGAACAAACGCCGGGACCGACTTGACCCCGACCAGTTCGGCTTCGGCGATGCGCTGGGGTTGTTCGCCAAGGTGGACGACCTCGACCTTGAGTGCCGGGTCCAGCAGGTTGAGCAGGGTCTGTTCGGCAGAAACACAGACAGAGCAGCCGGCATGGTAGAAGCGTGCAGTGGACATTTTGAGTCTCCTTCATTCAATTAGTATCGAATCGATACCTAAACAAGAATTGCGCGCATTTTGGCGTTTGTCAATATAGTATTTAGTCGATACTATGTGTCGACAGGAGCGACTTATGTCCGACACCACCCTTTTTGATCTGCTTGAAAGGCTCGCCAGCCTCAGCCGCATCTGGTTCCGCCAGCACCCGCTGCTGGCCGAATTGCAACCCATCCAGTTGAGCGCGCTGATGTACCTGGCACGCTGCAACCGCTACTCCAATACGCCGTTGGGCGTGACGGACTACCTGGGCCTGACCAAAGGCACGGTGTCGCAGTCGCTCAAGGCGCTGGAGGCCAAGGGGCTGATCGTCAAGACCCAGGATGCGCACGACAAGCGCAGCGTTCACCTGCAGTTGACGGACACCGCGCGCAGCCTGCTGGACGCGTTGTTGCCACCGCACTTCCTCGCCGCAGGTGAGGCGCGGATGGGCGTGCGCGGCCTGCAACTGGAGACACTGCTGGGCGAGTTGCTGCGCGAAGTGCAGCGCAGCGCGGATGTGCCCAGTTTCGGTCTGTGCAGCACCTGTCGCTTCCATCAGCAGGTTAATAACCAGCCGTTTTGCGGCCTGACCCAGGAGCCCCTGGCGCCGAGCGATGCCGCATTGATCTGTCGTGAACATCAAACACCGGAGGTCCCTGCATGAGCCTGCCCACTATTTGCCTCGACACCCTGCTCACCGGCCGCGCGCAGCCTTTCACCCGCCCAGGCACCCAAAGCGCCATCGACAAACAGCCGCGACACGGCCAACTGAAGGTCGCAACCCTGGGCCTTCACGGCGACGAACAGGGCGACTTGCGCGTGCATGGCGGAGTGGAAAAAGCCATTCACCACTACCCGCTTGAGCACTACGCCCGCTGGGCCGACGAATTGGGCGCTCATCCCTTGCTGATGCAGCCGGGGGCCTTTGGCGAGAACTTCAGTACCACCGGCTGGAGCGAGCATGACGTGTGCCTGGGCGATCGTATTCAGGCGGGGACGGCATTGCTTGAGGTGTCCCAGGGACGCATGCCGTGCTGGAAGCTCAGCGACCGCTTCGCCGTGGCCAACCTGGCCTTGCGCGTGCAGCAGTCGGGCCGCACCGGCTGGTACTACCGGGTGCTGGAGGAAGGCGTGGTGAGCGCGGGCGATCGCCTGCAACTGGTCGAACGGCCCTTTGCCGACTGGTCACTGGCACGCTTGTCCGCCGTGCTGTTCGACAAGCGAGTGGAGACCGAGCTGTTGCGCGAATGCCTGGCGCTGCCGTTGGTGCCATCATGGCGGCGTACGCTGGAACGGCGCCTGGAAAAAGGCATGACCGAGGACTGGGGGCCGCGCCTGCAAGGCTGAGCGCCCCCCTATAGGAGCTGATATCATCCCCGCATCAACGCGCTGAGTAGAAAGCATGAACCGTCGTAAGAAACTCAATCAGATTTTGAAAAAAAACGCCCAAAAGGCCAATGCCAAACTGGCCCCCAAAAGCAAAGACAAGTACATCAGCAAGGCCGATCGTTTGAAGCTGGAAGCACAACCCGCGCCGGACGCAACGATTTCCCCTGACACGCCCAACTGATTCAGGGCACTCTACGCCGGCGCAGCAGTCTGCTATCAGACACCCCACTCTCGCCCGGCGGAGCTTCCCATGATGATTGTTCACCACCTCAACAACTCACGTTCGCAGCGCATCCTCTGGCTGCTCGAAGAACTCGGCCTGCCCTACGCGCTCAAGTGCTACCAGCGCGACCCAAAGACCAACCTCGCGCCACCGGAGCTCAAGGCGATCAACGCGCTGGGCAAATCGCCGGTGCTTGAGGATGGCCCGCGCGTGGTGATCGAGTCCGGCGCCATTGTCGACTACCTGATCCGTCGCCATGGCCAGGGCCGCCTGCAACCAGACCCGGCCACCGCTGCCTACGACACTTATGTGCAATGGCTGCACTTCGCCGAAGGCTCGGCGATGCTGCCGCTGATGCTCAACCTGTACGTCGGCCGCCTGGGTGAGGCCGGCGCGCCGTTGCATCCACGGATCGAGTCGGAACTGGCCAACTACCTGGGTTACCTGGATAACGCCCTGGCGCAGTCGCCCTACCTGTTGGGCGATGAGCTGAGCGGCGCAGATATCCAGATGAGCTTTATTGGCGAAATCGCCAAGGCCCAGGGCAAGTTGCAGGCATACCCGAACCTGGCGGCGTGGGTGCGGCGGTTCCAGGACCGCCCGGCGTATCGCAAGGCGCTGGAACAGGGCGGGGAATATGCGTTTGCCAAGTAAATCGCCGGGCGTTTGACTCCCCTTCTGAAGCCGGCATAATTGCCGGCTTTTTTCAGGACGTCTCCATGCAACGGATTGTCATTCTGGGCAACGCCGGCAGCGGCAAATCCACCCTCGCCCGCGCCATTGGCGAGCGCCTCGGCCTGCCCGTTGTGCACCTGGACACGCTGTTCTGGGAACCCAACTGGGTCGAGACCGACGCCGAACAGTTTCGCACCCGGGTCCGCGAAGCCGTGGCGTCGGACACCTGGGTGTGTGAAGGCAACTACGCCCGCCGCACCTTCGACCTGCGCCTGCCCCGTGCCGACCTGATCGTCTGGCTGGATACACCGCGCCTGACCTGCTTCACCCGGGTCCTTATTCGCAGCGCCCTGAAACGCCCTCGCGCGGACCGGCCGGTGGGCTGTACCGATAAGCTCGACCGGGAGTTCCTGACCTTTCTGGATTTTGTGTGGAACTTTGATCGCGGCTACCGGCCGGGTATCGAGGCGATGCGCCTGGCGGTGGGGCCGCAGATTCCTACGGTGCATTTGCGCGGTAACCAGCAGGTGGCGGAGTTTCTCGACAGTCTGTCCGTATCAGGTATCGGCGCGATCGAGCGCTAGTGAGGCTGCACTGGCGGCGGCATTGCCAGCATTGATGTGGCCTGACCTACCGCTATCGCAGCCTCGCCGGGGCTCGACAGCTCCCACAGGGATCACTGCGGTTTCGGGGCCGTCATGTACTGGCTGAAGTTGTTGATGTGATCATCAAGATTATCTTCCAGCATCATCCGGTACTGCTCACAGAAGTACTTCAACATCGCTTCGCGCGCCTCCGCCATTTCGGCACCGGACTTGAAGTTGCGCGCACTCGCCCAGGCATTGAAACGGGTGGTGCCGAACATCATCGAAGCACTGACCTGGCCAAGGTTTTCGAGGATTTTCAGTTGTTCGTTCGACAGCTCGATATGCGCATCCGCGCGGTCGTAGAAGGCTTGGTCTGTAGCGTCTGGCATGCGGGGCACCTGGGTTGGAGGATGGCGTATTGGAGCATTTCTGAGGAAGCTGATCTACACCAACAGCGCCGTGATCCAGCGTACCTCCTGCGCCAACTCCTGCACCTTCTGCTCGGGCAGCGCCTGTCGCGCCTCGGCGAGTTGGCCCAGGGTCCGTTGCTTGTAGCGCAACAGGCGCTGCCACTTGGCCAGGAAGGCCGGGCTGCGGGCCTGCATCTGCAAGGGACCGAAGTACAGTTGTTCGGCGCTGTAGCTCACCGGTGTACCGCGCTCGGCAACAATGATTTCGTAGTCGAAGCGGTTTTCCCGCAGCAGCTCCTCACAGAGGATGCGGTAACCGTTGTCCATCAGCCACAGGCGCAGCGGTTGCTCGCCGCCGTTGGGTTGCAGGATCAGGCGCTCCCGGCCGCTGAGGTACGCCTTGCCGCGGTCGAGCATATCGCGGATGGTCTCGCCGCCCATGCCGCAGATGCTGACTGCGTCGATCCGGTCTGCCGGCTCGATTGCTGCCAGGCCATCGGCCAGGCGCACGTGAATGTGCAGCTCATGGCCGTTGTCGTGCACGGTGCGTTGGGCGGCGCGAAACGGTGTCACAGCCACCTCGCCGGCGACCGCCGCGACAATCGCGCCACGGTTCATCAACGCCACCGGCAGGTAGGCGTGATCCGAGCCGATGTCAGCCAGGCGCGCACCGGTCGGTACTTGCGCCGCCACGCGTTCGAGACGCATGGACAATGTGTGTGGGTTCAACTGCTGTTCCTTTTCACGGCACCACTGACATGGGTGCCGGCGGCGCATGATGCGCGGTGATCGGCGCAGGGTAAAGCACTAAACCCAACGCACATTGAGCATCACAAACCCCAACTGCACCCAGCCCACCAGCACCCAGTGGGTCAGTTGCAGGCCCTCCTGAGTGGTAGGCAAAGAAAGCGGTTGCAGCAAAGAACGGGCGGGACTATAAAACCTCAACTTAACCTGAGGATAACCCCCATGGCAGCAGAAAAGAACCCGGACGGTGTGCGCTCGCTCACCATCGGCGAGGTTGCCAGACGCAGCGGCGTACCGATCTCCACCCTGCACTTCTATGAGGCCAAGGGTTTGATCGCCAGCACGCGCAACGCCGGCAACCAACGGCGCTTCCCGTCGCTGGTGCTGCGCAGCATTGCGATCATCAAGGTGGCGCAACGTACCGGGATCCCCCTGGAAGAAATCAAGCGCGCCATGAGCCGCTATCCACCGAACAGCAAACTGACCGCCGCACAATGGGGGGAAATGTCCTCGGCCTGGCGCGACAACCTCAACGAACGCATCAGAACCCTGGAAACCTTGCGCGACAGCCTGGACAACTGCATTGGTTGCGGCTGCCTGTCGCTTAGCGACTGCCCGTTGCGCAACCCCGGCGATACCTTGAGCCAGGAAGGACCGGGGCCGAGGATCCTCGAACGCGCCAGCCGGGCGCAACCCACCCTGTAGGAGCCGGCTTGCCGGCGAAAAACGTCAACGATAACGCAGGGTGTCTGGTGCCCCGCGTCGCTCTCGGGTTTTTCGCCGGCAAGCCGGCTCCTACAGTGCAATCCATGGGCCGTAGGTCGGTGCTGACTATGCCGATGACACTTTTGAAGTAAGCCGCCCCAGGCGCTTTCCCGATAATCGAGGGCTTACTGACGAAATGCCGAGGCCCCGCCATGACGCGCTCATCTACCGAACAGGTCCCGCCGCAAACCCTGAGAAAAGTCATTGTCGCCGCCGGTATCGGCAACTTTGTCGAGTGGTTCGACTTCGCCGTGTATGGCTTTCTCGCCACCACCATCGCCCAACAGTTTTTCCCCAGCGGTGATGCCAGCGTGGCGCTGCTCAAGACATTCGCGGTGTTTGCCGTGGCCTTTGCCTTTCGGCCCCTGGGCGGGATTTTCTTCGGCATGCTCGGCGATCGCATTGGCCGCAAGCGCACCCTGGCGATGACGATTTTGCTCATGGCCGGGGCGACGACCTTGATCGGCCTGCTGCCCACCTATGCCGCGATTGGGGTCACGGCGCCGATCCTGCTGTCGCTGATCCGCTGCGCCCAGGGCTTTTCCGCCGGCGGTGAATACGCCGGGGCCTGTGCCTACCTGATGGAGCACGCACCCAGTGATAAACGGGCGTGGTACGGCAGCTTTATCCCGGTGTCGACCTTTGCCGCCTTCGCCTCGGCGGCGGTGGTGGCCTATGCGCTGGAAGCCTCGCTGTCGGCCGAGGCCATGGGCAGTTGGGGCTGGCGCCTGCCGTTCCTGATCGCCGCGCCGCTGGGCCTGGTGGGCCTGTACCTGCGCTGGCGGCTGGATGAAACCCCAGCGTTCCAAGCGGTAAAGCAAGAACATGCCGTGGCCCACTCGCCGCTCAAGGAAACCCTGCGCAACCATGGCGCAGCGATCTGCTGCCTGGGCGCCTTTGTGTCGCTGACGGCGCTGTCGTTTTATATGTTCACCACCTACTTTGCCACGTACCTGCAAGTGGCCGGTGGCCTGAGCCGGGCGACAGCGCTGCTGGTGTCGCTGATTGCGCTGATCTTCGCCGCGGCGATATGCCCGGCAGCCGGCTGGTATTCCGACCGCGTCGGGCGGCGCGTCACGGTAATGACCGCCTGCGGGCTGTTGATGGTGGTGGTGTATCCGTCGTTCCTGATGGCCAGTTCCGGCTCGTTCGCCGCGTCCATCGTCGGCGTGATGCTGCTGGCGGTGGGGGCGGTGTTGTGTGGCGTGGTCACGGCCGCCCTGCTCTCGGAAACCTTTCCGACCCGCACGCGCTACACCGCCTCGGCGATCACCTACAACATGGCCTACACGATCTTCGGCGGCACTGCGCCACTGGTGGCAACGTGGCTGATCAGCAGCACCGGCAGCAACCTGTCACCGGCGTTTTACCTGATTGCCGTGGCCTTGCTCGCACTGGCCGGTGGCCTGGCCCTGCCGGAAACCTCGCGCATTTCCCTGCACGAAGCCTGAAAAACGACGAACCTTTCTTGCGCAAACACCGTCCGAGCTAGGGCACTGATGCTTTTCGCCCGCTCGGAGGTTTGTGTTTGAAAGCTGCCATCGTCAAAAAGTACCGGCTGATTATCAAGACCATGGGGTATGTAGGCTGGGCATTGTTCTGGCTGCTGCTCTGGGACATTGCGGTCACCGTAGACTTCATGCTGTTCCTCAACGCCAAGATCAACCTGCCGCTGATGCCCCTGACGCTGCTCGGTTCGGCGCTGGTGGTGCTGATCAGTTTTCGTAACACCAGCGCCTACAACCGCTGGTGGGAAGCGCGCACGCTGTGGGGCTCGATGGTCAACAATTCGCGCAGTTTTGCGCGGCAGGTACTGACGTTGCTCGATGACCCCGACAGCGAGGTCAACCCGATCAAGTCGACCCTGCTGCGCCGCCACGTGGCCTATGTGAATTGCCTGGCCGCACACCTGCGGGGTGAGCCGTGCCCGGAGGAAGTGCGGGCGTTTATTCCCATGGATGAGTTCGCGCGCAACGGTGCCACCAACAACTTTGCCAACGACATCCTCACCGGCTCTGCCGCCTTGCTGGCCCGGGAGTACAAGGCCGGACGCCTGGACAGCATTCGCCTGGCGCGGCTCGAATCCACCCTGGTCGAGTTGTCCAACAGCCAGGGCGGCATGGAGCGCATCGCCAATACACCACTGCCCTACCCGTATGTGTATTTTCCACGGCTGTTTATTTCGCTGTTCTGCCTGATCGTGCCGGTGGGGCTGGTGGAGTCCCTGGGCTGGTTCACCCCGCTGGCCTCGACGGTGGTGGGGTTTATGCTGCTGGCCATCGAACGCATCGGCACCGACCTGCAAAGCCCGTTTCGCTCCAGCGAGCACCAGATCCAGACCGAAGCCATTTGCGAAACCATCGAGAAAAACCTGCAGTCGATGCAGCGTGATTCGTTGGGGGATGTGCGCAGGGGCCATTAAAAAGCCTGCATTTTTTGAACCTCTATATAATAATGCGTCGCATTAAACATTTCGTTTATCGCGATGCCCTCACCCGGTAAGCGTCGCATTAGTCAGAAGGATCTCTATGCAAGGCTCTTACCTGCCCCCTCTGCGCCTGCTGGGCGTACTGCTTTTGGCGGCCTGTTCACTGACGGTCCAGGCCGCCACCGATGAAACCGACCACTCGGCCACCTTCGAAAAAAATCAACAATCCTACGTGATCAATGCCGATGGCAGTTTCGTCCAGACCATTGAACTGGTGACACGGATCAATGAAGAACGGGCGATCAAGAATAATGCGCAACGTTCGCTGAGCTACAACCGCTCCCTGGAAACCCTCGAAGTGCTTGAAGCCTTCACCCAGAAGGCCGATGGCCGCCAGGTGAAGGTGGGCGCCGAGCAGATCAAGGAACAGCAGGAGACGGCCTCTTCCGAGGCGCCGATGTTCCAGGACTCACGGGTCAAGGTGGTGATTTTCCCGCAGGTGGCGGTCGGTGACCGGCTGGTCCTGCGTTACCAGCGCCAGCGCACCACGGCGCTGTTCCCCCAGCAGTTCGAAGACTTCTTCGTGCCGGACTTCTACGACACCGAACAGTTGAGCCTGAGCTACGACTTGCCGGCCGACAAGCCGCTGTTTGTCGACGCCCGGGGCTTCAAGGCAAGCACACCGGCCGCCGCCGCCGGGCGCAAGGTGTACCGTTGGGACTACGTACCGCAGGCAAAGGCGCGTATTGAAACCGGCGCCGTGTCCTATGTCGATTACGGCCAGTTCCTCGCGGTCTCGACCTTCGCCAGCTACAAGGACTTTGCCCAGGCCTATGAAGCCAGGGCCCAGGTAGAGGTCACGCCGGCCATTACCGCCCTGGCCAAGCAACTCACGGCCAACCTGACCACCCCGCACAGCAAGGCCCTGGCCCTGAGCGACTGGGTGCGCAAGAACATTCGTTATGTGGCGGTGTATGTCGGCGCGGGCGGTGTGGTGCCGCATCCAGCCCAGGCCGTGCTGGATAACCGTTATGGCGACTGCAAGGACCACGTGGCCCTGCTTGAAGCCATGCTGCGCGCAGTGGCAATTGAAAGCTCGCCGGTGCTGGTCAACCTGGGTAACAGCTACACCCTGGCCAAAGTGCCTACCCTGGGCGTGCTCAACCATGCGATCACCTACGTGCCGGCCCTGGATCTGTACCTGGACTCGACCGCCACGGCCATCGCCGCCGGTTACCTGCCAATCCCCGTGCTGGGCAAGCCAGTGCTGTTGACGCAATCCGGCGAACTGGCCAAGACCCCGGCCGCGCAAACCGGCAAGGTCAGCAACGACCTGCTGTTCAAGGTCGACAGCAACGGTGCGGCGGACTTTGTGCATGCCACCACCGTGGAAGGCTGGGGCTCGGAATTCAATCGCTACCTGCTCAATGCCATGAAGCCGGCTGACCGCGACTCGATGATCCGTAACGTCCTCGGCTGGTACGGGCAAACGGGCCAGGGCACGTTCAAAAGCGACTCGCTGCAAGATGAAGTCAACCCGTTCAAGAACACCCTTGAAGGGCGCACCGACAACCTGGTCAACCTGCCAGGCCCAACCGGTGTACCAGCACTCAGCAGCCTGGTCGGCGGCATTGCGCAGAACGTGTTTGCCTTTGCCTCCGAAAAAGACCGCACCCAAGGCTTCGGTTGCCTCTCGGGAGAAACCCAGGAGCAGGCCCGCTTCGAGTTTCCCAAGGAAGTCAGCGTCCTCGCCGTGCCCAAGCCGCAGTCCCTGCAACAGGCCGGCTTTGACTACCAGGCGACCTACGCCAAGGAAGGCAATACGGTGCTGATCACCCGCCATTTCAAGTTCGCCCATGCCAATACGGTATGCAGCCCCGAGGACTTCAAGGCGATGAAGCCGGTGATTGAAAGCATGGTCAACGACCTCAAGAGCCAGATCATCGTGCAGACCCTGTAAGCAGGACCAGCGCCCAGGCGGCCAGGTACAGACCCACCCCAAACACCCCATGGGCCAGCGTGCTGCGCAACCGCGCAGTATTAGGCCTGGGGGTTCTGGACGCCGCGATGCCGGCGCCCATCGCCGGTTGCAAGACGAAGAACGGCGCGACCACTGACAGCACACCAAAGGCCAGGGCCGGCAGCAACGTCGGCTGTCGTGCCCATTCAAGCCCCACCATCAACAGCAGCAACGCCGCAAAGAACACCCCGATCAGGTAATGGGTGACCCAACCCAACAATCCCTCCCCCGGCACCGCTGGTGATTGGGCGATACCGGCATGCATCCAGCGCCCACGCGGCAGGTGGCCGACCCAGCGACCGACCATGGAAAAATCCAGGGACGGCACGCCAAGGCAACGCTTGAGCAACAATGCCCAAAGATCCATGACCAGGGTCGCACCGGCCCCGATAACCACCGAATACCCAACAAACTCAAGCATGCCGCGCTTCCTTCTGATCGTGGACGGTGAACGCAGCAGAGAGGCTTAGGCGTCACCCAGACAAACATTCAATTAATTGATTGAATGTTTGGCCGATGCTAGGATCTTTGCCATGAAACCGTCAAGCCCCCTATTCCCCGCCGATCACTTCACCGCCCTGGCAGACATCGCCCGGACCCTGGGCCATGCCCATCGTCTGGCACTGCTGGAGCACATTGCCCAGGAAGAACGCTCTGTCGAACAACTGGCGCAACTGTCCGGCGTGTCTGTCGCCAATGCCTCGCAGCATTTGCAGCAACTCAAGCGCGCGGGCATCGTGCAGACGCGTCGCGATGGCAAACGTGTGCTGTACAGCCTGGGGGGCGGGCCGGTGGCACCTTTGCTGGAAGCATTGCGGGGCTTCCTGGCGTTCCAGCATGCCGAGATACGCGAGGTCGCCCTCGACAGTCTTTCGCGACGTGAGCGCCTGGAGGGCATCTCCATCGAGGAGCTGCTGATGCAGATGCAAAGCCAGAGCGTGGTGCTGCTGGATGTGCGCCCCGAAGATGAGTTCGCTTCAGGGCACTTGCCCGGTGCGCTCAACATCCCGGCGCAGGCCCTGCAACAGCGTTTGGCCGAGCTGCCCAAAGGCAAGCACGTGGTCGCCTACTGCCGCGGGCCTTATTGCGTACTGTCCACCGATGCCATCAACACCTTGCACGCCCATGGCTTACCCGCGCGCCGGCTGCGCGCCGGGTTTGACGACTGGAAAGCGGCCGGCCTGAGTGTCGAACACCCCCCTGCAAGACTGGAAAAATGATCCGACTCCTGGAACCCAAAGACCTCGACTGCGTCCTGCAAATCTGGCTGGATGCCTCGCTCATCGCCCACGACTTTATCGACCCCGCCTTCTGGCAATCGCAGGTCGAGAACATGCGCAACCTGTATATCCCGGCCTCAGAAACCTACGTCATGGAGCGCGACTCAAGGGTCGTGGGTTTCTACTCGCTGCTCGATAACCAGATGGCCGCGCTGTTTGTCGCCCCCGACTGCCAGGGCCAGGGCATCGGTAAACGCTTGATGGCTCACGCCAGGAAGCAGCGCCCCGTGCTGACCCTGGCGGTGTATAAAAACAACACCGCCAGCTGCCAGTTCTACCTGTCGCAAGGGTTTGTAGTCACCCATGAACAGGTCGATGAACACAGCGGCCAAGTGGAATACTTGATGAGCAGTGGCGCCAGCGCGCCTCAGTAATCCGTCATCACCACCATCACTTCAGCGTCCGCCTCGCTTTCCGCCAGGTAGATATGACCGATGCCGCTGTTGAAATAAGCGGTTTCGCGGCAGCCAATGCTGATGGACTCGCCCGTTTCGAATTGAATCCGCACCCGTCCGGACAGCACCACCGCAAACTCCTGGCCGGGATGGCGGATGTAGTCGTCAAACTGGGTCAGTTCACGGGCGAAGATGCGCGCGTACATCGGCGTCATGCGCCGCCCGGGGAAGTCCCCTGCCATCGGGTGGTAATCATAATTGCCCGTACTGTAGCCCGCCGCGCTATCAATGGCGGTGCTGACCACTGTGGGCTGGAGCAGGTTCGCCAGCGCCTTCACCGGGCTGAATAACTGCGCAATATCCACACCCAGCGCACGCGCCGCCGCCGCCAGCTTTTCGTAGCTCACCGAGACCTGCGCCAACTCCATCTTCGACAGGGTCGACAGCGCCACGCCCGAACGCTCGGACAACTGCTTGAGCGTCAGCTTCTGGTCTTTGCGGATCCCCCGCAAACGCGCGCCGACCTGGCTGCGATCTATCAGCGGATGGTCCGGGGAACACGAAGCGGGCGCTGTCTGATCGGAACTCATGCGGTCTCTCTGTCGTACAAAAAACGGTGCGGGGACTAGGGCCGGAATATTAACCCACGACGAAGGCTTGACTGGAAAATTCTCATATCCTACATTTCTCTTATGTGAGAATTATCAAAAACGAGAAAAACTTCATTCGCACACACAAGGGACGTCGGCATGCAGGACAGTGATTGTTTCGATTTCGCCATCATCGGCGGCGGCATTGCGGGCGCGTCACTGGCCTATCGCCTGGCCGGCGAAGCCAGTGTGGTGGTGCTCGAACGTGAGAGCCAGCCGGGGTATCACGCTACCGGCCGGTCTGCCGCCATGTTCATGGAAACCTACGGCACTGCGCAGATTCAAGCGCTGACCCGCGCCAGCCGGGCCTTCTACGAGCAGCCACCGGCAGGCTTTACCGAGCACGCGCTGCTGGAGCCACGCGGCTGTCTGTATGTGGCCAGTCACGAGCAGCAGTCGTTACTGCAAAAAACCTTCGACGGCCATCAGGCAAACACGGCCAATGTCTCGTTGATGGATTGCGAACAGGCGCTGGCATTGGTGCCTTGCCTGCGTCCGGAAATCATCGCCGGCGCCATGCTTGAAACCGAGGCCCGCGACCTTGATGTGCATGCGCTGCACCAGGGTTTCCTGCGGGCCATGCGTCGTGCCGGGGGTGTCTTGCAGTGTGACGCGCAGTTGAGCACCGCCATCCGCCAGGGCCGGCATTGGCTGCTGACACTGGCCGACGGCCGACAATTGCGAGCTCGCAACCTGGTCAACGCCGCTGGCGCCTGGGCCGATCAGGTGGCGCAACAATGCGGCGTAGCACCGATCGGCCTGCAACCATGCCGCCGTACCGCCTTTACCTTCGACGGTCCCGAAGGCCTGGACTTTTCACGCTGGCCCGCCGTTATCGGCATCGATGAAAGCTTTTACTTCAAGCCCGACGCCGGCCAACTGCTGGGCTCACCGGCCAACGCCGATCCGGTCCCGCCACAAGACGTGATGCCCGAAGAGCTGGACATCGCCACCGGGATTTACCACATCGAAGCCGCCACCTCCCTGAGCATTCGCCGGCCACGCCACAGCTGGGCCGGCCTGCGCTCGTTCGTGGCCGATGGCGATCTGGTGGTGGGCTGGGACGAGCGCTGTGAAGGCTTCTTCTGGCTCGCCGCCCAAGGCGGTTATGGCATTCAGTCGGCGGCCGGGGTCTCGCAACTGGCCTATGCCCTATTGCTCGATCAACCCTTGCCTGAGGCGCTGCGGCGCCAGGGCGTCGAACCCCAGCGCCTGGCTCCCGCCCGCTTGCGCTGATCATTCACTCTGCCGAGGTTCCCTGTCATGCCAGAAAGTCTCCAGCGTTATCCCAGCCACCTGCCCTACCCGTTTTCCAAAGCCATTCGGGTGGGCGATCTGTTGTACCTCTCCGGGCAAGTGCCCATGGACCCGAAAGGTGAAGTGGTACGCGGCGATATCCAGCTGCAAACCGAAGCCGTCATGAGCCGCATCGGCGAAACCCTGGCCGAATGCGGCGTGGGGTTTGACCAAGTGGTAAAGGCTACGGTGTGGCTGTCGGACATGCAGCACTTCGCCGGTTTCAACGAGGTGTATGCGCGCTACTTCAAACAAGGTTTCCCGGTGCGCTCCACCGTCGGGGCGCAACTGGCGCTGGGGGTCGATATAGAAATCGAAGTCCAGGCCTGGGTCGGCCCGCCAACCCGCTGATACCTGGCGAAAAGCCTCAAGGCAACGCGTTTCGTTGAGGTGTTTCACAAGCAAGCTCGCACGCCCCTTAACAACAACAATTCAAGGGAAGTCGTCATGAAAGAAAGTCTGAAGATTGCCGGTGCATTTGTCGGTGTGATCGTCGGTGCGGGGTTCGCCTCGGGCCGGGAACTGTTGCTGATGTTCGTCGATTTCGGCGTGTGGGGATTACTCGGTGCGGTGCTCAGCGCCGTACTGTTCACCTTCCTCGGCATGGCGCTGGCGGGCATGGGAAGCCGCCTGCGCGCCACCTCCCATAAAGATGTGGTGTATGCACTGTGCGGGCGCCACCTGGGGGTGTTGGTCGACCTGATGATCACCTTTTTCATGTTTGCGGTCACCGTGGTCATGCTGGCGGGCGGCGGGGCATTGCTGGAACAGCAGTTCGGCATCCCGGCCACACTGGGCAGCGTGGCGGTCACCCTGGTGGTGATCGTTATCGTGTGCCTGGACGTGCACAAGGTCATCGGCCTGATCGGCTCGGTCACGCCGTTTTTGATCCTCACAGCCGTCGGTGTAGCGCTCTACGGCGTTGCCACCCGTGGCCAGGGCTTCGCAGAGCTGGATCAACTGGCCAGCCGCCAGAGTGCCGGTGCCAGCCATTGGCTGCTCGGTGCATTGCTGTACGTGTCCTACAACATCGTGGCCGGCGTACCGATCCTGGCGATCATGGGCGGCGCGGCGAAAAGCGAAAAACAGGCGATCTGGGGCGGAATTCTCGGCGGCGCCATCCTGGGCCTGCTGATGCTGGTCATGAGCCTGGGACTGTTGTCGCGCCTGGACAGCGTGGCGGATCTGCCGATGCCAATGCTGTCCATCGCCAGCGAAGTCTCTCCGGCCCTCGGGCTGCTGATGGCGGTGATTATCTTCCTGATGATCCTCAACACCGCCGTCGGCACCTTGTACTCTTTCTCGGCCCGCCTGCTGCCACCCGGCACCCGCACATTCCGTATCGGTTCGGCCGCCTTCGCGGTGCTGGCCTTTGCCGGCAGCCTGATCGGTTTTATCAGCCTGGTCGGCCAGGTGTATCCGCTGTTTGGCTACCTGGGCTTCTTGCTGATCGCCGCCGTGTTGATTGGCTGGTTGCGCCTCGGGCGCCTTGCCGGGGCAACGGGCTAAACCCAAGGCTGGTGGCTGGTCACGCAGTGAATGCCACCGCCGCCTGCGGCGATGGCATCGATATTGAGCTGCACCACCTTGCGCCCCGGGTAGAGCCTGGACAGCAGGTCGAAGGCCTTGCGGTCGGCGACCTTGTCGCCAAACTCTGGCGCAATCACTGCGCCATTGATCACGAAATAGTTGATGTAACCCGCCGCATAATCCGGGTTGTCACGACTAAAGCGGTTGCTGCGTGGGTTGAGCGGCGGCGACACGGTGTGTACTTGCAATGGCCGGCCATCGGCATCGGTGGCCTGCTTGAGAATGTCCAAATGGGCCAAGGTGACTTTGTGGTCGTAGGACTCAGGGTCGGTGTCCAGGTTGGCGATGACCACGCCCGGCGTGACAAAGCGTGCGTAAAAGTCGACATGGGCGTCGGTAATGTCCTTGCCCTTGATGCCCGGCAACCAGATGATCTTGCGCAAGCCCAGCCGGGCTTTCAGTTCGGCCTCCACATCGGCCTTGCTCCAGCCAGGGTTGCGGTTGGTATTGATCCAGCTGCTTTCAGTCATGATCCCGGTGCCATGACCGTCCACTTCGATGGCACCGCCCTCGCCCACCAGTTCGCTGCGGATATAGGTTGCGCCTGCCAGTTCGGCAACGTGAGCCGCCAGTTCGGCATCGTCGGCGTGCTGCTGCTTGTTGCCCCAGCCGTTGAAGTTGAAGTCCACCGCGCCCAACTGGCCCTGGTCATCCACGACAAAGTTGGCGCTGGTGTCACGCATCCAGATGTCATCCAGTTCGGCGTGGACGAAAGTGATATTGCGGGTGCCGCATTTTTCCTCGGCCAGCTCGCGCTCCTCTTCGCGGCAGAACACCGTGACCGGCTCGTACTCGGCAATGGCCCGGGCGATACGGCCCAGGGCGTCCTGCACAGCGGGAGTGAAGTCTTCGTGAATCGCCTCCTGGGCGCCAAAAGCGATAAAGGCGCGCTGGTGTTTCTCGCCCTCATCGGGCATGAACCAGCGGCCCTGGAGCGCCGCCTGCACAGGCAAGCCCATGGACGCGACGGCGCCCAGGCTGGCCACCACCGCGGCCTGTTTGATGAATTGGCGACGTGTGCTCATGTGTACCTCTGTGTGAACCATCATTGACCGATGGCTGTCTTGAATTTAGTCCAAACCCGCATGCGTGCACGCATGTCGGCCTGGGGAATGTCCTGCCCGGCCACCAGCCGCTTGAAAGTGGCGTCATCCGGGTAAATCTGCGGGTTGTTGCGCATGGCCGGCTCAACGCTGGCGCGGGCCTTGGCATTGGCCGTGGGGTAACCGGTGAAATTACTGATGGCCGCCATGTTCTCCGGGCGCATGACAAAGTTGATGAACGCGTAGGCGTATTCCGGATGCCGCGCATCCACAGGAATGGCCATGGTGTCCATCCACACCGTCGTGCCCTCGCGGGGAATGTGGTACTGGAACTGGGCTTTTTTACCCGCCGCATCGGCCGCCCGTTGCGCCTGGGTCATGTCGCCGCTGTAGCCCAGGGACAGGCACAGGTTGCCATTGACCAGGTCGCTCACCGGCTGCGACTGGAACTTGCGGATAGAGGGCCGCAGCTTGAGCAACAGTTCGCTGGCCGCCGCCAGGTCCTCGGGCTTGGCACTGCGCGGCTCGCGCCCCAGGTAGATGAGCACGACGGCCAGCACTTCATCCGGCGAGTCGATCAGCGAGATACCGCAGTCGGCAAATTGGCGGGCCAATTCAGGCTTGAACAACAGGTCCAGGCTGTTGACCGGCGCATTCGGCATGCGCTGTAGGATCTGCTCCGCGTTATAGGTCAGGCCAATCGTGCCCCAGGTGTAGGGCACGGTAGCCTGATTGGAGGCTCGATAATGACTGCGCAGCTGTTGCAGGCCCGGCTCGATATCATCCAGCGCCTCAAGTTTTGCCGGATCCAGCGGTTGCAGACTGCCGGCACGCATCAGGCGCTCGCCCACGGTGTCGCCGGGGAAGATCAGGTCGTAGCCACTGCCACCGGCCATCAACTTGGCCTCCAGGGTCTCGCTGCCCTCCATCACGTCGTAGATCACCTGGATCCCGGTTTCGGCAGTGAAGCGGGCCAGGGTGTCTTCGGCAAAATAGTCGGCCCAGTTGTACAGGCGCAGGATCTTTTCGTCGGCCTGTACCGTCGGGATGACGATGCTCAGGGCCAGAGTGCAGTGGATCAGCTTCATGTCATACCCCTTGGGTCTGCCAGCGTGGGTGCAGGTGGCGACCGTCCTGGGTCAGCAAGCCGCCATACATGTCCGGGCGGCGGTCACGGTAGATGCCCCAGGTCAGGCGCTCTTCGGCCATGGCCGCCAAGTCCAGCTGCTGAACCAGCACGCCGGTGCTGTCACGGTCGGCCTCGGCCAGCAGCGCGCCTTTGTGATTGCAGATAAACGACGAACCGTAGAAGTCCATCTGCAAGCTCGCATCGGTGGTCGCCACTTCCCGGCCGACACGATTGGCCGCCACCACCGGCAGCAGATTCGCGGCAGCATGCCCGCGCATGGCCATCTGCCAATGGTCACGGGAATCCAGGCTGGCACAACCGGGTTCGGAACCGATGGCGGTGGGAAACAGCAACACCTCAGCCCCCAGCAACGCCAGGCAACGTGCGGTCTCGGGGAACCACTGGTCCCAGCAGATGCCCACGCCGAGGCGGCCGAATGCGGTGTCCCAGACCTTGAAGCCGGTGTCGCCGGGGCTGAAATATTCCTTCTCCTGATAGCCGATGGCATTGGGGATATGGGTCTTGCGATACACCCCCAGCAACTGCCCGTCGGCATCGGCCACGCTCAATGAATTGAAGTAGGCATTGCCGGCCTTTTCGAACCAGCTCAACGGCAGCACTACTCCCAGTTCCCTGGCCAGCGCGGCGAAGCGCTTGAGCACCCTACTGTGGCGGTACTCCTCGGCCAGAGCCAAGTGTTTGTGTTGTTGTTCGATGCAGAAATACGGCGTGGCGAACAGTTCTTGCAGCAGGATAACCTGGGCGCCCTGGGCCGCCGCTTCACGCACCAATCGCTCGGCTTGCTCAAGGTTGTGCTGCAAGTCCCAGGTGCAGGGCATCTGGGTAGTGGCGATGGTCAACAGAGTCATGGCATCACCCCTGTACCGGCCAGGCCGGCTGTTGCTGGGTGATGCAATGCACACCGCCGCCGCCATGGGCCAGGTGATTGATGCGCACCGGCACCACCACACGACCTGGGAATGCCTGGGCCAGCACATCAGCCGCCACTTGATCCGCCGCGATGCCATAGGCCGGCATGATGATCGCGCCGTTGGCAATGTAGAAGTTGGTGTAGGACGCGCAAAACACCTCGGCGTCGGCATCCACTGCCTCGCTGGCTTCATAGAGCTCGATCAACTCGAACCGGCGGCCCTGGGCATCGGTGGCCAACTCCAGGGCGCGGCGGTTTTCCCTGGCCACCTCGGCGTACACCGAGCCCTGATCATGGGTGGCGTCGACCAGCAACACGCCAGGTCGGGCAAAGGCACATACGCCATCGACATGGCCATCGGTCATGTCCCCGGTGACAGACTGCGGATCCCCCGGCAACCAGATGGTTTTTGTCACCCCCAGCCAGCGCGCAAAAATCGCCTCCATCTCGGCTTTGCTCATGCCTGGGTTGCGGTTGGGGTTGAGCAACACCGACTCGGTGGTGATCAGCGTGCCCTCACCGTCCACATGAATTGCCCCGCCTTCATTGCTCAACGGCGTGCCAAAACAAGGCAGGCCCAAATGGTTAAGGGTACGCCGGGCCAGGCCCTCATCCAGATCATGGGCCGACTTGCCACCCCACGCGTTGAAACGCCAGCTGACACCGGCCAGGCCCAGTTGCGAGTGGCCAATGAAACTGGGGCCGGAGTCGCGGCACCAACTGTCGTTGACCGCCAGCGCGATCAGTTCAATGTTGGGGCCGCACAGGGCTTGGGCACTGTCGAGTGCAGACGGGTCAACCACCAGTTTCACCGGCTCGAAGCGTGCAATGGCATTGGCGACCCGGGCAAAATCCTCCTGCACCTGGGCCAGGGTCACGCGCCACCCGGATTCCCAGAGCGCCTGGTTATGGGGCCAGACCATCCAGGTCGCGGCATGCCGGGCCCATTCCGCCGGCATCCACCAGCCGCTGTGTGGCATCTCGTTATGCAGCATGAAAACCCCCTTCTGAGTTAAGCCTTTGTGTTCACCAAAAACGGCGTACACGCTATGGGGATCCATGCTACGTTTGGCCAAACCGCCAAACAAACGATGGATTTTGCTGGAAAATGATTAGAAAAACTTATCAGTATGCTTAAGCACTGGCCGCCCCTGGGGGCACTGCGTGGCTTTGAAGCAGCCGCGCGGCTGGGCAGTTTTCATAAGGCTGCCAACGAACTGCACCTGACCCAATCGGCCATCAGCCAGCAGATCCGCAGCCTGGAAGCGTACCTGGAACAGCCGTTGTTCTTTCGCAATGGGCGCAGCGTCGCCCTGACCGATGCCGGCCATGATTTCCTCAGCACCACCCAGGCCCTGTTGCAGCAACTGTCGGTGGGCGTGCGTCGACTGGGGCAGTACCGCAAGGCCAATCAACTGGTGCTCAACACCACGCCCGCCTTTGCCCGCCACTGGTTGCTCCCGCGCCTGGGGGATTTTCGCCGGCGCCACCCGGACGTGGACTTATGGCTGTTCAGCACCGATGAAGTGCCGGACATGGCCACCCAGACCATCGACCTTGCCGTGCGCGATGACATCAGCGCCCAGGCCGAGTGCAGCTTCAAAGTGCTGCATGCCGACCGCCTGTATCCCGCCGCCCATCCCAGCGTACTGACCCTGCCCCGCGAACAGCGCACGACCCTGCATGGCGAGCGGGAAATGGACTGGAGCCATTGGGCGGTGGAGGCCGGGATCGATGTCGGCCAGCAGGACCAGGGCCTGAATTTTTCCGATCCCGGCCTGTTGCTGGACGCGGCCTGCGGCGGCCTGGGTATCGCGCTGGTCAGCCAATTGCTGAGCCAGCACGCGCGGGACAATGGCCTGCTGCAACCTTTGGTCGAGGCGACCATTCGCGGCCCCAACTGGGCCTTGCTGACCCACCGTGACAGCGAAAACGACCCATTGGCGCGCAGCTTCAGCCAGTGGCTGATAGGCAACCTGACGCCTGGAGGCTCGGATGAGTGAGGGGCTGGAAGATATTCTGAGCGAACGGCTGGCGGTGATCTTTTGTGGGATCAACCCCGGCCTGCTCGCCGCTACCCAGGGCCATCACTTCGCCGGGCGCGGCAACCGTTTCTGGCGCACCCTGCACCTGGCCGGGTTTACCCCGCATCAAGTGCCCCCCGAGGAGGATCGGACGATCTTGCAGTACGGCTGCGGGCTGACCACGGTGGTAGAGCGGCCAACGGCGCGGGCGGATCAGTTATCGCTGGATGAGTTCAAGGTAGCGGCCGAAGGGTTTGAACACAAGATCCGCCGCAATGCACCGCGCTATGTGGCGTTTCTGGGTAAGGCGGGGTATTGCGCATTGTCGGGCCAGCGGGAGGTCGCGTGGGGACTTCAATCCAGGACGTTGGGGGATGCTGCGGTGTGGGTACTGCCTAATCCCAGTGGCAGAAACCTCGCCTTTACGCTGGACCAACTGGTGGATGCCTACCGTCAGTTGCGCCAGGCAATGGATGGCAGATAACCAACATCTCTCACAAGTGCCTTGATAAAGCCGCTTCACCCGAAAGCGACCGATGCAAAGTTCCCATAGCCACACCTCAATATGTAACATTTTATGCCAAAACAGTTTTTAGCATAAATTCTCAAATAGTATTGGTTCTCATTTTAATAATTGAGAATAATTCCCATGCGCGCCGGCACCACCCCTCCACTCCCACAGCGTCACCTTCTGGCTTCTACCATCAGCGTTGCCATCGCCTCGTCTTCCGGCTTTGCTATCGCCGCCGAAGGCCAGAAGGCCCTGCAATTGGATAGCATCAAGATCGAAGCCGCGCGCAAAGACTCCAGGACCGAGCACTCGGCGTCGAGTAAATATGTGGCCCCGCTGCTCGATACACCGCAAACCATCACCGTGGTGTCGCCCAAAGTGATTCAGGAGCAGCAGGCACTGAGCCTGCGCCAGGTGCTGTCCAACGTGTCCGGCATTACCTTCAATGCCGGTGAAGGGGGTGGCGGATCTGGGGACAGCATTAACATCCGCGGCTTCTCTGCCAACAGCAACATCCAGATCGATGGCCTGCGCGACAGTGCGCAAACCAGCCGCACCGATACGTTCAACGTCGAACAAGTGGAAGTGATCAAAGGCCCCAACTCGGTATTCGGCGGTGCCGGCACCACAGGCGGCAGCATCAATATCATCAGTAAACAGCCTCAGGATCAGGCATTCACCCGCCTTGGCGGCAGTATTGGCACTGACAACTACTACCGTCTGACACTGGACACCAACCAGCCGCTTGAGGGTGTAGGCGACAACAGCGCGGTGCGCCTCAACCTGATGGGGCATCAGAACGACGTCGCCGGCCGTGAAGAGATCGATCGGGAACGCTGGGGGATCGCGCCGTCGCTGCGGTTGGGCGTCAACGAATCTACAAGCCTTACCCTCAGTGCATTTCACCAAGTCGATGACAATTTGCCGGACTACGGCGTCCCGGCGCTCGACGGCAAACGTTTGTCCGGCGTTGACCGCGATGCTTACTTCGGCTGGAAGAATCTCGACAAGGAGAAGCTCGAACAAAGCGCCTTCACCGCCAACTTTGAACACGACTTCAACGACAACCTGCGCCTGCAAAACCTCACACGCTACAGCCGTACTGACCGCGATACCATCGTGTCGGCCTCGCACGTCAACACCGGCGGCGTGTCAGCGGGCCGCTACCGCCCGGCTGGCCCACAAGCTTATGGACGTGATGCCATCACCGAAATGTGGATCAACCAAACCAACCTGATCAGCAACTTTCAACTTGCCGGAATGCGCCATGACCTGGTGACCGGTGTTGAAATCTCCCGTGAAACCCTGGACCTGAAAACCTACAACCATGGCCTCGGTACCTCTTTGTACCCCGGCAACGGTTATGACCTGGGCAATCCACCTGGCCACTGGAGTGGCCCGGTCAACAAAACCACCAGCGGTTACACCGAAACCAAACTGACCGACAAAGCGTTGTACCTGTTCGACTCCATCGCCCTGCATGAGCAATGGGACCTCAACCTGGGCCTGCGTTACGACAAGATCGAAGGCCGGGCAAACGGATACACAGGCACCCACGTACAAACCTCCAGCCTGTCCTCCACCGACGAAAAACTGAGTGCCCGCACCGGCCTGGTGTACAAGCCGACCGAGAACGGTCGCTTCTATGTTGCCTGGGGCAACTCTTTCAACCCATCGGCAGAAAACCTGGCATCAAACGGCGGCGGCTTGAGTGCGGCGACCGAAAACCTGGCGCCGGAGAAAAATGAGACCTGGGAGCTGGGTACCAAATGGGAGCTGTTGGACAAACGCGTGGAGCTGGATGCCGCGCTGTTTCGTGTCGAAAAAACCAACGCTCGCGAAACGATGTCTGACGGCTCCACCCAGTTGGCCGGCAAACAACGCGTGCAAGGCTTCGAACTCGGCGTGACCGGTCGCGTCACTGAACTGTGGGATGTGTTCGCCAACTACACCTTCCTCGACAGCGAAACCCTGGATGCCGCCAACACGCCAGCCGGTAATGATCGCAAAGGCCAAGCCCTGGGAAATACGCCACCGCACTCATTCAACCTGTGGACAACCTATGAACTGCCGGCTGGCTGGTCTGTCGGTTATGGTGCGCGATATGCCAGCAAACGCAATGTAACCTCCAGCACCACCGCCAAGCTGGATGCCTTCTGGGTGCACAACGCGATGGTGGGTTATCAGGTCAACGACGATTTGGAGCTGCAGTTGAACGTCAATAACCTGTTCAACAAGGACTATGTCGAGCGAGTACGCCAGCAGAACGGCAACGCTGCACGCTCCTCGGCTATTGAATACGGCGATGCGCGCTCAGCGATTGCTTCGGCGACCTACTCGTTCTGATCAGAACCATTCATACCCCCCGCTCACGCGGGGGCTCGCCCAGGCACGCCGCCTGCGCCCGCTCGGAAAGCGGGACGCTGCTGGGCAGCAGACTCAGGACATAAGCCACTCGCGATGCACTGCCCAGGTTCACGATGAAGGTGAACGGCGAGTCGGTGAATTCAAAAATCAGGTTGAAGGTGCCATAGGCGCTGCGCGTGTCCACCAGCAAAATATCGTGAAACATGCGCTGCTTTTGCCGAAAAACCCGGTAAAACAACTGCTGACCGTCAAGGCGAAACATCGGGTTAAGACTATTGGAAGCCACAGCCACCCAAGGAACACGCCTCAACCCGGTGAACGTCGCCAACACTGGAATCGCCTTACCATCAAGACCAGTGTCAAGGGCGTAGGCAGGCGCTGCCGACTTGGGTTTTCGTAGCTTTTTAAACAACCAATACATGAACCAAAACGACAGGCCCTGGGCGATGATCACCATCGCGCCAAAAGCTAACTCTACCCAACTGAAACTCATGAACTTTTCCTTGGGCACTCGGCACCGAAGGTATTGCGGCGATAGGCAATCCGTTGCGTACCCTGCCATGCACAGGCACAAAAAACACGAAACGTTTGACTTATCCTTTTCAATCAGTAAGATACGCCGCATTCCGCGATAGCTCAGTTGGTAGAGCAAATGACTGTTAATCATTGGGTCCCTGGTTCGAGTCCAGGTCGTGGAGCCATACACTAGAAGAAGCCTGCAGAAATGCAGGCTTTTTTTTGCCCGAAATTTCTCGTGTACCCCTATCGACAAGGAGTCGACCCGTGAAAAAACTGCATGACCATCCCTTTTTCAAACCGCGCCGCCCCACCGCCACACTGACACCGAAAAAGCCCACGCTTTCCTCCGGCACCCTCCTTTCCCTGGCAGCAGTGGTGATTTCCATTGCCGCCGCGTCGATTTCCTTCTGGCAACTGGACCTGATGCGCGAGCACAACCGCCTTTCCGTACGGCCCTACCTGATGATTACACCGCATTTGACGGCGAAAAAAAGCGGACTGTACTTATCCAACGAAGGGATTGGGCCGGGCATCATCACGTCGTTCACTGTTCGCGTCGGCGACAAGCAGTTCGACGGGCTGGGGGACAGTCGCTGGCCGGCCGTGCTGGAGAAAGCGCGATTGAATCCCGAGTGTTTCGCCAAAGGCTGGCCTACCGAAGGCGCAGCGGTCAGGCCTGGAAATGACATCGTGATTCTGGAGCCGACTAAAAGCACGCAGTTCGGCCCCTTGTGCCTGCTGCAAATGAGCCTGTTCCTGCAAAGGAATGACGTGTTTGTGGAGATGCACTATGAATCGCTCTACAAGGAACCCTTCACCTTTTCCGGCCCGTTGAGCATGAATGAAGCCATGGACATGGGCGCGTTGGGCAAAATATTGCAGCGGTGACCACGCGCGCCCTCGTTACGGTAACTGTTCAATCACCCCACTGCTCTTCAACAGCCCCAACTGCTCACTGGACAACCCCAACCGCCCCGCCAACACCTCATCCGTATGCTGGCCCAACATCGGCGCCGGTCGCACGTACTCCACCGGGGTGCCGGACATCTTGATCGGGCTGCCGACCATGGCGAAGTCAGGGTTTTGCGGATGGGGAATCTTCACCATCAGTTCGCGGGCGATTACCTGTGGCTCTTCCAGGGATTGGGCGATGTTGTTGATCGCGCCCACCGGGACTTTCGAGGCATGGATACAGGCGACCCACTCATCCGCCGTGCGTCCAAGAAAGTGCGCCGACAACAGCTCGACGATCTCGGCGCGATGAGCAACGCGATCGGCATTGCGCCGAAAGCGCGGATCATCCGGCAGGTGTGGCAGGCCGATGCTCTGGCACAACGCGATAAATTGGCTGTCGTTGCCGCAGGCGATGATGAAGTCGCGGTCGGCCGCACGGAACACCTGGTACGGCACGATGTTGGCGTGGGCATTGCCAAAGCGCTGGGGCACTTTGCCGGAGGCCAGGTAGTTCATGCTCTGGTTGGCCAGGGTCGCGACTTGCACATCCAGCAGGGCCATATCGATATGCTGGCCGACGCCGCTGCGTTCGCGGCTGAGCAGCGCGGCCTGGATCGCCACGGTGGAATACAGCCCGGTCATCAGATCAGAAAATGCCACGCCGACCTTTTGCGGGCCGCCGCCCGGCAAGTCATCGCGCTCGCCGGTGATGCTCATCAGCCCACCAATACCCTGGATGATGAAATCGTAACCGGGCTCTTCGGCACGTGGGCCGGTCTGGCCGAAACCGGTGATGGAGCAATACACCAAACGTGGATTGACCTCGGCCAGAGTCGCATAGTCCAGGCCGTAGCGCGCCAGGGAGCCGGCCTTGTAGTTCTCGATCAGCACGTCGGAGCTGGCCGCCAGTGCCCGCACCAGTTCCTGGCCTTGCGCACTGGCCAGGTCGATGGCCACCGACAGCTTGCCACGGTTGGTGGACTGGTAATACGACGCCTGCCCGGACGACTCGCCGGTGTCGGTCTTCATCCACGGCGGCCCCCAGCCTCGTGTGTCGTCGCCACTGTGCGGGCGTTCGATCTTGATCACTTCTGCGCCCAGGTCCGCCAACACCTGGCCACACCAGGGACCGGCCAATACCCGGCTCAAATCCAGTACCCGCAAACCTGTTAAAGCACCCATTGTTTTTATTCCTGAAGGTCTGTATCGCCGACTGTGGATTATAGATTAAAAACCCATGACTAATTTTGCAGTGCGAAACAACATTTCGTATTTTCCACAAATCATATGTAGCGGCATGGAGGATGTAAACGTAAAAACCTAAAACACCAATAAAAATAATCCTAAGTGACTGTTTAAAAACGAATAAATATAAAGACACCGTTAAAACTCAACAATTCCAGTTGTTTCGCACTGCGGAATATGGTTTTGTTTTGTTGATTTTATAAAAGAAGGATGTCTACCATGCGCCGTCGAAGCCAGGACCCGAACACACCAGAGACACCTGCAGGCAGCACTGCTTTCGAACACCTGCTGGTGGATCCGATGAACACCGAAGAGGAGGAAGACAAGGATCGCCAGTTCATCACGGCACTGGCCCGTGGCCTGGAGTTGCTGCGCTGCTTTACCCCTAGCGAAAGCGTGTTGAGTAATCAGGAGCTGGCGCGCAAGACCGGCCTGCCGAAACCGACGATTACCCGCATGACCCACACCCTGACCCGCTTGGGTTACCTCAAGCACCTGCCGCAGTCGGGCCGGTACCAGTTGAATGTGGGCGTGATGGCGTTTGGTTACGCGATGCTTTCCAACCTGTCGGTGCGGGCCGTGGCCCACCCGGTGATGGAGACCATGGCCAAGTACGCCCAGGCCGCCGTCGCGATGGCTACCCGGGACCGCCTGGACATGGTGTACCTGGACGTGGTCCAGGGCGAAGCGAACATGACCATGCGCCGCCAGGTCGGCACGCGCTTGCCGCTGCACTTGAGTTCTGCGGGGCGCGCGTGCCTGGCGGCGATGCCGGGGAACGAGCGTGAATTCATGCTTGAGCATATCCGCCAGCGCCATCCGGAGGATTGGCCAAAGATTCGCAAAGGGCTGGAGCGCGCGTTCCGGGATTACACCGACTTCGGCTACTGCATGTCGATCGGTGAGTGGCACCGCGATGTCAACGCCATCGCCGTGCCCATGCTGCACTCACAACATGGGCTGTTGACGTTCAACTGTGGCGGGCCGAGTTTTCACCTTTCCCGGGAAAAACTCGAAGACGACATCGGGCCGCGTCTCAAGCACATGGTCAATAACATCGAGGCCGCCGCCCGCTAGACAGATCGGTGCATGGCCTCGGCAGATTCAATACAACAGGCCCGCCGAACGGGCCGCCGAGGAATGTACATGATCCGAGACCCGCAAACGCTTGACCTGCTGCTGGACTCCATTCGCCAGTTCGTCAACGAAGCGCTGATCCCCCGGGAAAACGAAGTCGCCGAGACTGATGAAATCCCGGCGGATATCGTCCAGCAATTCCAGGACATGGGCCTGTTCGGCCTGACCTTGCCCGAAGCCTATGGCGGCCTGGGCGCGACCATGGAAGAAGAAGTGAGCATTGCCTTCGAGCTGGGTCGCACCTCGCCGGCGTTCCGCTCCTACTTCGGCACCAACAATGGCATCGGCGCCATTGGCATTCTGCTGGACGGCACCGAGGCGCAGAAACAACACTACTTGCCCAAGCTTGCCAGCGGCGAGTTGCTCAGTTCGTTCTGTCTGACCGAACCGGATTCCGGCTCTGACGCCGCCTCGCTGAAAACCACCGCCGTGCGCGATGGCGAGCATTACGTGATCAATGGCACCAAGCGCTTTATCACCAACGCGCCCCACGCCGGGGTTTTCACGGTGATGGCCCGCACCAACCCGCACATCAAGGGCTCCGGTGGCATCAGCGCATTTATCATCGAGCGCAACACGGCGGGCGTGTCCCTGGGCAAGCGCGACCATAAGATGGGCCAGAAAGGCGCCCATACCAGCGACGTGATTTTCGACAATGTACGGGTGCCTGCCGAGCAACTGATCGGCGGCATCGAGGGTGTGGGTTTCAAGACGGCAATGAAGGTACTCGACAAGGGTCGGCTGCATATCGCGGCTATCAGCGTCGGTGCAGCAGAGCGCATGCTCGACGATGCCCTGCACTACGCCATCGACCGCAAGCAATTCGGCCAGCCGATTGCCGAGTTCCAGTTGATCCAAGCCATGCTCGCCGACAGCAAGGCTGAAATCTATGCGGCCCGCTGCATGGTGCTGGACGCCGCGCGCAAGCGTGACGAGGGCCTGAATATCGGCACCGAAGCCTCCTGCGCAAAAATGTTCGCCACGGAAATGTGCGGTCGGGTGGCTGACCGTTGCGTGCAGATCCACGGCGGCGCGGGCTATGTGAGCGAATACGCGATCGAGCGGTTCTATCGCGATGTGCGCCTGTTCCGGCTGTATGAAGGCACCACGCAGATCCAGCAGTTGGTGATCGCGCGCAACATGATTCGCGAGGCCCAGCACTAAACCCCACACAACCCTTTGGGGGGAACCGGGCTTGTGTGGGAGCGGGCTTGCTCGCGAAGGCGCAGTGTCAGTCAACTTTTTATTAACTGACCCACCGCTTTCGCGAGCAAGCCCGCTCCCACAGTAGATATTCATTGTTCATGCAACACCCATAACCAGTGCCCTACAACTACAACAAGGTATCGCTATGGAAGTCGCCACATCGACGGGGGCGTTGTCGCCCGCAAAAAACAACCTGTGGATCATTGTCTTCATCTTCTGCTTCCTCGGTCTTTTGATCGACGGCGCAGACTTGATGCTACTTTCCTACAGCCTCAGCAGCCTGAAGGCCGAGTTCGGCCTGACCAGTGTCGAAGCTGGCAGCCTGGGCAGTTTCACCCTGGCCGGGATGGCGGTCGGCGGGATTTATGGGGGCTGGGCCTGTGACCGCTTTGGCCGGGTCAAGACCGTGGTGTGGAGCATCGTGCTGTTCTCGGTAGGCACCGCGATCCTCGGCCTGACCCACAGCTACTGGCAGTTCGCGGCCACCCGCTTTTTCGCCTCCCTCGGGCTGGGCGCACTGTATGTCGCGTGCAATACCCTGATGGCCGAATACGTACCGACCCGCTACCGCACCACCGTGCTCGGCACCCTGCAGGCCGGCTGGTCGGTGGGTTACATCGTCGCCACCTTGCTGGCCGGCTGGATCCTGCCGGACCACGGCTGGCGCTGGCTGTTCTACGTGGCGATCATCCCGGTGATCCTCGCCGTACTGATGCAACGCCTGGTGCCAGAACCCCAGGCCTGGCTCAACGCCCAGGCCGAACGTGCGCGGGAAAAAGCCGAAGGCATCCAGCGCGTTTCGGCGAAAAAGCCCGATGGCATGTTCAAGCTGATCTTCAGCGACCCCAGGGCCAGCCGCATGTTCCTGCTCTGGGCGCTGACCGCAGGCTTCCTGCAGTTCGGCTACTACGGGGTCAACAACTGGATGCCGTCCTACCTGGAAGGCGAACTGGGGATGAACTTCAAGTCGATGACCAGCTACATGGTCGGTACCTACGCGGCGATGATTTTCGGCAAGATCCTCGCCGGCCTCGCGGCTGATCGCCTGGGTCGGCGTGTGGTGTTTGCCTTCGGTGCCCTCGGCACGGCGGTGTTCCTGCCGGTGATCGTGCTGTACCAGAGCCCGGACAACATCCTCTGGCTGCTGATTGCCTTCGGCTTCCTGTACGGCATTCCCTACGGCGTGAATGCGACCTACATGACCGAAAGCTTCGAAGCGAAATTCCGCGGCTCGGCCGTGGGCGGCGCCTACAACATCGGCCGGGTTGGCGCGGCAGTAGCGCCGGCGGCCATTGGCTTCCTGGCGTCCCACGGCTCGATTGGCGTGGGCTTTATGGTGATGGGCGCGGCGTACTTTATCTGCGGGGTGATCCCGGCGCTGTTTATCCGTGACAAGCAGTTTGATCCGCAGAAGCAATAAGCCAAACCTGGGCGGGAGCCGGGTTACCGGTTCCCACCTGGGTCAGCAGGAAAACCTAGCCGTTTTGCCAGTTACTTAAACGCTTTGTTCAAACTATCGTGTACCCGACCAATTGCTGATGGCAGGGCCGGAAATGGAATTCATCGAACAGACCCACCAGGGCTACGCCGCCTTTCGCGGCTACCAGACCTGGTATCGCGTGACCGGGAACCTCGACAGCGGCAAGCCCCCCTTGGTCATCCTCCATGGTGGCCCCGGCGGTACCCATGACTATCTGGACGCCTTCAAGGACGTAGCTGCCAGTGGCCATGCGGTGATTCATTACGACCAACTGGGCAATGGCCATTCCACCCACCTGCCCCACCAGCCCGCCGATTTCTGGACGGTTGAACTGTTTCTCGAAGAGCTGGACAACCTGCTCGACCATCTGCGCATCAGCAACCATTACGCGATCCTCGGGCACGCCTGGGGCGCCAGGCTCGGCAGTGAACACGCGATTCGCCAACCCAAGGGCCTGTGCGCACTTATCGCCGCCAACCTGGCTGCCGGCTTCGATGACCAGCCTCTGTGCCGGATCAACCCGTGGCCCGAAGAAGTGGCACGCACCTTCGCCCAGATGGCGGCCGATCCTACGGTGTACAACGCCCTGCACGGCCCGATCAGGATTGGCCAGCTAACGCAGATCCGAGTACCGACCCTGATGATTTGCGGGCGCCATAACCAGGTCATACCACTGGAATTCAAGGTGTTCCTCGATGAAATCACCGATGTGCGCGAGGCGTTGTTCGAAGACTCCAGCCATATGCCCCATGTCGAAGAGCGCCAGGCTTGCATGGGCACTGTGGTGAAGTTTTTGGATGAGGCCTGTCACCCCCGATGTTGAAACCACACATATCAAATGTGGGAGCGGCGGTGCGACGATTCGACTTGCTCGCGAAAGCCGTTTTTCAGTCGCCGGATGTACCGACTGATCCACCGCTTTCGCGAGCAAGCCCGCTCCCACATTTAGTGCGTGGTGTTCGGGCTAAACCTCGCTGGTTTCAGCCCTGCCCGGCGCCGTCGCTGTGTGCTGCGAGTTCGCCACCACCGGAATTTCCTTACCGTCGGCATCGAACAATTTGCCTTTGCTGAAGTAATCCCCATCCCGCAGTGCCGCCACATCCTGGAAGCACAGACTACGCTCGGTGCCGGCGACGAACACCGACTGCTGGTCTGAGTTACCGGCGGTGAAGTGGTTGAACGCCAGGTTCAGCAGGATCGCCATGATCGCCGAGGAGCTGATCCCCGAGTGGAAAATGGTGGCGAACCAGCTGGGGAACTGATCGTAGAAACTTGGTGCCGCGATGGGGATCATGCCGAAACCGATGGAGGTGGCGACGATGATCAGGTTCATGTTGTTGCGGTAATCGACCTTGGACAACGTACGGATCCCACTGGCCGCCACGGTGCCGAACAACACGATCCCGGCGCCGCCCAGTACCGAGGTCGGTACCGCCGCAATCACCCGGCCCATAAAGGGCAACAGGCCAAGGATCACCAGGAACAGGCCGCCCGTGGCCACCACATAACGACTCTTGACCCCGGTCACCGCCACCAGGCCGACGTTCTGGGCGAAGGCGCTTTGCGTAAACGAGCCGAAGATCGGCGCGAACATGCTCGACAACATGTCCGCACGCAGGCCGTTGCCCAGGCGCTTGGAGTCAACCTTGGTGTCGATGATCTCGCCCACCGCGAGGATATCCGCCGAGGTTTCCACCAGCGTCACCATGACCACGATGCACATGGAAAGGATCGCGGCCACATGGAAGGTCGGCATGCCGAAATGGAACGGCGTGGGGAAACCGATCATCGGGCCTTGGGTCACGGTAGAGAAGTCCGCCATGCCCAGGAACACTGCGATCAGCGTACCAAACACCATCGCCAGCAGGATCGACAGGCGCGAGATCGTGGCGCTGCCCACCTTGCTCAACAGCAGCACCAGCACCAGGGTGATGGCCGCCAGGCCAATGTTCGGCATGCTGCCGAAATCCGCGGCACGGCTGTTGCCGCCCATGGCCCAACGGGCGGCGACCGGCATCAGCGTCAGGCCGATGGTGGTAATCACGATCCCGGTCACCAGGGGCGGGAAAAACTTGGTAATTCGCGAAAAGATCGGGGTGATCAGCAACCCGATCAACGACGCGGCCATCACCGCGCCAAGGATCGCCGGCACACCGCCCGCACCATCGCTGCCGACAATCGCCACCATGGTCGCCACGCCGGCAAACGACACCCCTTGCACCAGCGGCAACTGGCAGCCAAAAAACGGTAGGCCCAGGGTTTGCAACAACGTGGCCAGGCCACCGGCAAACAACGACGCCGCGATCAACAGGCCAATATCGGCTGGAGATAACCCGGCCGCCTGGCCAACGATCAACGGCACGGCGACGATGCCGCCGTACATGGTCAGTACATGCTGCAGGCCGTAAGCCATGTTGGCAGCGACGCCAAGATTCTCATCTTCTGGCCGTTGCGGTGACGCCTTCGGGATAGTCATGGTGAGGGGATCTCTGTTTTTGTTGTGCGCTCACTGTATGCAATAGAAAGATTGGATGTCCATAGAGTTGTATACAATCATTTCCACAAGATACCTGCCATCGACGTTACAAAAATCCATTCAGCCGCCCTGCCCCAAGGCTTGAAGCCGTGCCCACAAGGACCTGAAAAAAATGCTCAACCGCACGCTGCGCATTCACTCTGCGGCCATTTGCTACTTCGATATGGTCCGTCGCTGCCATTCGATCCGCGAAGCCGCACGCCGGCTGAACGTGGCATCGTCCGCAGTGAACCGGCAAATTCTCAAGCTTGAAGGCGAAGTCGGCGCGCCTCTGTTCGAACGCCTGCCCGGCGGGCTGCGCCTGACCGCTGCCGGGGAAATCCTGACCCGCCATGTGACCCTGGTGCTGCAGGATGTGGAACGGGTACGCGGCGAACTGGAAGGATTGAACCAAGTGCAGACCGGGCATGTGGAAATCGCCACGGTGGAAGGCGCCACGGTGGAGTTGTTGCCGGCCGTGCTCAAGCGCATGCGCCAGCGCTATCCGGCGGTGACCATCGGTGTGACCGTACAGGGTTCACAATCGATTCCGGCAGCGGTGATCAACGGCCAGGCGGACCTGGGGCTGGCTTTTGCCCTGCCGCGCAGCGCAGAAACCACGCAACTGTGTGTCGGCCATTTCCGCCTTGGTGCGTTGGTGGCTCCGGGTCACCCACTGGCCTCCCACGCCAGCGTCAGCTACACCCTGTGCGCTGAACACGGGGTGATCCAGGCCAACAGCGAGCTGTCGATCCATCACTTGATCGCCCCGCTGCACAAGCGTTCGCCGGCTGCGCACAAGCCGTTGCTGCAAAGCAACTCCATGGAACTGGCGCGGCAGTTGGCGCGTCAGCAGTTGGGGGTGGCGTTCCAGACGCGGATCGGGATCGAGGCCGATTTGGCCAGGGGTGAGTTGCTGCATATCCCCCTGAGTGATCAGGGCGGAATGTTCAGCGACCTGGGGCTGTATGCGCGCAAGGGTCGGGATTTGCCTACGGCAGTCGAGTCGATGGCCCACCTGATCAGCGAGGAAATCGCTTTGCGTGAACGCGAGGAATTACCCTGTACACCACGCATTTCCTGACCTTTCGGCCAACTTCAGTGCTGCCGATTCGGCAGCGGCCCAGTCGACATTCTGTTCTTTGAGCGTCACCGCGGTTGTGCCGATACTGCGCCCGGCAGCCCTTGCACGGCTGCCAAGAGCCAAAACGCCAAAGGAATTAAAACAATGAAAAAGGCACTGCACGGCGCAACCGTATTATTCACCCTCCTCGGCGGCGGGGAGGCTGTCGCGGTGGAGTGGATGAACAACAGCGTAGGATTTCGCTACGGGCAACAGTTCACCAATCCGAACAACCCCGACGACTTCAGCAAACGCATCTACAGCTTCACCCACGCCAGCGGCTACCAGTACGGCAGTAACTTCCTCAACCTCGACGTGTTCCTGTCCGACAGCCGCGACCCGCGCAAGGGCACCGATCACGGCGGCAGTGAAGTGTATGCGGTCTATCGGCACCAGCTGTATGCGTCACGGATATTTGACCAGCCGCTGGGCACGGGGCTGATCAAGGATTACGCGCTGACCCTGGGGTTCGACGCCAACCGCAACAACAACCTGGCCTCGGCGAAAAAGCGCGCCCTGGTGATCGGGCCGACCCTGAAGTTCAACACGGTCGGGGTGCTGGACCTGAGCCTGATGTACTACAAGGAAAACAACCATTCCGGCATCCCCGGGGCGAAGGATCCGAACCACACCTTCGACGACACCTACATGCTCAACCTGACCTGGATGCGCCCGTTCGAGATCGGCAACCATGGCGCAAAATTCCAGGGGTTCATCAACCATGTCGGAGACAAGGGCCACGACTACAACAGTCGCGACACTGCGGCCGAGACCCTGATGCGCACCGCGCTGATGGTCGCGGTACGGCCAGGCAAAAGCGTCAAGCCCAACCTGTACCTGGGCGTGGGCTACGAATACTGGCATAACAAGTTCGGTGTGGATGGCGGCCGTGGTAGCCGCACCTCGACACCAACCGTGAACATGGAAGTGACGTTTTAAGCCGCCGCCAGCTCCGACTCATCCGACTTGGGCCGCGCCAGCCAATACCCCAGCACTGCCAGCGGCGCGGTCGCCAGCATCACGATTGCGGTGATCTGCAAGGGTTCCTCGATCAGCGACGACACCAGCAGGCTGGCGACAAAGCACAAGCCCAGTTGCAGGGTGTTTTGCAGCGCGGCAGCCTTGCCGGAGTTTTCCGAAAAAGGCATCAGCGCATTCGCCACCACAATCGGGTAGCTGGCGCCGTTGACCAGGGCCATCAGGCAGAACGGAATCAGCAAGGTGGTCAGTGTCGGCACCGTCAGGGTCGCCACCAGATACAGCGCCACCATGCTGATGCAGTACGCCACCAGCAACCAGGGCAACAGGACTTTGCCCTGGAACCGTTGCAAGGCACTGCGGCAACTGTAGCCACCCACCAGAAACGCCAGGGTCGGCAGGACATAGCTCAGGCCAATGTCATTGGGGCTGTAACCCATGCCACCGAGAATAAACGGCGATGCGGTCAGCCAGGCGAAGAAACTGGCGGAGCATGCGGCAAAGATCATCACGTTGCCGGTGAACACCCGCGACTTGAACAGTTGCCCGTAGCCCAACCGGGCTTTTTCGCCGTCGCCAGCCAGGCGTTTGGGCATGGATTTGAGCAACAACGTTGGCACCAGCAATAACAGCGAGACGCCCAGCAACACGGCGAAGATCGCCTGCCAGCCCCAGTGATTCAACACCACCGCGCCCAACAGCGGCGCCAGCGCCGGTGACAGGGACATCAGCGGCATGATGCTGGCAAACACCCGATGCGCCTTGTCGGCCGGGTAACGGTCAATCACCAGCGCCTGCCAACTGACAGCGGCGCTGCACACCCCGATCGACTGCACAAACCGCAACGCCAGCAGTTGCGGCGCGGTCTCGACCCAGAACATCCCCAGGCAGCCGAGCACAAACAGACTCAGGCCGGCCAGCAGGATTGGCTTGCGCCCCAGGCGGTCAGACAGCGGCCCCCAGAGCAGTTGCCCCACGGCAAAACCGGCGAGGAAGATGCTCAGACTGGCGCCCACCGCACCGGGTGAAATCTGCAGGTGTTCGCCCATGGCGCCGAACGCGGGCAAGTACATATCCATGGCCAGGTAGCCGAGCATGCTCAGCCCCGCCAGGTACCAGGTGAAACCAAAAGAGTTTTTCATTGAAGCCTTGTAGGTCCTGCCATCAAACAATTTGCTGACTGGCGCCTATTATGAAGCTGACAGCCGCCCTGTGAAGCGATAATAGTTGGACACTCTTATCAATATTTTTGAAGGCAGAACCCATGTGGTCCGAATACTCCCTGGATGTGGTGGATGCGGTGGCGCGTCACGGCAGCTTCAGCGCCGCCGCCCAGGAACTGCACCGCGTGCCCTCGGCCATCAGCTACACAGTACGACAGATCGAGGAATGGTTGGCAGTACCGTTGTTTATCCGTCGCCACCGTGATGTGGAACTGACACCTGCCGGCCGCCTGTTTATCGACGAAGCCCGCGGCGTGATGAAAACCATGCTCGGCACCCGCCGGCTGTGCCAGCAGGTGGCCAATGGCTGGAGCGGCCAGTTGAAAGTGGCGGTGGATTCCATCGTCAAGCAGCAGCGGTGCCGGCAACTGGTACTGGATTTCTATCGCCAGTTCCCGGAAGTGGAATTGTTGCTGGAATACGAGGTGTACAACGGGGTGTGGGACGCCCTGGCGGACGAGCGCACCGACATCGTGATCGGCGCCACCAGTGCGGTGCCGGTGGCCAGCCACTTCACGTTTCGCGACATGGGGCTGTTGAACTGGCTGTGCGTGGTCAGCGCCCGGCATCCGCTGGCGCAGGTCGAGGGTTTACTCAGTGACGATCAACTGCGGCCTTTTGCATCACTGTGTATGACCGACACCTCGCGCAACCTGCCCAAGCGCGATACCTGGACCCTGGACAACCAGCGACGCCTGGTAGTCCCCAACTGGGCATCGGCCATGGATTGCCTGCAAGACGGGCTGTGCGTCGGCATGGTTCCGGCGCACCTGGTGCAACCGCTGATCGACAGCGGCGAACTGGCCGCCCTGCAACTGTCCCGGCCCTTCCCGGCCAGCCCGTCCTGCGTGGCCTGGGCGCAGAACAAACTGTCCCCGGCCATGACCTGGCTGCTGGAATACCTGGGGGATAGCGAAACGATGAACCAGGAATGGCTGAACGGGCCAGGTTTACAGTAACCGCGCGATGCCCCGCACGATCATCTCCACTTCCTTGCTATCCAGGGTCAGGGGCGGCAGCAGGCGAATGACCTTGCCCCGCGTGACATTGAGCAACAAACCCTGCTCCCGTGCGGCCCGCTCGGCCAGGTCGCGCTGCGGCGTAGCCAGTTCAATGCCGATCATCAAACCGCGCCCACGGATCGCCAGCACTTGCGGGTGCTCGCTCAATTCCACCCGCAGCCGCGCCAGCAGCCGCTCGCCTTGACGCGCGGCGTTCTCCAGCAGGCCTTGCTCCTCAATGATATCCAGCACCGTACAACCCACACGGCACGCCAGTGGGTTACCGCCAAAGGTGCTGCCATGGCTGCCGGGGGTGAAGAGCTTGGCTACCGGGGCACGCGCCAGGCAGGCGCCAATCGGGATACCGTTGCCCAGCCCCTTGGCCAGGGTCATGACGTCCGGGACAATGCCCTCCTGCTGGAAGGCAAACCAGGTGCCGGTACGGCCAATGCCGGTCTGGATCTCATCGAGCATCAATAGCCAACCGTGCTGGCTACAGTGCGCACGCAAGGCTTTCAGATAGCCCGGCGGGGCGAGTTGCACGCCACTTTCACCCTGGATCGGCTCCAGCAACACCGCGACGACCCTGGGACCGAACTCACGGGTCAGCGCCTCCAATGCCGCCAGGTCACCAAAGCCAATCTTGATGAAATCCCCCGGCAAACGCTGAAACCCCAGGCGCACTGATGGCCCATCACTGGCGGCCATGGTGCCTAGGGTACGGCCGTGGAAGGCATTCTCCATGACCACCACCAGCGGCTGCTCTATGCCTTTTTTCCAGCCATGCAGGCGCGCCAGTTTCAACGCTGTTTCATTGGCTTCGGCGCCGGAGTTGTTGAAGAACGCCTGATCCAGGCCCGACAACTGGGTCAGCCGTTGCGCCAGGCGCTGCTGCCAGTCAATGCCGTACAAGTTGGAAGTATGCAACAGCAACCCGGCCTGCTCGCTGATTGCCGTCACCAGCCGTGGGTGGGAGTGACCGACATTGGTCACGGCCACCCCGGCCACGGCGTCGAGGTACTCACGGCCTTGCTGGTCCCACAGGCGTGTGCCCAGGCCACGGGTAAAACTCAGGGCCAGGGGTTGATAGGTGGTCATCAGGCAAGCGGCGGTCATGGCATCGGGCTCCATCGGGGTCAGGGCCTTAGTATCGTTAGCCACTCAAGCTGGATAAACTGCACATATATGCAATGACTTTGAATCAAGGGTTGATAATGGATCTGTTCCAGGCAATGACCGTCTACGTCAAAGTGGTGGAGGCCGGCAGCATGACTGCGGCAGCCCAGGCCTGTGGACTGTCGACCACCATGGTCGGCAATCACCTGCGTGCCCTGGAACACCGCCTCGGCGTCAGCCTGCTCAAGCGCACCACCCGCAAGCAAAGCCTGACCGAGTTCGGTGGCCTGTATTACCAGCGCTGCCTGGAGGTGCTGGGGCTGGTGGCCAACTCCGAGCAGTTGGCTGAGCAAATCCATACCGAGGCGCCACAAGGGCTGCTGCGCATCACCGCCCCGCCGGCGTTTGGTGCCGAGCGCCTGGCACCGGCGCTCAGTGAGTTTTCCCGGCGCTATCCACAGATCCAGCTGTACGTGGTGCTGAGCAATCAAGCCATGGACCTGATCGACAGCGGCTTCGACGTGGCAATCCGCCTGGGTGAGCTGCAACCTTCCAGCCTGATCGCCCGGCCGTTGCAGGACTACACCATGACCCTGTGCGCCTCGCCGCAATACCTGGCGCGCCGGGGTACGCCCCAGCAGCCCATGGATTTGCAGGACCATGACTGCCTCGCGTTTGCCTACCCTTCGACCGATGACTGGCGCAACGCCGACAAACTCTGGCGCCTGCGGGGCCCCGAGGGTGAAGTTGAAGTCGCCGTGTCCGGCCCCATGACCATCAACAGTTCCCAGGCCCTGCATCGTGCCGCCGTCGAAGGCATGGGCATCGTGATGCTGCCCGACGCCCTGGTCGGCGCCGACCTGCTGGCGGGCAGGCTGGTGGCGCTGCTGCCAGGCTATCAGTCACCTTCGCGCTCGATGCATCTTCTCTATGCGCAGGACCGCTATCGCCTGCCCAAGCTGCGGGCCTTTGTCGACTTCGTGATCGAACAATGGGCGCGCTAGAAACTCAGCCCCAGGGCCTGCAGTTGGCGGCGGGTCTGCTCGGGTGATACGTGATGAATGCCACGCCAGCCCAAGGCACTGGCGGCATTGGCGTTTTCGGCCACATCGTCGATAAACACCACTTGCTCAGGCTCGATGTCCGGCAAATCAGCACGCACCTGATCGAGGCTCGCGCGGTAGATCGCCGGGTCAGGCTTGATCAGCTTGACCTCGCCGGACACCACGATATTGCGAAAGTATTTCAGGAATGGATAGTTGGCGCGGGCATAGGGGAAGGTTTCAGCCGACCAGTTGGTCAGGCCGAATAGCGGCACTTTGGCTTCATGCAGGTCTTCAAGAATCGCCACGCCATCTGCGAGCGGGCCGCGCAGCATTTCATGCCAGCGCTCGTAGTAGGCCCGAATCAAGGCCTCATGTTGCGGGTGTTTGGCGATCAGGGTGCGGGTGGCCTCGGCCAGGGTGCGCCCAGCATCCTGTTCAGTATTCCAGGCCTGGGTGCAGATGTTGTCGAGGAACCATTGCCGCTCCTCGTCACCGGTAATCAGTTTGCGATACAGGTGCTGCGGGCTCCAATCAAACAGGACACCGCCGAAATCAAAAACTACTGCACGAATCGTCATGGAGATCCTCCGTTAGCTCAGTGTGATAACGGATGCAGTCTGGCACAGCGAGGTTACGAAAGGACAAACGAGGGACGGTAGGACGGTTCGTAAATGTGAGCTTTTTTGTAGGAGCCGGCTTGCCGGCGAAAATCTTCAATGATCACGCGGGGTGCCTGGCACCCCGCGTTGTTCTCAGGTTTTTCGCCGGCAAGCCGGCTCCTACAGAGGGTTAAGCCTGGACCAGACCTTCGATCTTCACGGTCGGATTGACGTCGGCCTCATAATCCACGCCATCGATCTCAAAACCGAACAGACGCAGGAACTCAGCCTTGTAGCCGGCAAAATCGCTGATCTCGTTGACGTTGTCGTCGGTGACCTGGTTCCACAGCGCCGCTACGGCGTCCTGGACCTTCGGCTCCAGCTCAGCCAGGTCGGCACGCAGGCGACCGTCGGCGTCCAGCTTAGGCTCGCTGCCGTACAGGCTGTCCTTGAACAGGCCGTAGACCTGCTCGATGCAGCCTTCGTGGGTACCCTGCTCTTTCATCACTTTGAACAGCAGCGACAGGTACAGCGGCATGATCGGGATCGCCGAACTGGCCTGGGTGACCACGGCCTTGAGCACCGATACACGGGCATCGCCCTTGAGTGCCGCGAGGTTGTCGCGCAGGGTCAGGACTTTCTTGTCGAGGTCTTTCTTGGCCTCGCCGATGGAGCCGTTCCAGTAGATATCCTGGGTCAGCTTTTCACCCAGGTAGGTGAACGCAGTGGTCTTGGCGCCTTCGGCCAGCACGTCGGCGTCGCGCAGGGCGTCGATCCACAGCTGCCAGTCTTCGCCACCCATCACTTTGACGGTACCGTCGATTTCTTCCTGGGTTGCAGGTTCCAGTGTGGTGTCGACCACAACGCCCTTGTCGGTGTTGATCCCGCGCAGGGTCACAGCCTTGCCGATCGGCTTGAGGGTGGAGTTGTGCACCACGCCTTGCGGGTCGGTACGGCGTGGCGCGGCCAGGCTGTAGACCACCAGGTCGATCTTGCCCAGGTCTTTCTTGATGGTTTCGATGGTCAGGCGCTTGATCTCGTCAGAGAACGCATCGCCATTGATGCTCTTGGCGTACAGGCCTTTTTGCGCGGCAAACTTGTGGAAAGCGGCGCTGTTGTACCAGCCGGCAGAGCTGAGCTTGCCTTCTTCGCCTTCTTTCTCAAAAAACACGCCGAGGGTATCGGCGCCACAACCAAAAGCGGCACTGATACGCGCTGCCAGGCCATAGCCGGTGGACGCACCGAGCACCAGGACTTTCTTCGGGCCGCCTTCGATGGCACCGTGTTCGGTCACGTAGTCGATCTGCTCTTTGACGTTCGCTTCGCAGCCAACAGGGTGAGCGGTCACACAGATAAAGCCACGAACCCGCGGTTTGATGATCATAAAATTTCTGCCTCTTCCAAGGTGCCGATGGCCAATGGTGGCCATTACGGCGTCAATCGTACTGGTCTATGACGTCCGAAAAACCGAAGCGTCACGATAGTCGCAATTCTTCTGTTCTCAAAATCCAATCCACAGCGGGGAAAGGCACTCTATTTTTCCGACATGAACGCAGATTCAGCACATTCTGCGGCATGATGAGGCTGTACGGAGTTTGCGTCCTGCCTGTAGGGCAGGGAAAATGCCCGTCCTGTGCGACCGTATTCGGCGCTCGTCATCCTCATGCCACTGGCTGTTCATCACCCGGTGGCTGCGCTTTCAGGGAATAAGAATGCCTCAACGCCAAGTCATCAATGCCTCCGTCAGCCCCAAGGGCAGCCTCGAAACGCTGTCGCAACGTGAAGTCCAGCAACTGAGCGAAGCCGGCTCCGGCAGCATCTATACACTTTTTCGCCAGTGCGCCCTGGCAATCCTCAACACCGGCGCTCATATCGACAACGCCAAGACCATCCTCGACGCCTACAAGGACTTTGAGGTGCGCATCCATCAACAGGATCGTGGCGTGCGCCTGGAACTGTTGAACGCACCGGCTGACGCGTTCGTGGATGGCGAAATGATCGCCAGTACCCGCGAGATGCTGTTCAGCGCCCTGCGCGACATCGTCTATACCGAGAACGAACTGGACAGCCAGCGCATCGACCTGAGCACCTCCCAGGGCATCACCGACTACGTGTTCCACCTGCTGCGCAACGCGCGTACGCTGCGGCCCGGAGTCGAGCCGAAGATCGTGGTGTGCTGGGGCGGGCACTCGATCAATACCGAAGAATACAAATACACCAAGAAAGTCGGGCATGAACTGGGCCTGCGCAGCCTTGATGTATGTACCGGTTGCGGCCCTGGCGTGATGAAAGGTCCGATGAAGGGTGCGACCATTTCCCACGCCAAACAACGTATCACCGGCGGGCGCTACCTGGGCCTTACCGAGCCCGGCATCATCGCCGCCGAAGCGCCAAACCCGATCGTCAACGAACTGGTGATCCTGCCGGATATCGAAAAACGCCTGGAAGCCTTTGTGCGCGTAGGCCATGGCATCATCATCTTCCCGGGCGGCGCGGGCACGGCCGAAGAGTTCCTGTACCTGCTGGGTATCCTGATGCATCCGGACAACCGCGACGTGCCGTTCCCGGTGATCCTCACCGGGCCAAAACAGGCCGCGCCGTACCTGCAACAACTGCATGCGTTTGTCGGCGCGACCCTGGGCGAGGCGGCCCAGGCCCACTACCAGATCATCATCGACAACCCCGCTGAAGTCGCGCGGCAGATGACTGCCGGTTTAAAAGCCGTGAAACAATTCCGCCGCGAGCGCAACGACGCCTTCCACTTCAACTGGCTGCTGAAGATCGACGAAGGCTTCCAGCGCCCGTTCGACCCGACCCACGAAAACATGGCCAGCCTGCAACTGAGCCACGCGCTGCCGCCCCATGAGCTGGCAGCCAACCTGCGCCGGGCGTTCTCCGGGATCGTGGCGGGTAACGTCAAGGACAAAGGCATCCGCCTTATCGAGCAAAACGGCCCGTACGAAATCCACGGCGACCTGGCCATCATGAAGCCACTAGATGAGCTGCTGAAGGCATTTGTGGAACAGCACCGGATGAAATTGCCCGGTGGAGCGGCGTATGTGCCGTGCTATCGCGTGGTGCAGTAACAGGCAAACTGCCAGGTCATATGTTGTAGTGTTTTAAGGGCCTTTTACAGGTGTCGTTGGCAGGAATCCGGACTAGGTTTTATCTATTCCGACCCACCGACACCTAAAGAGCGACCTATGGACCAACGGATCTTGTCTTCCATCATTCCTTACCCTAGGGTAAGGAATATCCCGATGGAGATCTTCATTATGGCCACCGCCACACTCACCTCAAAAGGGCAAATCACTATCCCCGTTCAAGTTCGGACCGCATTGGGCCTGGACACCGGAGACCGGGTGGAGTTTGTCGAAATGGAAGATGGCAAGTTTGCCATCATCGCCGCCAACCATAGCGTCCAGGACCTCAAGGGCCTGATCCGCAAACCCGCCCAGGCCGTCAGCATTGAACAGATGAACCAGGCCATCGCCACACAGGGAGCGAAGGCTGGATGATAGGCCTGGATACCAATGTGCTGGTGCGCTATGTCACCCAGGATGATCCGGTTCAATCGGCCAAGGCCTCAAGCCTGATCGAATCCTTCACTGCCACTTCACCGGGGTTTGTCAGCCTGGTTTCGGTGGTGGAGTTGGTGTGGGTATTACAAAGCTGCTACCAATGCCCCAAGACGCAAGTGGTGGCGGTTCTGGAAACCCTGCTGCGCACCCGTGAGCTGATCATCGAACATACCGAACTCATCTGGCAGGCTGTGCGCCGATTTACCACGACCAAGGCTGATTTCGCCGACTGTCTGATCGAGCGCTGTGCCCACGCTGCCGGGTGCGAATACACCGCCACCTTTGATATCGACGCCGCAAAGGCCACCGGCATGCGACGCCTGGACTGATCCCTGGCGTTGCTGCAATGCATCTGCTTTGGTAAAACCTGTATTCCACCGCCCCTTGAGAGACCGCCCAACGTGCGCACGCTTCTGCTCGCTGCCTTGCTCCTGACACCCGCCCTGGCCCAGGCGCAAACCATCGCCTGGCCCGACCTGCCCGAGAGTTGTTTCGTCAGCGGGCGGTCTGCCACCAACGACGATGTCGACAATGGTTGTGCGGCGTTTCTGATCAATGTGAAAGGCAAGGCGGCAGGTACACCGATCAAGATGGATATTCCCCAATACGCCCTGCACGTCGAAGCGGGTACAGGCAAGGAGACACCAGTAATCATCATCCAGGCGGAACAAAATGGTGAGATCAAGGCGGTGGGGTACAAGGAACTGGGTACCGAGCAACTGGGGGCGGCGTTGCTCAAGGAAGTGCGGCTGTTGGGAACAAAAAAACCGAGCTAGAGCCCAGCCCTAAACCTCTTCGATAAAAAGCCGCAATCAAAAAACCCGCTGACCGTTACCGGTTCAGCGGGTTTTCAAGTGTCGACTCAATCCTGTTTCAGAACCTGGTCAACCGCTTACAGCGCGATATCAGCCGCCGGCTTGCTCGGCTCGGTCGCAGGCTTGGCAGCCTCGGTCGCTTGCGGAGCGGGCATTGCAGGAATGGCAGGCGGAGGCGTCAGTTGCAGAACCTTGGCGGTGTAGGCCCATTCTTGCGCAACACGCTCAGGGCTACCGTTCAGCTTGGTGCCATAGCTAGGCACGATCTGCTTCAGTTTTTCCTGCCAGGCCGGGGTGGCGACCTTGTCCTTGAACACTTTTTCCAGCACGGTCAACATGATCGGCGCTGCGGTGGACGCACCAGGCGATGCACCCAGCAGGCCGGCGATGGTGTTGTCGGCGGAGCTGACCACTTCGGTACCGAGTTTCAGGACGCCGCCCTGCTCTTCGTCACGCTTGATGATCTGCACACGCTGACCGGCTTGCCACAGGCGCCAGTCTTCTTTCTTGGCGTTCGGGAAGTACTCTTGCAGCGCCTTGAAGCGGTCGTCATCCGACTGCATCAGTTGGCCGGCAAGGTACTCGACCAGTGGGTATTCGCGGATACCGACTTTGGTCATTGGCCAGATGTTGTGGGTGGTGGTGCTGGTCAGCAGGTCCAGGTACGAGCCTTCTTTCAGGAACTTGGTGGAGAAGGTCGCGAATGGGCCAAACAGGATCACGCGCTTACCATCCAGCACACGGGTGTCCAGGTGCGGAACCGACATCGGTGGCGAACCCACCGAAGCCTTGCCGTAGGCCTTGGCCAGATGCTGCTCGGCAATCGTTGGGTTCTCGGTTACCAGGAACGAGCCGCCAACCGGGAAGCCTGCATATTCCTTGCCTTCAGGAATGCCCGATTTTTGCAGCAAGTGCAAAGCACCGCCGCCCGCGCCGATGAACACGAACTTGGCGTCGGTCTCGGTCTTGGTGCCGTCTTTCAGGTTTTTGTAGCTGACACGCCACGAACCGTCGGCGTTCTTGGTGATGTCCTGCACTTCGCTCGACAGTTTCAGATCAAACTTCGGCGTGGTCTGCAGGTGAGCAACGAACTGACGGGTAATCTCGCCAAAGTTCACGTCGGTACCGATCGGAGACCAGGTAGCCGCGATTTTCTGGCTCGGGTCACGCCCTTCCATCATCAACGGAACCCACTTCTTGATCTGTACCGGATCTTCGGAGTATTCCATGCCGGCAAACAACGGGCTTGCCTGCAATGCTTCGTAACGCTTCTTCAGGAACTTGATGTTGTCATCGCCCCACACAAAGCTCATGTGCGGAGTGGAATTGATGAACGAGCGCGGGTTCTTCAGAACGCCTTGCTGAACCTGCCACGACCAGAACTGGCGGGAAATCTGGAATGCTTCGTTGATCTCGACCGCTTTCGGGATCTCAACGGTGCCGTCCTTGTTTTCCGGGGTGTAGTTCAACTCAGCCAGGGCCGAGTGACCGGTACCGGCGTTGTTCCAACCGTTGGAGCTTTCTTCGGCGACGCCGTCCAGGCGCTCGACCATCTCCATCGACCATTGCGGCTCCAGCTCATTGAGCCAGACACCCAGGGTCGCACTCATGATGCCCCCGCCGATCAGCAGCACATCAACTTTCTTTGCCTCTTCCGCCTGAACGGAAGTAATCCCCATCGACAAAGCCAGCCCCAGCAGGGCAGTGTTCACTTTTTTAAACATCGTAGCACCTATGATAAAACGCCTTCCGCCCTACCGTCCTCGACCTTCCGGCAACCGTTGTTCACAAAACATCAGGCAATGTTTTGCTGGTTCCCGTACTCGCAAGAACTGCAGGGTGGGCACACAAGGCCGACGTATCGACCTCACTTTTATGTCCCTTCTGCGCTGACTTCTTATCATTATTGGCTTCAGCTACCTCGGCGACAGCTACCCTGCCGGTACGCATTCGGGAGTGCGTACCAGAGAGAGAATAGACCAAGATGGCGCGCAGAATATCATGGTCCGGCTGGATCGGGCGTCTGTTCTGGACTTGGTGGTCGTGTTGGCAACAGGCCCAGCGCTACCTCGACAGACTGGCGAAGACGCTCAGGCGTAACGCCATCCCTCGCCTGGATGGAAATACCGTGCAAAAAGGTCGCATAAAAGTCCCCCAGCGCCTGCACATCGACATCCTCGCCAAGCTCGCCGCTTTCCTGCCCGTATTGCAATCTGTCGATAATCGACTGGGTACGTTGCCGGCGGTGCTCACACAGCCATTGCTGAACCTCGACACCGTCCGGGCTGGTGCTGCTTGCGGCACTCACCACCAGGCAGCCGCCGGGACGACCCGATTGCGTGTATGTGCTGATGGCATCGTCCAACATGCCCCTGATCGCGCTTCTCAGGTCTGCCTGCGCCAGCGCATAGTCGGCAAAGCCACCCTCGCCGCTTTCATATAAAGCCACCGCCTCACGGAACAGCGCCTGCTTGCTGCCAAAAGCGGCGTAAATCCTCGCCGAGGCAATGCCCAGCGCCTCCACCAGCGCCGACATGCTGGTGCCCTCGTACCCTTGCTCCCAGAACAACAACATGGCGCGCTGCAATGCCGCTTCCCTATCAAATTCGCGCGGACGTCCGGCCATTAATTGCTTACCTGTGGGTGTGATTTCATCACTTTAACTCATATCGAGTTGACGGTAATGAATGGGCAGGCCTATTCTTTGTCGATCGACAAACAATAGGAACAATCTGATGCGTACGCTTAAAGGACCTAGTTTGCACCTGGCGCAATTCAGCGCCGCCGAGCCGCCTTTCAATAGCCTGGAGAACATCGCCCAGTGGGCCAGGACACAAGGTTTCAAGGCGCTGCAGATTCCGGCGTGGGACAGCCGATTCTTCAATGTTGAACTGGCCGCGCAAAGCCAAGCGTACTGCGATGACATCAAGGGCATGCTCGGCGACCATGGCCTGCAGATCAGTGAACTGACCAGCCACATTTTTGGCCAACTGGTGGCGGTTCATCCTGCCTATGACGCCCTGTGGGACGCCTCCATTCCAGCGCCGCTGCGAGGTAAACCCCAGGCCCGTACAGAATGGGCGATCGAGCGCATGAAATTGACCATCACTGCCTCGCAAAGGCTCGGTCTTGAAGACCTGGGCACATTTTCCGGCGCCCTCGCCTGGCCTTATCTATTCCCCTTCCCGCAACGCCCAGAAGGTCTTATCGATGCCGCATTCGATGAGTTGGCCCGACGCTGGCGACCGCTCCTGGATCTCGCCGATGAGAAAGGCATCAACCTCTGCTACGAAATCCACCCCAGCGAAGACCTCCACGACGGCACCAGCTTCGAGCGCTTCTACGAACGGGTTGACCAGCATCCGCGCTGCCGAATCCTGTTCGACCCCAGCCATTTCGTATTGCAACAACTGGACTACTTGAGCTACCTCGACATTTACCAGTCGTTCATCCGCATGTTTCACGTCAAGGACGCCGAGTTCAACGCCACCGGCCGCCAGGGTATCTACGGCGGATACAGCGACTGGGCCGACCGTGCCGGACGCTTCCGCTCACTGGGTGACGGTCAGGTGGATTTCAAAGGCATTTTCTCCAAGCTGGCCCAATACGACTATCCAGGCTGGGCCACGCTGGAATGGGAGTGCTGCTTGAAAAACCAGGAAGACGGAGCCCGCGAAGGCGTCGAGTTTATCAATCGACACATCATTGAAGTCACCAACCGGGCCTTTGACGACTTCGCCGGTGCACCGGTCGATCAGCGGCAGATCCAGGCTATGCTCGGCCTGCAGCACGAGGCAAGACCATGAGCGCGCACACCGCCACATCGCTGCGTACGGGCGACGATTTCACACATCACTATGTGCGAATCGATGGCAAGAAAATCCACTGCGTCATGGCCGGAACTGGGGAGCCAGTGTTGCTGATCCCGGGCTGGCCACAAACCTGGTACGCCTTCCGGCATATCATGCAAGCCCTCGCACTTCAGGGCTTCCAGGCCATTGCTGTCGACCCGCCCGGCCTTGGCAACTCAGACCGGCCTGCACTGGGCTTCGACACCGGTAATATTGCCGACGTGCTCCATCGGACGATGCTGGGGCTCGGGATCCCACGCTATCACCTGGTCGGGCACGATGTCGGCATGTGGGTAGCCTATGCCCTGGCAAGCGACCAGCCACACGCCGTGCGCACACTAACCGTAACCGAAGCCGTCATACCCGGCCTGGCCACACCGCCACCGATTTTTGTCGCGCCGGAACACAACATCTTCCTGTGGCACTTCCTCTTCAACCAGATCCAGGACCTGCCCGAGGCCCTGATTACCGGTCGGGAAGAAACCTACCTCAACTTCATGTTCGATCGCTGGTCATTCCACCGCGACGCCGTCGCCTCCGACGTCTACATTCGCGCCTACTCGACACCCGGCGGCTTGCGTGCGGGGTTCGACTATTACCGCGCGATTCCCGAAACAATCCGGCAAAACACCGAACGCGCTACCCGCATGCTGGAAATGCCAGTACTGGCCATCGGTGCTGAACATGCCACCAACGATGCGCCACTGATAACGCTCCAGGGTCGCGCAACTGACCTGCGCGGGGCGATCATCACGAATTGTGGGCATTTTGTAATGGAGGAGGCACCGGAGGCTTTTTTGGAACACTTGCTCGGCTTTTTGCTGGCGCATCCTGAAGTCTGAGACTTCGTGCCAGACGAGTAACGGGGCAAAGTCGGGAAATTCAGAAATCAGAAAAACCGATGGGAATCATCGAGTTTTTACGGTTTTCCGACAGGCCCAATTGTCGATAATCGCGTCTTCTCAAAAGGGAGGCGCGTATCCAGATGACTGAGGCAAAAAGCTATACGGCCACGGCAAAGTGGCTGCACTGGGGCATGGCGCTCATCTGGATTGTCGCCTGGGTCGTGGGGATCGTGGCCGTTCACTGGCGCGATGAATTCAATCCACAGCATCAACTCACCTTTTTACACAAGGCGATGGCCAGCACGCTGCTATTCCTTATCGTCCTGCGCATCGCCTGGCGCCTGGCCCATCCAGCACCCGCGATGCCCGATACGATGACGCCACTGATCAAACGTGCGGCGTTCATCGGCCATCTGCTGCTGTACATCGTAGCGCTAGTTGGATTGCCAATATCCGGCTGGTACTGGAGTTCGGTCGCCGACAAACCCATCCTGGTTGCGGGCTTATTCTTGCTGCCGCCGCTGGTGGAGGCAGATAAAAGCCTCTATGACCTGGCAAAGGCGATCCATACCTACACCTCCTGGCTATGCGGAGTCCTTGTGGGTGGGCATGTGGTTGTAGCGCTGAAACATCACTTTATTGATAAAGACAAGGTACTGACAGGCATGCTACCGGGCCGTGTCGACTGAATATGCGGAGGCGCTCAATACCTGGCCTCAACGAGGCCACTCCGATCCTGATAAACTGATCGCCCTTCGCCGCCCCCATCCAGATACCCCAATGCCCCTACACATTGCATCACCCGTACTCTCTCGGCGCTTTAGCGTTGCACCTATGATGGATTGGAATTACTAATCCTGTAGGCCACGTACTCCTTGCTCTACAGAGCCGACCTGAAAGCTGCGTACCACTTTCGTACCAACACTACTTCCAAGCAGTGACGCCGTGCTCCTCAAGACATGCGGCAATCGGCCAGAAGCGGACCCGCACCGAACACCCCTCACGCGTGGCGCTTATACGTCAGGTAATCATGGGCACCGGTACCGGTGCATAAAAACCCCGCCTTCTCGTACATCCTCTTCGCGGGGTTATCAGGTCGCACACTCAACCGCAACTGCGTGAATCCGTGCCGTGCCGCGTCCAGTGCATAGGCTTCCAAGAGGGCCATTCCCACCCCGCTACGCCGATGTTCTGGACTTACATGGATAGTGCAAAGTTCTGCGTAACTCTGCTCAGGTATCCAGAGTGAGTAACCTGCGAAGGCATTACCCATGAACGCGACGTTCAGACGGTCAAAATTCTCTACCCAACGCGTCATGTGCCGTTCCAGTTGAGCTCGCCACGATGCTTCATGCTCGGGCTCCCAACAGCGGATATAGCTCTCCTCGCCTCTGTAGATGGCCGGAAGATCGGTAACACGTGCTTGTCTGAGTTGTAGTGCCATTCCATTAGCCTTTGATGACGTGAAGGTATGGTATGGCCTGCCTGACATTTCGCAAAGCCTGACGATGGGTCGCGATCCGGGTGCAGCGCGAGGTTACAGGTGGCTTACAGCCGGTCATGAAAGGCCACTTTTGGCCGGTTGCTACCCGTCGTGGCAGGCAGCTACCGGCCAGAAGCGGACGCTGCCAGTGAAATTCAGCGTTAGCGTTAACGAGCCGGCAGGGATGATGTGTTAATCACTTAGCCCACCCTTCTGGGTCTCATTACCCGCCACACTAATGCCGCGGTGATAAATGCACCAATTACGGCTCCTGGCATGACAACGAAGAGCACCAGTAAGCCAAGACCAAAGTCATCTGCTAACTCAGCTCTTGATTTGGCTCCCGTGCTCGCCATTTCAAACATCACAACTGCTTCACCAAGCAACCAGTAGGCTGAAGGGAGTGCTATGAGAAAGGCCAGCATAGTGATTGCGGCACGCTTATACATTCTGAAAGCCTAACGATGAGGGTTTACTGAATTCAGTATAAATCACGCAGCTCCTGGCCGAGTAGCAGCCACACGCGAATGGGGCGCTATGCGTCGCGGGGGCTGCTTTGGGTCGACTGCTGCCGATCATGAGTGAAAAACATCAGCCTTTTCGGTTATGGATTGGACAAACTATCTACACAGACCCCATTCCTAAAGGCCTCCAAACCAACCCAATTTTTCGCGTACCATTTTCGTACCACCGCCATACAAACCAATCACTATATTTCAGCGTTAACACTCACAACGCTCCATAATGCATCTGCTAAAAGACCTGTATGCTGCCAGTCTATATTCGACCTAGAGACATATCGTTCCACCAAGGAATAGCACCAATAGGACTTCCAAATGGACGCAAACTTAAAAGAAGTGAATGGCTTTTTTAAAATCCTTGATCAAGATTTTTTTGGCACTTTAAAACTTGACAACGAAGACACTCTACTCACATTTAAAAGCAAATCCCCTATACCCTCCCTCACCACGATCCACACCGTAAATGGGGCTGGATTCGACCACAAAATCATCTCATGCTTAAACTGCATTGATGTAGGGTTCCAACATAGCTACCATCATGGTGGCGTCGAATATACCGCGTCGGTCTTTCCTCATTTCGTTTCAATTGGTGATCAGGGACTCGACTCCAACGAAAACACCATTATCGAAATTTGCTTTACGACAAACGATCTACCAACATTATTCAATGATCGCAGTGCATTTGGTCATTTATTTAGCACTGAAAACAAATTGAAGACTCTATTATCCGACAACCACGATGAAATAATAAATAGCTCATCCTTCAACTACGAACTCCTACTACCAGAAATCGCAGAGACCCCACACCTGTTCTATTGGACCGGCAAGATAGATATCTTTCAATGTCAAACAAAAATTGGCTTGTTGACGATAACTCATAGCCCTAGCTTTTCCACAGACGGAAAAACCGGCATAACTTGCGAAAATAATATTAGCGCAAACCTTAAGCTCGATGAGCCTATTAATTTCGAAAAGACAATTAGCCACATTTCGACTTTTGCTAGATTTTTTTCAATCATCGCCGGCCGCACTCAAAAAGCCAGCGATATAAAAATCAAAAAAACTGATTCCTTACCAGGTAAATACATAGACATATACTGCAGCTACAGCTCAACAGTCACAGCCCCTCCTCTTCGAGGCATAAACGATACCCCTTTAAGCCCAATTCATAGGCCCGTTGAGTTTTCCACCGTACTACAAGCCTGGATCGAGAGAGAGTCCGAATGGAGCGTGGGACGGACTCAATATTTAAATGGATTAAATAAAAATCGCTCCTACGATACCGATAGACTTGTATCTGCCGCAAATGCCTTTGACATATTGCCGTCAGCAGCAACCGTACCAAATAAAGAAATCTCCGAACAATATATTGATGCACGAACCGAGTGCATTAAAATACTCGAAGCCTTACCCCATTCAGAAGACCGAGCCGCAGCCATCGGGGTGATGAAACGATGGGGTAGAGCTAACCTTCGTAGCAAAGTTCTTCACAGAGCTCAAATCGTAAAAAACAATATTCCGAACATAAACAATGGAATTGATCGCGCACTAGTTTTAGCAATAAAAATGCGAAACCATTTCGTCCACGGCAGTGACGATTTCGACTATAAAAAGTATGAAAGTTTTTTGCCATTTTTCACGGACGCTTTAGAGTTTGTATTCTCCGCATCTGACATTATTGAATGCGGATGGAACCCTGAGGCGTGGATAAAGAGCCGCCCCTCATACGCTCACAACTATTCATACTTCATAAACTCTTTCAATAACGAAATAGAATCATTGAAAGCTGTAGAGGGCGAGGCCAAACATTTCAAGTAACACTAAAAAAGCAACAATAGCGGCCCAAGAGTTGATAAGTATCGGCTCATGTGCCGCTCATCTGGGGGAAGTAGGCGCACCACCAGACCATAGTAACCTACATCACCGTTGATTCTAACTTGCTCCACAACATCCCCCCCTGCCCAACAGTCACACCGTCTCCTGATGTTGCAATTGCCCATAGCTCAAATTCCTGCGCTATCCAGTCGCCCATAGCTAATAGCTACGCCCCCAACGAATCATCACAACCCGCAGCTGGCAATCGTACGTGCGCGCATGCGCATTGGACGCCAATGCCTCGAAATTTTCTGGGCTATAAAAAAGAGTAACATCAGTAATTTTTTGCGCCTGACCCAACCAACCTATTGAAAACAAAGGATTTTTCATCACGGCAAAAGGTAATATTTAAGTAACATTGAAGTAATCTGATTACTCTTTATAAATGTAATTCTCCACCTTTTATAAAACCCTTTAAAATCAATACTTTGATAGAAAATTACCTTTTCAATTACTTCTCTGTTACTCCTTTTTGTAATCTCCTAACCCACAGAATACGCGGCCTCCAGACCGTTTCCGTGGGGAGATTACTGAAATTACTCTTTTTGAGACTCCCCCCCCTCCCCATCAACAGCAGAGCCTCCAAGGCCCTTCCACAAAATACTCCCTCGGTGCAGGGTTCCGCAGGTATTTCCGGGTTCGGAAATCGGAAAGCGGCCCCCAGCCAGCGCCGTGTTGAGGGGGTTGCAGGTGTGCAGAAAAAACGACCCCTTTAGCCCGCAGGCGAGGTGGGGGGACGACGGCGCGCGCCGGATGTGCGTTAGCGAAACCCCAAAAATGAATTCGGCTTACATTTATTTTTTAATGAGAATCAATATCATCATTGGTGCTATCCTCGTGTTTCTCGTCAATGCAACTGTAGGTATTGCTATGGCTGATTCGCATAGCGAAGGAGATTTGGACCTTGCTTGAGGATGAGCTGACTCTACTATCAGGCACGACTTGAAAGAGGCACTTGGGATTCGCAATCCAAATGGTGCTCAGGCAGATCTACAAACGTTTGTCTGAGCAGACTGCCGAAATTGAACCTTTCGTAAGGGAGCGAATGGCCAGTCAAAGCAAAGTTTTGGTTTCCAACCATTCTGCCTGCGATTTCGATAGTCGGTTGAAACGGGAACTGGAGTGTACTTGGACTGGTACCCGACAGGCCCAAAATTACCGGGCTTAGAGTACAGCCGGGGAACTGGAGATTTGAAATGCAACTTTTTATTAAGAGGGATCTATGATTAAAAATAAAACTGTATTTAGCAGGGCCTTAGCAACATGCAAAGTATTCTCTGTACTTTATTTATTTTCTGTATTACTTGGCTGTTCGAGCCCAATCTCGATAACCAAGCCAATTAATATCTCTACACCAGATCAAACCGTTAGGGCAGAGTTTGAGGTAAAAGAGGTTGGCGACTATAGGTTTGCGCTATTATTTGCTTGGGGAAAAGACAAATCCAAGATGGATGCGCAAAGTAAATTATGGGGCGTATGGGGCGAGAATAACGGGGGCACTCCCATACCTATTCATCTACGCATAATGAAAGATGACAAGATCTTCTTTAACGAACTAATCCTGACTCGCGGTACCAATTCGACTTTTTCCTTTGATTACGACGGTGCACGCAAGAGCGTACAGCTTAGAGATATAAAGCACCTCACTTTACCACCGGGCAGATACCTAGTTGAAGTCAGCACAACTGAGGCCACAGAAGCTTTTAGCGAAACAGAAACTTACGTTAAGTTCTCTTACTACAACCCTAAAATCTAACACCACCACCCTACCCAACTATCAAAGGACTTGATGGCATGCCTGATAAAAATCACAGCGTCACCTATAAAGTAGCAGGAATGGGAGCAGATTACATTTATCAACAAGATAAGGCGGGCAATAAAGCAGGGGACACTCATCAATCCCTTGCTGGGCATATGTGGTATAGCGTTAGTGATGGCACAACAAAAAACAGTTATGGTTTTACTTCAGCATTTGAACAGATGAGTGGAGAAGGAGCTGTTTCTGCATTTGATGACGCAGCGTATCAAAAAACAATTTACGAAGTCACCATACAACTAACTGAGGCTCAATATAGCAATCTAATTAGCTTTTCAAAAAACCCCGAACTAGCTGGTTTTGATGCTTCAACATATAACGTTCTAACCAACAGCTGTGTAGACTTCGTTTACTCATCACTAAAAACCATCGGATATAACGAAAAGGAATTTGAAGGCTCCCTTTTACCGGCAGCAAATATAGTTCCAATAAAAAATCTCCTGGATAGTTTTGGCGCCCAAATTATTCGTGACGACCTAACCCGCCGTGGAGATTACTACAACTCAGATGAACTTCAGATGTGTTTGTGGCTTGACGAGAGAGATGTGTCGAGCAATCTATCAGACACTGGACTGCGAAATGAGCGAATCGCCGAGCGCGATTTTATAGCGCAAATGCAAAAAGAAATAAACGAGTTCAACTTCTCACTATCGGATTTGGTCAAGCCTGGCAATGGCTTTCTCTACCAGGACTATAACGGTATAACGAGCTGGAATGGAGGTGTAGCTGCATTCCAGGAACATGTATTTGAGAACAACGGTCTTGATATTTTCAACGGCGGTTACAGCTGGCAAAGTAACTTCAACCAGAAGATGGACCGCATTAATTCAGCGGAAAAAAGCATGCAAGAGTTCATTAATAGCGATTTCGGTAAAGCCGACAAAGCTCTTGGGGGAAAAGCCGCCGAGGTCAGTAAAAAGACTGAGGAAAAAAAGGCTGACATGCAAGAGGCGTTTGGAGAATTCACACCGTTAGTACTCGATCTAAGTGGGGATGGAATCAAGACCCGGTCAATTTTCGATAAAATTAAAGGGTTTGAGTTTGTTCCAGGCGAAAAGAATGCATACCACGGCTGGCTAGATCGCGAAAGTGGATTTCTTGCTTTTGACGAGAATGATAATGGCATCATTGACAACGGTAGAGAGTTATTCGGTAGTGCTTCAGAAGATGGGTTTACTTTGCTAAGTAGACTTGACTCTAACCTAGATGGACGGATTGACGCTGCTGACGATTTTTTCGATAAGCTGAGAGTGTGGCAGGACAAAAACCAGAACACCATCTCCGAAGCAGGAGAGCTGATGAGCTTGCAAGAAGCAAAAATCAGATCAATATCGCTTGAAGATGTTGAGGCAACCTATCGCCCAGACAAGAATGGCAACACTATTAAGTGGGTATCCGACTACATGCTGGAATCGGGTGAAACACGGGAAATTGCCGATGTCTATTTCACCTACAGCAAGCCTACTTCGGCTATAGCGAACAAGATGGCAAGTGATCCATTCGCTCTGAGTTTAGAACAACAAACGCAAAGCTTTGTCGACACTATAGCTACAGTAAAATCTGCACCCCGCATTGAAGTGATACGAGCTCCTAATACTGTCGAACAGCATAATGTTCCCATGGTCGCTATGGTGGGCCAGCCTGAACTACCCACCGACTTTTGATGCCTCACTGCCTGAGCTGGAGTAGGAAAGGAGGTTCCGGCTCAGGCCTTTCCATCGCCTCGTATGCGGGGCAGGAACCGACACTACCGCAAATAGGGGCACAGCCATACCTTCATGTCAAAACTGAACATCACCAACGGAGTTGCTGAATACCTCATAGGGCGCAACTGTGGTGGAGTGTTTTACACGCTTAGGCATACAAAGTTTTAGCTCGCAATGTTCGAGTAATTCAGAGTCGATTTGGTCTTACCGCACTTACTCGCTACGTTTATTACACAGGAGCTTTACGCCTCCCTGCCAATTGCGTAAGGGCGGAAAAGGATGACGTTCTCTCCCAGCCAATCATTTAGTTGCTGCATACGCGCCTGAATGGGCTCAATCTCATTTGCCACATAGATCTCCGCCGCCTCCCTGATCGATCCAAAGCCCCCAGCGTTTTGAGGAACGATGCCCATTAGCTGCGGAGGAATGCGCAAGCTGGCCAGTACATCGTCCCGCGTCTGGTTTTTGATAGAGTTGAATTCGTCCTTGGCGGTCACTTCGCTTACAGGGATGATCTGAAGTCCGTCCTTTTTGCCGTTCGGCGAGTACACAAACAGGTTGCGGAAGTTGCCAGGCCCCTTGGAGTCCTTCAGCGCCTTGCGCAGTGAGTCGACGTCCGCTTCGTTCTGCGCCGCATCGGTCATGTAGAGAATGAAGCCGGCATGACTGCCGTTCTCGTAATACTTGCGTCGGAACAGCGTGGCCGATTCATTCAGCAACGCCGACTGCAACGCACTGATCCACTCAGGCAGCCCGTACACCTCCTGGTGCAGATCCACCTCGCGTAGGTGGAAGACGGTGCCCGGTTCAAATTCATGTTCTTCCTTCCACCCTTGAACCATGAACTGCCGACCATCCTTGCCAGAGGCGCATGTACTTCGCCAGCGGCGGTACCAGCTCGTCCGGCAGGAAACACCAAACATCGTTGCCAATCTTCTGGCCGGGGTTCTTCATATCGCGCACCTTCATCCAGGCGGCGTGTGGAGAAGAGGGCAAACCCAACGACTTTCAACATATTGATGGCGGTCGGGCGCCTGGCCTGCATGGCCTGGTAGTACACAAGCACCTTTCCCAACTCGTCCAAGGTCGGCCGGCGATCACGCTCCCGGCTTTTCAGGTTGTAGCCCAGCTTGCGCAGCACACGCCTGGCACCGCCCATGGAGAGCGGATCGACCTGGTAGCCCCAGGCATCTTTGGCGATGGCCAGGACAGCGCCGAGATGCGCCAGGTCGTTGCCAGCGGTTTGTGGCTGAACCCCACCACCCTCACGGCTCATTCGCCATAGGGCGAAGTCGACCAGGCACTGGGTTGTGACGTCGGTATCGTTGAGCTTACCGATATCCATCTTGCCGATGGCTTCAAGCGTGGCCTTCTTGGTTTTGCCTAACGGCCGGGCCTTTTCCACTTCCAGCAAGTACTGCTTGATCATGTCTTTGACGGTGACGCCCTGCCGGCTCGCCCGTTCGATCGCGCCGGGCTGGTCCAGCTCCGATTCACGCTTGGGCTGCCTGTTTTCGGGCGAAGGTCTAGCTCTCTTGGTAGACTTGCACTCCGTCGCGCTTGATGCGGATCTGAGCCGTGTAGCTCACAGTCCCATCCGCCAGTTTTCTTGCCCTGATAGTCGCCATATCGAAAGTGGTACGCGTCAGTTTTGAGGTGGTACATCGTACCACCGAGCCCTGAAAAACGCCTGAAAACGCCCTAAAACACGCCAAGAACACGTTGAGTAAAATGCTAGATAAACAGAGCTTTAGCCCAGCAGAATCAAGCCCCGCACTGTCTCGGCGCTTTAGCGTTGCACCTATGATGGATTGGACCGACCGCCACTGCCGCTTCTTCCTGCGCCTACTCTCCAAAAACGCCCTGCTCTACACCGAAATGGTCACCACCGGCGCAATCCTGCACGGCGACCACGAACGCTTCCTGCGCCACAACGAAGCCGAGCACCCGTTAGCGTTGCAACTGGGCGGCAGTGTTCCAGCAGATTTAGCCGCCTGCGCTCGCATGGCCCAGGATGCAGGCTACGACGAAGTGAACCTGAACGTCGGCTGCCCCAGCGACCGGGTACAGAATAATATGATCGGCGCGTGCCTGATGGGGCACCCGGCCCTGGTGGCTGATTGTGTGAAAGCGATGCGTGATGCGGTGTCGATTCCGGTTACGGTGAAGCATCGCATCGGGATCAATGGCCGGGACAGTTATGCTCAGTTGTGTGATTTTGTCGGACAGGTGAAAGACGCGGGCTGTACCAGTTTTACCGTGCATGCACGGATTGCGATTCTGGAGGGCTTGTCGCCCAAGGAAAATCGGGACATTCCACCGTTGCGCTATGACGTAGCGGCGCAGTTGAAGCGGGATTTTGCCGAGCTGGAGATTGTTCTCAATGGCGGGATCAAGACACTGGAGCAATGCGACGAGCATTTGCAGGTGTTTGATGGGGTGATGCTGGGGCGTGAGGCGTATCACAATCCGTATTTGCTCGCAGAGGTGGATCAGCGCTTGTTTGGCAGTACGGCGCCGGTCATCAGCCGGGCCGAGGCGTTGGCGCAGTTGCGGCCTTATATCGCTGAGCATTTGGCCAATGGAGGGTCGATGCATCACATTACGCGGCATGTGTTGGGTTTGGGTACTGGGTTTCCTGGGGCGCGCAAGTTTCGACAGTTGTTGTCGGTGGACATTCATAAAGCTAGCGACCCGTTGGCTTTGTTGGACCAGGCTGGGGCGTTGCTGGAAGGCCGCTGACCGGGCGGCTCGTAAAATGGGTGAGGGTCGCGGGCAAGTCCCGTGAACTTACCCACTCCCACGTAAAGAGTTCATATAAATTCCCTATTCCCCATAACGATTACGTCGCCTCTATTGAGCACTAAGCCCAGACACTCTACCGTCACTTCCTACCCCCAACACCCGTAGAAAGTCATCGTGGAAAGTTCAACTTTAGGCATGATCGTCCTGTCAATGATTGCGCTCTTCGGTACCGCCGCATTTTGCTTTGAACACCTCGCCACCCGCGGCGAGAAGAAAAAGAAAGCCAAATAAGCGGCTCGTCAACACCAGCAGCACCCCAGTGTTTAAAGGGATACCCGGGCGGCGGGCTATCCCTTTTTTTCGTGCGCCCGACATAACTTTTCTATATGTCGTCTTAATACCGCTTCGTGTAATCAGTGCCAGAACTTGATACCCCAGGGATTAACCTCCCCGCGTCCGCAATTGCGGCTTATTCATTCAGGGGAGTTACACCGTGCTCACACTCACGTTCATTTATATCGCCAGCGGCTTATGTGCTGTGGGGCTGTTCGTTTACTTGGGCTACGCCCTTATTCGCGCAGAGAAATTCTAGGGAGCTGGCCATGTACGACCTGATGTTTATCAGCCTTTCCCTGGTGTTTTTTGTTGCGACTGCCATGGCCATTGTCGCCATGGGCAAGATTTGAACGGAGCCACGACATGTTAAGCACGCTGCTGGAATTTGCGCTGGTCCTGGGGGTAATGACGGGGCTCGCCGTACTGATGGGCAAATGGCTGACCCGGGTATTCACCGGGACCCACCATGCCTTGCCGGAACGTTATACCTATCGCCTGTTGGGCATCGACCCACAGGAAACCATGGGCTGGGCCCGCTTCGGTTCGGCGCTGTTGTTGTCGAACGCGGCGATGATGCTGCTGGGCTACTGGGTCCTGCGCTTGCAGGCGGTTATGCCGATCAACCCGCTGGGGCTAGCCGCACAAACGCCGGACCTGGCGTTCAACACCGCCGCGTCCTTTATTACCAACACCAACTGGCAGGCGTACGCAGGCGAGACCAGCCTGTCGAACTTCAGCCAGATGGCGGTCATCACCTTTCTGATGTGCGTCGGCGCCACCTCCGGCGTGGTCGCGGCGGCCGGTTTCATTCGTGGTTTGAGCCGCTCAAGTTCGGGCGATATCGGCAACTTCTGGGTCGACTTCACCCGCACGCTGTACCGCGTGATGCTGCCGCTGTGCGTGGGCATGGCGCTGGTGTATGTCTGGCAGGGCATGCCACAGACTTTCGCCTCCCAGGCCCTGGCCACCACCCTTGAAGGGGCGCAGCAACAGTTGATTGTCGGCGCAGTGGCCAGCTTTGAATCGATCAAGCACATCGGCACCAACGGCGGCGGTTTCTTCAGCATGAACGCCGCGCACCCGTTCGAAAACCCGACGCCGCTGACCAACATCCTGCATATCCTCAGCATGTTGCTGATCCCTTCGGCATTGACTTACACCTTCGGCAGCATGCTGCTGCAACGTCGTCAGGGCTGGGTGTTTTTCGGCACCTTCCTGGTGATGTTCATCGGCTTCCTCGCCCTGGTCTATGGCGCCGAACAAAACGGTAACCCGCTGCTGACCCAGGCCGGCGCCAACCAGACCCTGTCGCTGGAGCACAGCGGCGGCAACATGGAAGGCAAGGAACTGCGCTTCGGCATCGCCGACAGCAGCCTGTTCATTGCCACCACCACGGCGGCGACCACTGGCTCAGTCAACACCATGCACGACTCGCTGACCCCCATGGGTGGCTTCGTGCCCCTGGCGCAGATGATGCTCAACTGCGTGTTCGGCGGTGACGGCGTGGGCTTTATCAACCTGATCCAGTACGCCCTGCTGACGGTGTTCCTGGTGGGCATGATGATCGGCCGCAGCCCGGAGTTCCTTGGCAAAAAAATCGAGGCGAGGGAGATCAAGCTGGTGATGCTCTCGGTGCTCGCGCACCCCATCAGCATCCTCGGCTTCACCGCCCTCGCCGCCCTGTGGCCCGACACCATGGCCAGCCTCAACAACCTCGGCCCCCATGGGTTCAGCGAGGTGTTGTACGCCTACACCTCCGGCACCGCCAACAACGGCTCGGCCTTTGCCGGCTTGAACGCCAACACGCCATTTTTCAACACCACCATTGGCCTGGCGATGTTGATCGGGCGCTTCTTCACCATGCTGCCGATGCTGGCCGTGGCCGGCTCCCTGGCGATGAAAAAGACCGTACCGGCCGGTGCCGGCACCATCCCCACCGCAACCCCGCTGTTCATGCTGCTGGTGGTGTTCGTGGTGCTGGTGGTTGGCGGCCTGACCTTTTTGCCAGCGCTCGCGCTCGGCCCGCTGGTGGAGCAACTGCAGTTGCTGTCCGGCCAGACGTACAACTGAGGACACGTAGATGACGACTCAATCGATATTCAAGGGGCTGTTGCGCCCGGTACTGGTTTCGGCGGTGTTTTTCATGCTGTTGACGGGGTTCGCCTACCCCGCGTTCACCACCGTGACCGCGCAACTGATGTTCCCGTTCCAAGCCCGCGGCTCGCTGATTGAACGCGATGGGCTGGTCATGGGCTCGACCCTGATTGGCCAGCACTTCACCCGGCCGGAATACTTCCACGGCCGCCCGAGCATGACCCTGGGCGCCGACCCACAAGACCCGAGCAAAAGCGTGTCGCAGCCGTATAACGCCGGCGCAAGCGGCGCCAGCAACCTGGGGCCAACCAGTCAGAAACTGGTGGACCAGGTGGCCGCACGCGTGCAGGTCTATCGCCTGGCCAACGGCCTGGCCGCCGACGCCCAGGTGCCGGTGGACGCGGTCACCGCCTCCGCCTCGGGCCTCGACCCGCATATCTCGGTGGCCAACGCGCGGCTGCAATTGCCACGGGTGGCACGTCTGCGGCAGATCCCCGAAGCCGAGCTGCTGCAACTGGTTAGCCAGCACACCAGCGCACGTACTCTCGGCCTGCTCGGCGAACCCCGGGTCAATGTGCTGCAACTCAACCTTGCGCTGGACGCCCGCCTGCCATCGCCTCCTATTGCGGCCAGTGAGTAAGAGATTGCCCTTATGAAGAATGCTCGTTTACCTCTGTTTGATCGCGCCATCGTGCTCACCGCGTGTGGGGATGCGCTGAAGAAACTGCTGCCCCAGGCGCAATGGAAAAACCCGGTGATGTTCGTGGTCTACCTGGGCAGCATCCTCACCACCCTGCTGTGGTTCCAGTCCCTGGGTGGCCAGGGGGAAGCGCCCAGTGGCTTTATCCTCAGCATCACCTTGTGGCTGTGGTTCACCGTGCTGTTCGCCAACTTCGCCGAAGCCTTGGCCGAGGGCCGCAGCCGCGCCCAGGCCGCCAGCCTGCGCGGGATGAAACGCCAGACATTGGCCAAGCTGCTGCAACAACCCAAGCACGGTGCGGCGTGGCTGCCGACCGAAGCGTCGCTGCTGCGCAAGGATCAGGTGGTGCTGGTCGAAGCCGGCGACCTGGTGCCGCTCGATGGCATCGTGATCGAGGGCGTGGCGTCGGTGGATGAAAGCGCGATCACCGGCGAATCGGCGCCGGTTATTCGTGAGTCCGGTGGCGATTTTTCCTCGGTCACCGGCGGCACGCGCGTGCTGTCGGACTGGCTGGTGGTGCGCATCAGCGTCAACCCGGGCGAGTCGTTTCTGGACCGCATGATCTCGATGGTCGAGTCGGCCAAGCGCCAGAAAACCCCAAACGAAGTAGCCCTGACCATCCTGCTGGTGGGCTTGACCCTGCTGTTCCTGCTGGTGATCGCCACGCTGAGCCCTTACTCGATCTTCGCCGTGGCCATGAGCGGCAGCGGCAGTGTGGTCAGCGCCACGGTACTGGTGGCCCTGCTGGTGTGCCTGATCCCCACCACCATCGGCGGCCTGCTCTCGGCCATCGGCGTGGCCGGCATGAGCCGGATGATGTCGGCCAATGTCATCGCCACCTCCGGGCGGGCGGTCGAGGCCGCAGGTGACGTGGACGTGTTGCTGCTGGACAAGACCGGCACCATCACCCTGGGCAATCGTCAGGCCAGCAGCTTTTTGCCGGCGCCGGGAATAAAGGAGGCCGACTTGGCGGACGCCGCACAACTGGCCTCCCTGGCTGATGAAACCCCGGAAGGCCGCAGTATTGTGGTCCTGGCCAAGCAGAAGTTCGACATTCGCGCGCGGGACATCAACCAGTTGGGCGCAAGCTTTGTGCACTTCACCGCACAAACCCGCATGAGCGGTGTCGACCTGCCCGCAGGCCGGGCGATTCGCAAGGGTGCAGCGGACGCGATTCGCCGCCATGTCGAGGCCTTGGGCGGTAGTTTTCCGACAGCCTTGCAGGCCAAGGTCGATGAAGTCTCACGGCGCGGCAGCACACCGCTGGTAGTCAGCGACGGCGCCACGGCGCTGGGCGTGGTGGAACTCAAGGACGTGGTCAAAGGTGGCATCAAGGAGCGCTTCGCCGAGCTGCGGCGCATGGGCATCAAGACCGTGATGATCACCGGCGACAATCGCCTGACCGCCGCCGCCATTGCGGTAGAAGCCGGCGTGGATGACTTCCTCGCCGAGGCTCGCCCGGAAGACAAACTGCAATTGATCCGCGACTACCAGGCCAAGGGCAAGCTCGTGGCCATGACCGGCGACGGCACCAACGACGCACCGGCGCTGGCCCAGGCGGACGTGGCGGTGGCAATGAACAGCGGCACCCAGGCCGCCAAGGAGGCCGGCAACATGGTCGACCTCGACAGCAACCCGACCAAGCTGATCGAAGTGGTCGAGGTCGGCAAACAGATGCTGATGACCCGCGGCGCCCTCACCACCTTCAGCGTGGCGAATGACGTGGCGAAGTACTTTGCAATCATCCCGGCGGCGTTTGTCGCGACCTATCCACAGCTCGGCGCATTGAACGTGATGCAGTTGAGCAGCCCCAACTCGGCGATTCTCAGTGCGGTGATTTTTAACGCGCTGATCATTGTCGCGTTGATTCCCCTGGCCCTGCGTGGCGTGACTTACCGCGCGATCGGCGCGGCGGCGCTGCTCAACCGCAACCTGCTGATCTATGGCCTGGGCGGGGTGTTGGTGCCGTTTGCCGGGATCAAGCTGATCGACATGCTGCTGACGGGATTGGGCCTCGTGTAACGCCCCATCCACTGTAGGAGCGAGCTTGCTCGCGAAGGGCGTTAACGAGAACGCGGAAAACCTGACACCCAGCGGCGCCATCAGGTTTTTCGCGAGCACGCTCGCTCCTACAGACAACTAGAGGAATGACATGCCTGCCTTAAACAACGAACGCCCCGATCCCGACGCCCTGCTGGCACGTGTCCAACAGGAAGAACAGGCCGCCTTGCGCGGCAAGCTGCGTATCTACTTTGGCTCCAACGCCGGCGTGGGCAAGACCTACGCGATGCTTGCGGCGGCGCGCCGTGAAGCCGGACTGGGCCGCGATGTGCTGGCCGGCGTGGTGGAAACCCACGGCCGCGAGGAAACCGCCAAGCTGCTCCACGGCCTCGAACAACTGCCCCGCGCCCAGCACCTGCACCGTGAATTCGCCCTGACCGAATTTGATCTCGATGCCGCCCTATTGCGCCATCCTACCGTGGTACTGGTGGACGAACTGGCCCACAGCAACGTGCCCGGCTCGCGCCACCCCAAACGCTGGCAAGACGTGGAAGAACTGCTCAGCGCCGGCATCGACGTGTGGGCCACCCTCAACGTCCAGCATCTGGAAAGCCTGAATGACCTGGTCAGCGGGATCATCGGCATACGCGTGCGGGAAACGGTGCCAGACCATGTGTTCGACAACGCCCACGAAGTGGTGGTGATCGACCTGCCGCCAGACGATCTACTGCAACGCTTAAAGGACGGCAAGGTGTACCTGGGTCCGGCGGCGGCGCGCGCGTCACGGCATTTTTTCCGCAAGGGCAACCTGTTGGCACTGCGCGAGCTGGCCCTGCGGCGCACGGCCGACCGGGTCGACACGCAGATGCGCGTGTACCGCCGCGAACAGTCGATCAAGACCCTGTGGCCGGCCCGCGAACGGCTGTTGGTCGGTATCGCCGGTGATACCGGCGATGAACGCCTGGTGCGTGAAGCGGCGCGCCTGGCGCAAAAACTGGAAGCCGACTGGATTGTCGTCCATGTCGCCTCGGCCCAGGGGCGCGGCGCCAAGCGCTACCTGAGCGCGATGAAAGCCCTGGCCCTGGCCGAAGAGTTCGGCGCCGATACCGCCACACTGCCGGGCATGGAAGTCGCCGAAGCCCTGGTGGCCTGTGCCCGTGAGCACAATGCCAATCGCCTGGTACTCGGCCATCATCCGCGCCGTCGGTGGCGGTTCTGGCATCAGTCGGTCAGCGATCGGATCAGCCGCCACCACCCGCAAATCGATCAGATCGTGATTGCCCACGGCCTGCTGCCGAGCAAGCCCGTCGCGCTCGAAAAAACCGCAACGCTGCCTGGCACTCGCCTGGCCTACCTCTGGGCCAGCCTGGCCTGCTTCGCCGCCAGCGCCGTCGCCGCGCTGCTGCTGCAAGTGTTCGACCTGGCCAACGTGGTCATGTTGTTTTTGCTCACGGTGGTGCTGGTAGCGCTACGCTTTGGACGCGGCCCCGGCGTGTGGGCGGCGATGCTTGCAGTACTGTGTTTCGACTTCTTTTTTGTACAGCCGCGCTATTCATTCACCGTCAACGACACCCAGTATTTCTTCACCTTTGCGCTGATGCTCGGCATCGCCCTGATCACCGGCCAACTCACCGCGCGCCTGCGGCACGAAGCGCGCACCGCCGCCGCACGCGAGCGCCGCGCAACTTCCCTGGCGCGCCTGGCCCGCGACCTGTCGGCGGCGCTGACCGTAGAACAAATCAGCGAAGTCGCGCTACGCACCTTCAGCGGCGTCTTCGAAGCACGGGTGGGCCTGGCCCTGCCGGACGCCGCCGATGGTGTACACAGCGTGAGCGCCGGTGGGCTGCCGATCGACGACAGCATCGCGCAATGGACCTACGACCACGGCCACCCCGCCGGCCACGGCACCGACACCTTGTCGGCGGCCAAGGGCTGCTACTTGCCGCTCAAGGCGCCGATGCGCGTGCGCGGCGTGCTGGTGCTGGAGTTGGCCCAACGCGATCGCTTGCACGACCCGCAGGAACGCCGCCTGCTGGAAGCCTGCATGAGCCAACTGGCGATTGCCCTGGAGCGTGTGCATTTCGTCGAAGTGGCGCAAAGTACCCTGGTGCAGATGGAAGGCGAGAAAATGCGCAACACCCTGCTCGCGGCGATTTCCCATGACCTGCGCACCCCACTGACCACCTTGATCGGCGCCGCCGAGACCGCCCTGCCCCACGCCCCGCCGGGGCCACTGAACGAGCTGCTGCACGGCATCCATGAACAAGCCACTTCCATGCAGCGGCTGATCGAAAACCTGCTGGACATGGCGCGCATGCAAGAGCGCGGCGTGCGCCTGAACCGCCAATGGCACTTGCTGGAAGAAATCGTCGGCAGCGCCCTGCGCCAATTGCGCGAACCGTTGGCGCGGCACCGCGTACACACCACGCTCGACGCAAACTTACCGCTGGTGGAAGTCGACGCGCTGCTGATCGAGCGGGTGCTGGTCAACCTGCTGGACAACGCCGCCAAATACACCCCGCCAGGCACCACCATCAGCGTGACCGCCAGCCAGGCCGGCGAGCACATTGTGCTGGAGGTCAGCGACACTGGCCCCGGTTGCGCGCCGGCCAATCTGTTTGAGCCCTTCACGCGCGGCCAGCAGGAATCGTCGGTGGCCGGCATCGGCCTGGGCCTGGCATTGGTCAAGCGCATCGTCGAGGCCCACGGCGGGCATATCGAAGCAAACCCCGGCCGCAAGGGCGGCATGCATTTCACCCTCACGCTACCCGCAGGCACCCCGCCTGCCATGGAACCCTAATGAGCACTGCACGCATTCTGATCGTTGAAGATGAGGCCAATATCCGCCGTTTTGTACGCATAGCCCTGCAAGATGAAGGCTTTCAGGTGTTCGAGGCCGACAGCGTCAAGCGTGCGCTGATCCATGCCGCCAGCCGTCAGCCGGACCTGGTGATTGTCGACCTTGGCTTGCCAGACAGCGATGGCAAGCAACTGATCAGCGAACTGCGTGGCTGGCTGGCGGTGCCGATCCTGGTGTTGTCGGCGCGTGACCGTGAAGAAGAGAAAGTCGCCGCCCTGGATGCGGGTGCCGATGATTACCTGACCAAGCCGTTCGGCGTGCCCGAGTTACTCGCACGCATCCGCGCCCAACTGCGCCGGCATGGGCATACCGGCACCGTGGTGGCCACCAGCAAGGTGGCGTTTGGCGAGATTGCAGTCGACCTGGCGACCCATCAAGTGTGGCGCTCAGGCCAACCGGTACACTTGACGCCCATTGAATACCGCTTGCTCTGCGCAATGATTCGCGGCCAGAACCGCGTACTGACGCACCGGCAGTTGCTGCTGGAAGTGTGGGGGCTGGATTACGTCGACCGCGCACATTATCTACGGGTGCATATGGCGCATTTGCGGCAAAAGCTGGAGGTGGATCCGGCGCAGCCACAGTATTTCATTACCGAACTGCAGGTGGGTTACCGGCTGGTGGGGTTGTAGAACAGCAAACCCCAGGCACAAAAAAGCCCGCTCAGTGAGCGGGCTTTGCGTGGTGACCTGGCGTTCAGCGTTCCAGGTTACCGAATATGGCGCAGCGGACGGGACTCGAACCCGCGACCCCCGGCGTGACAGGCCGGTATTCTAACCGACTGAACTACCGCTGCGCGTAACACATGAAGCGAATGGTGGGTGATGACGGGATCGAACCGCCGACCCTCTGCTTGTAAGGCAGATGCTCTCCCAGCTGAGCTAATCACCCTTCACTTTCGGTGTGGGACGCATCATATACGAAAATTTCGCAATGTGTTGATTTAAATGCAATTTATTTGAAATATCTTTTCCACAACGGCATACACCCTTGAAAACCGGCGCTTATCGGCTTCTATAGCTGCGCCGCCTACGGTGAACCGCGCAACTTCAGGGTCACCACACCCTGGAACTTCTAAACCTCCAATAAAAAACGCCCCCGGTCATCGGAAATGACCGGGGGCGTTTTTTAACACAACCCCTGTAGGAGCGAGCTTGCTCGCGAAGAACCTGAGAGCACCGCGTGCACTCAGGATGCCCGCGTCATCATTAACAATCTTCGCGAGCAAGCTCGCTCCTACAGATAGTAAGACAAACCCCAGACAGCAAAAAGCCCGCTCAATGAGCGGGCTTTCTGTGGTCACCTGGCGTTCAGCATTCCAGGTTACCGAATATGGCGCAGCGGACGGGACTCGAACCCGCGACCCCCGGCGTGACAGGCCGGTATTCTAACCGACTGAACTACCGCTGCGCGTAACACATGAAGCGAATGGTGGGTGATGACGGGATCGAACCGCCGACCCTCTGCTTGTAAGGCAGATGCTCTCCCAGCTGAGCTAATCACCCTTCGTTTCGGTGTGGCGCGCATTCTACGGAGCGACCCCAAGTCTGGCAAGCACTTTCTTAAATCTTTTTTTTCAGCCCTTCCAATGGCTTAGGCAGGGTTGGCCTCAGACGCTATCAAGAGAATAATGCCCCACTTTGTATAAAGGAGAGACTCACCCCATGTGGTTCAAGAACCTGCTTATCTATCGCCTGACCCAAGATCTGCCTGTTGATGCCGAGGCGTTGGAAACTGCAATGGCCACCAAACCGGCGCGCCCTTGTGCAAGCCAGGAGTTGACCACTTACGGTTTCGTCGCGCCTTTTGGTAAAGGTGAAGACGCGCCCCTGGTGCACGTCAGCGGTGACTTCCTGCTGATCGCTGCGCGCAAGGAAGAACGTATCCTGCCGGGTAGCGTGGTGCGTGATGCGGTGAAGGAAAAGGTCGAAGAGATCGAAGCCGAGCAAATGCGCAAGGTCTACAAAAAGGAACGCGACCAGATCAAGGATGAAATCATCCAGGCGTTCCTGCCACGTGCCTTTATCCGTCGCTCGTCGACCTTCGCCGCCATCGCGCCGAAACAGGGGCTGATCCTGGTGAATTCGGCCAGCCCCAAGCGCGCCGAAGACCTGCTGTCGACCCTGCGTGAAGTGATCGGCACCCTGCCGGTACGCCCACTGACCGTGAAAACCGCGCCAACCGCCGTCATGACCGACTGGGTCACCACCCAGAAACCGGCCGATGACTTCTTCGTCCTCGACGAGTGCGAACTGCGCGACACCCACGAAGACGGCGGTATCGTGCGCTGCAAGCGCCAGGACCTGACTGGCGAAGAAATCCAGCTGCACCTGAGCACCGGCAAAGTCGTGACCCAACTGTCCCTGGCCTGGCAGGACAAATTGTCCTTCATGCTCGACGACAAGATGACGGTCAAGCGCCTGAAGTTCGAAGACCTGCTGCAAGACCAGGCTGAACAGGACGGCGGTGACGAAGCCCTGGGCCAACTGGATGCCAGCTTTACCTTGATGATGCTGACCTTTGGCGACTTCCTGCCGGCGCTGGTGGAAGCACTCGGCGGTGAAGAGACCCCGCAAGGTATCTAAACAGGCACGATCAATGTAGGAGCTGGCAAGCCAGCTCCTACAGTTGATTGGGTTGCCACTCCCAGCACTCTAATAATAAGGACATCCCCATGCGTGCACTCGCCGCCCTGAGCCGCTTCGTCGGCAATACCTTCGCCTACTGGGTGCTGATCTTTGCCGTGGTTGCGTTCCTGCAGCCCACTTGGTTTATCGGCCTCAAAGGCGCCATCGTGCCGCTGCTGGGCCTGGTGATGTTTGGCATGGGGTTGACCCTCAAACTTGAAGATTTCGCCGAGGTCGCTCGTCACCCGTGGCGTGTGGCACTGGGTGTGGCCGCACAGTTTGTGATCATGCCCAGCGTGGCCTGGTTGCTGTGCCAGGTTTTCCAACTGCCGCCGGAAATCGCCGTCGGTGTGATCCTGGTCGGTTGTTGCCCAAGCGGCACCTCCTCCAATGTCATGACCTGGCTGGCCCGTGGCGACCTCGCGCTGTCGGTGGCCATATCCTCCATCACCACCCTCCTCGCCCCGTTGCTGACGCCAGCGCTGATCTGGCTGCTGGCTTCGGCCTGGCTGCCGGTGTCGTTCATGGAGTTGTTCTGGTCGATCCTGCAAGTGGTGGTGCTGCCTATCGTCCTTGGCGTAGCAGCCCAACGCCTGCTGGGGGCTCGTGTGCGGCACGCCGTTGAGGTATTGCCACTGGTATCGGTGGTCAGCATCGTGCTGATCGTCGCAGCCGTAGTCGCAGCGAGCCAGGCGAAGATCGCCGAATCGGGCCTGCTGATCATGGCGGTGGTGATGCTGCACAACAGCTTCGGCTACTTGCTCGGTTACTTCACCGGCCATGTGTTCAAACTGCCGCTGGCGCAACGCAAGTCGTTGGCGCTGGAAGTGGGCATGCAGAACTCGGGGTTGGGAGCCGCGCTGGCCAGCGTGCACTTTTCGCCGCTGGCGGCGGTACCCAGCGCCTTGTTCAGCGTCTGGCACAATATTTCCGGGGCGTTATTGTCGACGTATTTCCGCCGGATGAGCGAAAAAGAAGACCGCAAGGCCCTCGCCGAAACTTGATCGGACGCGGGCTTTTCGGCACTCTACGCACCTTCGCGGGGACGACCCCGCGACTCGTTTGAGCATTCAATCCGGGGACGGCCCCACTTCTAAAAGGAAGGTCTTTATGTCCTGGGTCATTCTGTTTTTCGCCGGGCTGTTTGAAGTTGGCTGGGCCGTCGGCCTGAAATACACCGATGGTTTCAGCAAACCGCTGCCCACCGCCCTGACGATTGCCGCCATGGCCGTCAGCCTTGGCCTGTTGGGGCTGGCCATGAAGGAGTTGCCGCTGGGCACCGCCTATGCCATCTGGACCGGTGTCGGCGCCGTGGGCACGGTGATCGCCGGGATTATCCTGTTTGGCGAGTCCATGGCGCTGTTCCGGTTGGCCAGTGTGGCGTTGATCATTGCCGGGTTGATTGGTCTCAAGGTCAGCGCCTGATGCTGTTGTAGGAGCCGGCTTGCCGGCGATGAGGCCCTTGAATCCCGTAATGGATTTGCGGACGCCATCGCCGGCAAGCCGGGCACCTACAGGGTGGTGCCACGCAATGCCAGCACTTGTTCCTGTAATGCCTCTGGCGTCGCCTGCTCCACCGTCAACGACGGCCCCGCCACCAACGTCACCCGCGACCAGATCCGGTGAAAGATCCCCTTGTTCGGATCGCGGCTGAAAAAGCTCCCCCATAACCCTTGCAACGCCATGGGAATCACCGGCACCGGGGTTTCCTCAAGAATCCGCGTCACCCCACTCTTGAACTCGTTCATCTCACCGTCGGCGGTCAATTTGCCTTCCGGGAAGATACACACCAGCTCACCGTCCTTCAGGTATTGGCTGATACGCTGGAAGGCCTTTTCGTAGATCTCCAGGTCTTCATGGCGCCCGGCAATCGGAATCGTCCCGGCCGTGCGGAAGATAAAGTTGAGCACCGGCAAACGGTAGATCTTGTAATACATCACAAAACGAATCGGCCGACGCACCGCACCGCCAATCAGCAATGCATCGACAAACGACACATGGTTGCACACCAGCAACGCCGCGCCTTCGTCCGGGATATGTTCCAGGTTGCGATGCTGCACGCGGTACATGGAGTGGCCGAGCAGCCAGATCATGAAGCGCATGGTGAACTCGGGGACAATCCTGAAGATGTAGGTATTGACCGCAATGTTAAGCAGCGACACCACCAGGAACAGCTCGGGGATCGACAGCTTGGCCACGCTCAGCAGCAGGATCGTGACAATCGCCGAAACCACCATGAACAGCGCATTGAGGATGTTATTGGCGGCAATCACCCGCGCCCGCTCGTTCTCGGCGGTGCGCGACTGGATCAGGGCGTACAGCGGCACGATGTAGAAACCGCCAAACACCCCAAGGCCAAGGATATCGGCCAATACCCACCAGGCCTGGCCATAGCTCAAGACCGTCAGCCAGTCATTGGCCTGGACGTTCTGCGGGAAGCCGCCAGAGTGCCACCACAGCAACAGGCCAAATACCGTCAGGCCGAACGAGCCAAAAGGCACCAGGCCGATTTCCACCTTACGCCCGGAGAGTTTTTCGCAGAGCATCGAGCCCAGGGCGATACCGACCGAGAATACGGTGAGGATCAGGGTGACCACGGTCTCATCGCCATACAGCCACTCTTTGGCGTAGGCCGGGATTTGCGTGAGGTAGATCGCCCCGACAAACCAGAACCACGAGTTGCCGACAATCGAGCGCGACACGGCGGGCGTTTGCCCCAGGCCCAGGCGCAAGGTGGCCCAGGATTGACTGAAGATATTCCAGTCCAGGCGCATCTCGGGGCTCGATGCCGCCGCGCGAGGGATGCCACGGCTGGCCAGGTAACCCAGCACGGCAATGGCGACAATCGCGGTGGACACCACCGGCGCGTAGTGGGTTGAGGACATCATGACCCCGGCACCGATGGTCCCGGCGAGGATCGCCAGGAACGTGCCCATTTCCACCAGGCCGTTGCCGCCCACCAGCTCTTCTTCACGCAGGGCCTGGGGCATGATCGAGTACTTCACCGGACCAAACAGCGCCGAATGGGTACCCATGGCAAACAGGGCCAGCAGCATCAGTTCCAGGTGGTTGGTCATGAAGCCCACGGCGCCGACGGCCATGATCACGATCTCGCCGATCTTGATCGCGCGGATCAGCGCATCCTTGTTGAATTTCTCGCCAAACTGTCCGGCCAGGGCCGAGAACAGGAAAAACGGCAGGATAAACAACAAAGCGCAGAGGTTGACCCAGATCGAGCGGTCGCCCTCGATGGCCAGCTTGTAGAGAATGGCGAGGATCAACGACTGCTTGAAGATATTGTCGTTGAACGCCCCCAGGGACTGGGTGATGAAGAACGGCAAAAAGCGCCGTTTGCGCAGCAAAGTGAATTGCGAGGGGTGACTCATCGGTCCGTGTTCCTGCGTGGCCTGAAGGCTTTATTGGTTTTCAGGCCACGACTTTACCTAATCCTGCTTACTTATTCCCCAATCCTGCAATGCACGGTGAAACAAACAGCTCACCTTTATAGGCCCCCTGCACCGTGCGCTTGCTGACAACCAGCCACATCAGGGCCAGGGCGGCGACCAGCACGCTGCCGGTCACGCTGAAAAATGCCAGGTGCAAGGTACTGCCCAGTTTCAGCGTGGTCAGGGCATACACCCCCAACGGGAAGGTAAAGCCCCACCAGCCCAGGTTGAACGGAATACCGGCGCGCAGGTAACGCAGGGTGATCAGCACCGCGATCAACATCCACCACAAGCCAAGGCCCCACAGGGTGATGCCGGCAACCAACCCCAGGCCTGCGGCAATCTCACCGATCCCGGCAAAACCATTGGCGGCGAAGATGGCCGGCGCGTCCTGGCCCAGCAGCAACATGCCCAGGGCGCCGGTGCCGATCGGGCCAAGGGCCAGCCAGCTCGACGCCGCCATATTGGCGTGGGGCAGTTTATGCAGAGCCATGCGCAGCATCAGGATGGTCAGAATGCTGAAGGCCACGGGCAGGGAAAATGCCCAGAGCACGTAGCTGGTCACCAGCATCACCAGTTGCGCATGGGCATCGGCCAGGTGCGGCGCCAACAAGCCACCACTGGCGGCGGCGACTTCGGCGGCCACCACCGGCAGCAGCCAGACGGCCGTCATCTGGTCGATGCTGTGCTCTTGACGGGTAAACATCATGAACGGGATCAACACCCCGCACGCCAAGGCCATGGCCACGTCCAGCCACCACAGGGCTTGAGCCAGTTGCACCACGCCCTCGCCCCAGCGCGGCAGGCCAAACAGCAGCAGGCCATTGATGATGGTCGCCAGGCCCATGGGGATGGTGCCGAAAAACATCGAGACCGTGGAGTGCCCGAAAATCCGCCGTGCCTCGTCATAGAACATCACCCAGCGCGCCGCATATAAGCCGCTGAACAACACAAACAGGAAAATCGTCAGCAGCCACAGCCCTTCGGCGATGGCATAGACGCCCGGCAGTTGCACCGGCAATTGCGCCAGGGCCAATGCCAGCACGCCGGTCCCCATGGTGGCGGCGAACCAGTTGGGGGTGAACTGGCGAATCACTTCCCTGGGGCCGGCCAGGTGGCTGAACGGTTTGTAACTGCTGGTGATGCTATTGGGGCACGTCATGGCTAAATCCTCTTCCTCGTATGAGGTTGAGCCCATGATAGAAGCCGAACGAATATCTATATAACGGGTAATATCTCTAACTGTTATCTGTTTTACCTATATACAGCTTTGACGGGTGCTTGCTTCATCAGGCCAATCAAGGCGCCAAGCGCCAATATGATCAGCACCACACCGTAGCCGTCAGTGGTCGCGATCAGGCCAAAACTGCGGGTCAGGTTGCCTGCCAGCAAAGACGGCAGGCAAAACGCCAGGTAACTCAGGACGTAAAACGCCGACATCAACCCGGCCCGCTCATGGGGCAACGCCAGGGGCACCACGCTGCGCACCGCCCCAAGAAAACCTGCACCAAATCCGCTGCCAGCAATCAGCGTGGCGAAGAAAAACAGCGGCAGGCTGGCGCTGTGGACAGCGCCGAGGATCAACGCGACACCCACAGCCAACAGGCTTGCCCCCAGGCGCAGCACCTTGTCTGCCGGGCGATTGCGCAGGCTGAAGATCATCAGCGCACCGCTCAAGGTCAGCACCGCGACCAGACCGCCACCGATCAGGTTGGAGGTCGATCCGGTCGCCGCCCGCACCAGCGACGGTGCCAGCGACAAGTAGAAACCGCCCATCGCCCACACGGCGATATCCACCGGCAACGACAGCCACAAGGCCCTGCGCGCCTGGGGCGGCACGTGCAAAGTCGGCCATAGCGAAGCCAGCGCACCCGGCATGCGGCTGACACTCTCCGGCAGCCGCCACACAGACAGGCTCTGCAACAGCATCAGCCCGAACAAGGCCCAGTAGATCAACTGGGTGGGCAGCGGCGCGAACTCCACCAGCAAACTGCTGCCCATGGCGCCACAGGCCATGCCCAGCAACGGCGCGACACTGTTGACCAACGGGCCCTGCTGGCGGTCGGTATCGAGCAACGCGGCCCCCAGCACGGCGGTGGCCATGCCCGTGGCAAACCCTTGCAAGGTACGGGCAGCGATCAGCCAGGCGACACTGTCCGCGTGGATAAACAGCAGCATCGCCAGCATATTCAGGACCAACGCGACAAAGATCACGGGTTTGCGCCCCAGGTGATCCGACAACGAGCCGACCGTCAGCAACGCCGCCAACAGGCTCAAGGCATACACCCCAAAGATCAGCGTCAGGGTACCGGCGGAAAAATGCAGGCCTTCCTGGTAAAGGTGATACAACGGCGTCGGCGCGCTGGAGGCCGCGAGAAACGTCAGCAGAGTGATCGCCAGGAACACCAGGCTGAAACGGTGAGAAGTGACGCTGGACATGGGCACGCTCCGCTAAAGCTAATATTTTGCTTTTGCGCAGTGTGCTACTGCATCGAGCTTAAAGCAAATTCTTTGTGTTAAGGTTTTGGCATGGCGATAAAAGAAGGCCTCCGCCCGGGGGGCCGCAGTGCCCGGGTACAAGAGTCGGTTCATTCGGCGGTGCGTCAGTTGCTCCAGGAGCAAGAGCGCACCAGCGTGACCGTGCCCCAGATCGCCGCGCGCGCAGGCGTGACACCTTCGACGATTTACCGGCGCTGGGGCGATCTGGCCGCCCTGCTCGCCGACGTCGCCCTGGCGCGCATGCGCCCGGACAGCGAACCGGCCAACACCGGCAGCTTGCGCGGCGACCTGCGGGCCTGGGCCGAGCAATACCTGGACGAGATGAGTTCGGAACCGGGGCGTAACATGATGCGCGACGTGCAGTGCAGCCAGACGCCGGGGTATTGCGTGACGATTCTGGGCGGGCAGTTGCAGGTGATCCTGGATCGTTACCAGGGTAGCGGCCAGGCATTGCCCAGCGTAGATCGGCTGATCAACTTGCTGGCGGCGCCAACAGTATTTCGGATTCTATTTGCTACCGAGCCGATGCAGATTGAAGAGCTGCATGAACTAATCGAAATCGCCCTGCAGCCCTGAGCCACACACAAATCCAAATGTAGGAGCGAGCTTGCTCGCGAAGAACTTGAGAGCGCCGCGGTTATCTAGCAAACACGCGTTATCGTTGACGTCCTTCGCGAGCAAGCTCGCTCCTACAGAGGGCGATGACCGCTTAACTGACTGGCATTAGGGCAAGCCCGCACACAAGCCTACCCCAACATTTTTGAGCCTGTTCGGCTGGATGCTTAGGTCCGCATCCCACGCCCACTCACCAGCAACCGCGCGCACCCGATATACAACACCACCGTGGCCACGATCATGAAGGTGATCGCCACGCTGATCTTGATATCCGACACGCCGAGGATCCCGTAGCGGAAGGCGTTGACCATATGCAGCACCGGGTTGGCCAGCGATACGGTCTGCCAGAACGGCGGCAGCAAGGTGATCGAGTAAAACACCCCGCCCAGGTAGGTCAACGGCGTCAGCACAAAAGTCGGGATGATCGAGATGTCATCGAAGTTGCGCGCAAACACTGCGTTGATAAAACCCAGCAGCGAGAAGATGGTCGCCGTCAGTACCACCACCAGGATGGTCACCCCCAGGTGATGCACCTGCAGGTCGGTGAAAAACATCGACAGCACCGTCACAATCGCCCCGACCATCAGGCCACGCAGCACGCCGCCCAGGGTGTAGCCGATCAGGATGGTGTGCGGCGAGACCGGCGAGACCATCAGTTCTTCGATGGAGCGCTGGAACTTGCTGCCAAAGAAACTCGACACCACGTTGCCGTAGGAGTTGGTGATCACCGACATCATGATCAGCCCCGGCACGATGTATTCCATGTAGGTGAAGCCACCCATATCGCCAATCTGCCGGCCGATCAGGTTGCCGAAGATCACGAAGTACAAAACCATGGTGATCGCTGGCGGCAGCAGGGTCTGCGGCCAGATGCGCATGAAGCGCTTCACTTCGCGATAGACGATGGTGTTAAGCGCTACCAGGTTGGGTTGGAACTCGGAACTCATACCGCCACCTTCGCCAGATTTTTCTCCACCAGGGACACGAACAACTCCTCAAGGCGATTGGTTTTGTTACGCAGGCTCAGCACTTCAATGTTCTGCGTGGCCAACTGGCTGAACAGCGCAGTGATGCCCATGGCTTTATCGACCTGCACTTCCAGGGTGTGGCTGTCCACCAGGCGACTTGGGTAGCCGATCAGTTGGGGCGGCACGGACAGGTTGTTCTTCAGGTCGAGCAGGAACGTCTCGACATGCAACTGGCCCAGCAGGTTACGCATGCTGGTGTTTTCGACGATGGTGCCGTGGTCGATGATGCCGATGTTGCGGCACAACTGTTCAGCCTCTTCCAGGTAATGGGTGGTGAGGATGATCGTGATGCCTTTCTGGTTCAGCTCGGTGAGGAAAGTCCACATCGAGCGACGCAATTCGATGTCCACCCCGGCCGTCGGCTCGTCGAGGATCAGCAGGCGCGGCTCGTGCACCAGGGCGCGGGCGATCATCAGGCGGCGCTTCATGCCGCCGGACAGGGAGCGTGATGGCACGTCGCGCTTGTCCCACAGGCCCAACTGGGTCAGGTACTGCTCGGCGCGTTCCTTGGCGATTTTCGGCGGGATGCCGTAGTAACCGGCCTGGGTCACCACGATATCGAAGGTCTTTTCAAACTGGTTGAAGTTGAACTCCTGGGGCACCACGCCAATGCTGCGCTTGAGCGCGGCCGGGGATTTATCCAGGTCATGGCCAAAGATATTCACCGTGCCACTGGTTTTGTTGACCAGGGTCGAGAGAATGCCAATGGTGGTGGACTTGCCGGCGCCGTTAGGGCCGAGCAAGGCGAAGAAATCACCTTCAGCGACATCCAGATCGATACCACTCAGGGCCTGGAAACCGTTGCCGTAGGTTTTGGTTAGCTGCCGGATGGACAGAGCGGAACTCATATCGGATTACGCACCAAGGAAGGGAATAGAAACAATAGATAAGGGCGCACTGCACGCAATACAACTGCGGGGCACGGCAGGCATGGTGCTTGCGTGCGCCGCACAAGTACAGTCACCCGTATTAATAGTCAGTATTAAGTCAACGCGGTCATCACCGCTTTTTGATAGGCCGGGCGTTGCTGCAAACGCTGGTACCAGGCCTCCAGATTAGGCATCGAGGGCCGTTCGATAGGCATCTCGAACCAGGCGTAGATAAAGCTGCCCAGGGGAATATCGCCCATGCCGATCTCGTTGCCCGACAGGTAGGGCTGCGTGGCCAGGGCCTGCTCCACCGTGCCCAGAGCCTCGATGCAGGCCTGGCGACCGGCATGGATGTTGTCCCAGTTCTGTTTCTCGGCGGGGGTGCGCAGCACGCCCCAGAATACGATCTTGAACGGCTCGGCCAGTGTGGAGGTGGTCCAATCCATCCATTTCTCGGCATTGGCCCGCGCCTGCAGGTCGCTTGGGTACCAACTCGATGCCTGTTTGGCGCAGAGGTAGCGCACGATGGTGTTGGATTCCCACAACACAAAATCGCCATCTTCGATCATCGGCACCCGGCCATTGGGGTTCAGCGCCCGGTATTGCGGGGTATCGACCACGCCAAAAGCCCCGCCCGCATCAATTGCCTCATAGTCCAGGCCCAGTTCCTCGGCGCACCACAGTGCTTTCCTGACGTTTGATGAATTTTTACGACCCCAGATCTTCAGCATGATCGACCTCTGAATAGATGAATGCCGGGGCAGCATACGCCGGTTCAGCCGCGACTCAAATCGCTCTGCATATCGCCTAACAGCTGCGGCGACTGCTCGCCAAACAGGTGTGGGTAACATTTCTCCAGGTGGGCAAAGAAGAATTCCTCGGGCACCTCGGCAAATTGCCCATGGTCCACCACGTACTCCATGGAGCGCTTGCCCTGGCGGTTGAAGGGGTGGAACACACTGTCATTGATCCCGTCGAAATCCAGTGGCGGCACATCGAACAATTCGCACAACTGGCTGTTGAACGCTGGCGTGGCCTTGACCCAGCGCCCGTCCAGATACAGTTCGGTGTAGCCGTGCATGGCGAACACATCACTCTTGAGCAGCTCGATCAGGCGCGGGGTCGATAAGTGATTGCGCACGTCCGCCAGGCCAATACGCGACGGTATGCCGCAATGCCGGGCGCAGGCGGCCAGCAGGGTGGCCTTGGGCACGCAATAACTCTGCCCGGTGGCCAGGGCGTAACTGCCCGCCAGGGTTTGCGGATCGCGGCTGAAGGTGTAAGGGTTGTAGCGCACCGCTTCACGCACGGCGTAGTACAGACTGACTGCCTGGTCACGGGGGTCGCGGCTCGCACCGCGGTGTTTTTCGGCGAACTCCACCACCGTGGGGTGGTCACTATCGATGAAGCGGCTGGGACTCAAGTACGCATTCATGGGGATTTTCTCCGAGGCGAGCCTGGAGTCTAACCACAGGCCCGACCGAGGGATAACGACGATTCGGCCAAATGTCGGCGCCTGCTGCCTGTGACTGGAGAGCACTTCCCGCCACACACGTAACACCCTCAGGCACCGCTTTTTCGGATGCCGACTAAGCTCTGAGGGTGCTTCTGCCCCTGGTTTCACGGAGGATTGAATATGCTGTTGTTGTGGATACTGGTTCTGGTGCTCGGCATTGCCTACCTGGCACACCGTCGCACCGCGCCCCTGCCCGCCCTGGGTGTGGTCGCCGTCTACCTGTTGGCGATGGGTGCCTTCAGCCATGCACCGGGCTGGCTGCTACTGGTGTTCTGGGTCTTGATCGCGGTAGTCGCCGCACCGCTGCTGTTGCCCGACCTGCGCCGCCAGTACTTCACCGCACCGCTGTTCAACTGGTTCCAGAAAGTGCTGCCGCCGATGTCCGAGACCGAGCGCGATGCCATCGACGCCGGCACCGTGTGGTGGGACGGAGAGCTGTTCAGCGGCCGCCCCGACTGGGACAAACTGCTGGCCTACCCCAAGGCGCAGTTGACCGAAGAAGAACAGGCCTTTATCGACGGCCCGACCGAAGAACTGTGCGCCATGGTCACCGACTGGGAAATCGGCCAGGCCATGGACCTGCCGGCGGCGGCCTGGGACCATATCAAGCAACATGGCTTCTTCGCCCTGATCATCCCCAAGGAATACGGCGGCAAGGGCTTTTCGGCCTACGCCCACTCCCAGGTAGCGATGAAACTGGCGACCCGCAGCGGCGACCTCGCTTCCACCGTCATGGTCCCCAACTCCCTGGGCCCTGCCGAACTGCTGCTGCACTACGGCACCGACGAGCAACGCAACCACTACCTGCCGCGCCTGGCGCGTGGCGATGACATCCCGTGCTTTGCCCTGACCGGCCCGCTGGCCGGCTCCGATGCTGGTGCGATGCCCGACACCGGGGTGATCTGCAAAGGCGAATGGGAAGGCAAGGAAACCCTCGGCCTGCGCCTGAACTGGGAAAAACGCTACATAACCCTCGGTCCAGTCGCAACCCTGCTGGGCCTGGCCTTCAAGGCCCATGACCCGGACCACCTGCTGGGTGAAGAAGAAGACCTGGGCATCAGCCTGGCGCTGATCCCCACCGACACCCCGGGCGTGGACATCGGCCGCCGTCACCTGCCACTCGGTGCCGCGTTCATGAACGGCCCCAACTCTGGCAAGGACGTGTTCATTCCCCTGGACTTCCTGATCGGCGGCCAGGAGATGCTCGGCAAGGGCTGGATGATGTTGATGAACTGCCTGTCGGTAGGCCGTTCGATTTCCCTGCCGGCGGTGGGCACCGGGGCCGCCAAGTTCACCAGCCTGGTGACCGGCCAATATGCCCAGGTGCGCGAACAGTTCAATGTGCCGCTGTCGGCTTTCGAAGGCATCCAGGAGGCCCTGGCCCGCATCGGCGGCAACGCCTGGCTGATGGACAGCGCCCGCATGCTCACCGCCAACGCCGTCGACCTGGGCGAAAAACCCTCGGTACTCTCGGCCATTCTCAAGTATCACCTGACCGAGCGCGGCCGCGAGTGCATCAGCCACGCCATGGACGTGCACGGCGGCAAGGGCATCATCATGGGGCCCAACAACTACTTGGGGCGCAGTTGGCAAGGGGCGCCGATCTTCATCACAGTGGAGGGCGCGAACATCCTTTCGCGCAACCTGATGATCTTCGGCCAGGGCGCGATCCGCTGCCACCCATTCGTGCTCAAGGAAATGGCCCTCGCCGGTCGTGAAGACCGCGACCAGGCGCTCAAGGAGTTCGATGGCCTGTTGATGCAGCACATCGGCTTTGCCGTGAGCAACGCCGCCAGTACCCTGGTGTTGAACCTCGGCCTGGGCCACTTCGAAAAAGCGCCAGGCAACCGCTTGAGCCAGGGCTACTTCCGCGCGCTCAATCGCCAGGCCGCCGCGTTTGCCCTGCTGGCTGACCTGAGCATGATGCTGCTGGGCGGCGAGTTGAAGCGTCGCGAACGCCTGTCGGCAAGGCTGGGGGATGTGCTCAGCCACATGTACCTGGCCTCGGCGGCACTCAAGCGCTACCACGACCTGGATTCACCGGATCACCTGGAACCGCTGTTTGCCTGGGCCATGGAAGAAAGCCTCGGCCAGTCGGAGCGTGCGCTGGATGAACTGCTCAGCAACTTCCCTAATAAAGTGCTGGGCTGCCTGCTGCGGGTAATCGTGTTCCCGTTCGGCCGTCGCCATACAGGCCCATCCGATGCACTGGATGCCGAAGTCGCCGCCGTGATTGGCCGGGCCAAGGGCGATCCGACCCTCGAAGAACTACTGGCTGGCTGCTACCGCCCACAATCAGCCGAAGACCCGGTGGGCGCGTTGCAACAGGCCTACGACCTGCTGGGTGCCAGCCACCCGCTGCAGAAAAAACTCCACAGCGCGCTCAAGAGTGGCCAGGTCAAGCCTCGCGCCGGGGAACACGCCATCGATGCCGCATTGGAAGCTGGCGTATTGCAAGCGGCTGAAGCACAGACCCTGCGTGAGGCTGAAGCGGCGCGACGCAAGGTGATCGACGTGGATGACTTCAGCAAGGAGGAGCTGGCCCAGGCCCCTGGCAGGGTCCGTTAAGCCAGCGGTCATATAAAAGCGGGCGCGAGAGCTATATACTCTCGCGCCCGTTTTTGCTTTTGAGGACTTACTCTCGTGTCCAACGTCGTTGCCGATCATCTCGTCTTGCTCGACCACCTGCGCAGCATCCTGGTAGCCGTCGGCGAAGCCGAACAGGTTCCCGAGGAAAGCCACGTCTTGTTCCTGGAACGCTTTGATGAACTGCGGGCCCTGCTGCCCATCGACCCGATCGAAAGCCAATACCTGGGCCAGGACATGATGAGCCAGGTCATCCTGCGCTACCCGCAGATTGCCCATCTGGTACCGCGCGACCTGCTGTGGTTCTTCGGCGGTGACTGCCTGCACTTCATGCCCGACGATGAACTGGATATGTACCAGGCCCTGGAAGAACGCCGCTTCGAAGCCGAACAAAACGACGAACCGTTCGACTGGAACCAGGAAAAACAGCTGCTGGCCATGCCCCACGACCAGTCCAAGCACTGATCCCGAAAGCACTGGATATCAAATGTGGAAGCGGGCTTGTGTGGGAGCGGGCTTGCTCGCGAAAGCGGTGAATCAGTCGCTGGATGTGTTGAATGACACACCGTATTCGCGAGCAAGCCCGCTCCCACACAAGCCCGCTCCCATATTGTTTTCGACCGCATTGTTCCTACGGCCTGCGCAACGTCGGCTCCTTCGCCATGCATTCCACCAGATAATCAATAAACACCCGCAGCTTCGGCGGCAGGTACCGCGTGGGTGAATGCAGCAACCAGGCATCCCCATGGTACGAGGCAATGAAATCCCAGTGCGGCAAGACCTGCACCAGGCGCCCCTCCTCCAATGCATGCCGCGCGGTGAAGTACGGCAAGCTGCCAATCCCGACATCCTGCAGCACCGCATCCAACCGCACTCCCGTGTGGTTGGCCGCGTACCGGCCGCGCACGCCGACCGTCACCGTCTTGCCTGCCTGGCGGAATTTCCAGCGTGCGTCCCCGGGGGTTTCTCCCAGGTAAATACAACTGTGTTCCAGCAAGTCATGGGGATGCAGCGGTGTGCCGTGCGCGGCCAAATACTGCGGCGTGGCACAGAGCAGATGCTCGATCGGCAACAGCTGGCGCCCCACCAACCCCGGCGGCGGGCTGTCGGTGATACGGATGCTCAAGTCGACATTGTCATCGATCATATCCACCTGCCGATCCTCCAGGATCAATTGCACATCGACCTTGGGATAACGCCGCAAAAACTCCGGCATGTGCGGATGCACCACAAACCGCCCCACCGCCTTGGGCACGCTGACCCGCACCAGTCCTTCGGCCTCGTGGGTGTACTGGCCGCTGATTTCCATCACCGAGCGCGCCGCGTTGACCATCTCCTGGCAGCGCTTGAAGACTTCTTCGCCACCCTCACTCAGGCGCAACTTGCGCGTGGTGCGCTGCAACAAACGCGTGGCCAGGGCCTGCTCCAGGCGCGAGATGCTGCGGCTCACGGACGATGGCGAAGCGCCCAGTTGGCGCGCCGCTTCGGAGAAACTGCCGGTTTCCACAACCTTGACGAAAATCGCCATTTCGCCCAGCAGTGGCAGAGGAAGATTGATGCTCATGACGCACAGGTCCATTGATATTTGAATGGATTATCACTCATTTGAGCACTATTTATACTGCCCGGTAGAACCCTGATGCGGATGTAGACCATGACCCAGCGCCTGTTTTTTACCCACGACCACCTGGTTGCCGATGTCGATGTGCTGGAGTGCACGCCCCATGAACAGCAGTTTGCAGTGGTACTGCAATCGACCATTTTCCACCCCCAGGGCGGCGGCCAGCCCTTTGACACCGGCTGGCTGGGGGATAGCACCGTCGTGAAAGTCGTGCAGGAAGCCGGGCGCATCGTGCATTACGTCGACCGCCCCCTCACGCCGGGCCCCACCCAGGCCCGCATCGACGCACAACGGCGCGCCTTGCATACGCGCCTGCATTCGGCCGGGCATTTGATCGGCAACGCTGGCGAAACCCTGGGTTGGATGCCGATCAAGGCCCACCACTGGCCCGGCGAAGGCAAGATCAGCTTTATCCGTGGCGAGTCGGCGCAAGTCATGGAGGCCGAAACCCTGCAGGACCAGGTCAACCAGTGGATCGCCGCAGACTTGCCACGCCACATGGTGCTGGACGGCGATAGCCGGGAAGTCGGCTTTGGCGACCTGCCGCCCTACGCGTGTGGCGGCACCCATGTGCAAGCGCTTGCCCAAGTGGGCCAGGTCACCATCCTCGGCCTGTCCGAGAAAAAAGGCACCCTGTCGGTGCGCTACAGCCTGGACTGACTCAACCGCTATCAACCTGAGGGCATCCGTGTTGGCCAGAGGCGGCGTTTTCGTATTGCGATAGGACATGACCCCGCCGAGGGCTCCCCAGCACCGCGTCGGTGATGCTAGTGTGTGGAAATGTTTCCGATACACAATTCAGACATTTCTCACACACCACCAGCAAAGGAATGCCCCAGCAATGGACTTCTCCCTTAAGCACCTGGCCGCTGCCACCTTGATGATTGCCAGCCTGTCTTCGGTTAGCGTGTCTGCCGTCGCCAGCATCAACCCGCAACAGAGTGCGACTATTCTCAAAACCCTGAATGACGCCTCGATCAAGGATTTCCGCACGTTCCTCGGCAACCTGGGCAAAAGTGACGTAGCGAAAACCGCCAATCTCGGCCCGGCCATCACTGCCTTCCTCGACAACAAGACGCTGACCGCCGAGCAACAGAACGATATCCATCGCCTGCTGGGCCTCTATGCCCGAGTGAAATACGGTACAGCCGCCACCGAAACCCTGCGTGAACTGGTGGCCATCCCGACCTTCCAGGTTGAGGGTGTTGCCCAGCACGACAACCCTGAATTCAAAAAGATTGCCGAAAAGATCAAGGCCCTGGCCCAGTCCTTCAACCTGAACTTTCGCAATGTCGACGACCGCGTCTATGAAATCTCCCTGGAAGGCGCAGGTGATGAGGTCGTCGGCATTCATGCCCACGCCGACGTGGTGCCGGTAACCCCGGAAAACTGGGTGTTAAAGGACGGCACCCGACTCGATCCCTTCAAAGTCACGCTGATCGGCGACCGCATGTATGGCCGTGGCACCGAAGATGACAAGAACGGCATCGTGGTCACGCTGTACGCCATGAAAGTGATCAAGGAAGAAAACCTGCCACTGGCACGCAACTTCAAGCTGCTGGTGGACACCACCGAAGAAACCACCGGCGACGCCATCCCCTATTACTTTGAACGCAACCCGACGCCCAACTACAACCTGGCCCTGGATGGCGGCTATCCGGTAGTCATCGCCGAGAAAGGCTATGGCACCGTCATGGCAACCTTCGCCAAGCGCAAGGCCGAGGGCAAAGGTGCCGAAATCCTCTCGATGACCGGCGGGCTTGCGACCAACCAAATTCCTTCGGCATCGGTGGTAACGCTACGCAGCGACAAGCCCACCGAGTTGGCCGCCAGCCTGCAACAGGCTGGCGCTGCGTATGCCAAGGCCAATGGTGGTGACTTCACGGTAGATGCCAAAGTCGTCGGCAAAGAGGTCAAGTTGACCGTGACGGGCGTCTCGGCGCACTCCTCCGAACCCGAATCGGGCATCAACCCGGTGGCGCGGATGCTGGGCTTCATCAATGGCCTGGACGGCAAGGTAGCGCTCAAGCACAACGAGATCACCGACGCCGCCCGCTATGCCGCCGACAACTGGGGCCTGGATTACCTGGGTGGCAAGTTGGGCGTGGGCTTCTCCGATGACTTCATGGGCCCGCTGACCACCTCCCTGACGTTTGTCGGCATGGATGCAAAAGCCTTCAAGCTGGCCGTCAATCTGCGGGTGCCAAAAGGCAAGTCGCCAGAAACACTCAAGAAAGAAATCGCCGACAAGTTGAGCGCCTGGAGCACCAAGGCCCATATCACGCCGGCCTTCGATTACTCGATCGCCGCGCCGATGTATCGCAACCCCGAGGGCGAGTGGGTCAAGGCGTTGCTGGCCGTGTCCACCGAGAACCTGGGCATGAAGCCCGAGTTCGGTACTTCGGCCGGAGCAACGTCGGTGCATGACCTGCCCAACGGCGTGCAATTCGGCCTGGCACGACCTGAAGTCAAATACACCGGCCACACCGACAACGAGTTCAAGACCACCGAGCAGTTCCTGCTGGACCTGCAGATCGTCACCGAAATGATGGGGCGTATCGGGCAGTTGCCGAAACTCTGACTGATTGTCTGGATCCGCTCTGTTGGCGGGTCCATTTCCCCGAGTTTGAATCGCTGACACACAAAAACGCCGCTCATAACCGAGCGGCGTTTTTGTGTGCCTGCCATCCGAGGCATGGCCTCCATTCGCAACTACCTGGGAGCGTTGGTAGAAGAGAAAATGTAACGCGCAAAACGCCATTTCCCATCGGCCTCCCGATGCAGCAAGAAGATTTCCTGATTCCCTTCAGCACCACCAGGTTGAGCACTTGCCAGTGGCGTGGCGGTGCCATTGGAGCGCGTGCGGGCAAAAGCCCAATCCCGTGACAGCGGTCGAATCTCGTCAATCGTAAAGCGTATGTTGAGTTTGATCGCGGCGAAGACCTGCTGGTAGGCCTGGCGTACGGCGTCACGCCCGACCGCCGGCAAACTGTTTTGCGGCATGAACACCGCGTCCTGTGCATAAAGCGCCATCACCTGATCCAGGTCAGAAGCGTTCAGCGCCGCCTGATAATGGTTCAGTTGGGCTGTGACCGCCTCTTTCACATCCTCTTTTTCAGGGGCCGGTTGAGCGGCCAGGGCAAGGGCGGGGAGGAGCAAGGCGCCCAAGGTCAGCGCCAGGAATGAAGTCCGCATGATGTACTCCTTAATGTCAGAGTTTTACAACCAGTTTGCCCAGGGCCCCATCGCTTTCCATCAGGCGATGAGCATCAGGGATCTGTTCGAAATCGAAGGTTTTCGTGCGGATCGACGGTATGCGCCCCGCTTCGACTTCTTTGGCAATCCACAACAGGGGGCTGTCCTTGAGGGGCATGTCCGGCGTGCCCAGCAAGCCACTGCCAAAGAAGTTCAGCTTCACCGCCGAAGGCAGGTCCTGCATCAAGTGCAACTGCTCCAGGATCGGCGCGCCGCCCAGCAAACCGATCACACTGACCGCCCCGAATGGGCGCACGGTCTTGAGGCTGTCGCGCAGGGTTGCCGCACCGACCACCTCCAGTACCGCATCCACCCCTTGAGGCACCCACTGGCGCACTTGCTCGGCAATCGCGCCGTTGTCGACCACCACCTCATCAGCCCCCATCTCACGCAGACGCTGGATCTTGTCTGCCGAACGGGTCGTGGCAATCACTTTCAAGCCACGGGCCTTGGCATAGGTCAGTGCCGCCAGGCCGACCGAAGACGTCGCACCCCGCACCAGCAACGTCTGCCCTGGCTCAATCGCCAGGCTCTTGTCCAGCGCGCCCCACACCGTGAGGTAGGCTTCAGGCAATGCGGCAAGCTCTTCCCATGACAGCGTCGAACCGTCCAGGGAGATCACGTTGCTGCGCAACACCGTCACCTCTTCGGCATAACTGCCATTGCGGGCGAACTGCATCCCTCCCATGGCCGTAGCAACACGCTGGCCGGTGCGAAAAGTGCCCGACGGGTCATGAATCACCTCACCCACTGCCTCGATACCTGGCACTCGGGGAGCGGTGATCGGGCCCATTTTCCCGGCACGCAGGTAGGTCTCGGCACGGTTGAGGCCCAATGCCCGGACACGGATCCTGACTTCATCGTCCGAGGGTTGCACAGAGGGAATGTCGCGTAGCTTCAAGGCATCAGGCGTGCCAGCTTGTTCAATGACAAAAGCTTTCATGGTGATGACCTCAGGCGCGTGGTTGAGTGGTGGCGAACAGGTAGCGATGAATCTTCCAGTTACCTTGTTCATTGCGGAACACAAACAACTCATTGTTGCCCTCGGTCACATCAATCCCGGCCGCCAGAATGTGTGTGGTACCCGCCGAGGAGGTGCGCACCCAGGCCCAGTTACCGACTTCCTCTATCTCGTGGATGGTGAACTTGACATTCAGTTTGAGGGTGGCGAAGACCTGCTCGTAACCAGCTTGCACGGCGTCACGGCCGACCAGGGCAGGTGCATGCTGAGGCATGAACACCGGCTCGCTGCCGTACAAGTCGAGGATGGTTTTGATGTCGTTAGTGTTGAGGGCTGTTTCGTAACGGCTGAGAACAGATTTGATGGTCATCATGAAGCTCCGATTGATTTGAAGGTTCCGGCGTTGAGCCAGTGACGTCACTATCTATCAATCAGGTTTGGATATTAACCACTCAGAATGACAACCTTTCTCTCATCTATGGAAGGACAAGAACAGTAGGGTATCGCCCTGACGTCTTACAGAATCACACCGGCAACGGTGGCCATACGCCCATCGCGGTGTCCACAAACGCAATCATCTGTTCATACGGGACCTGGTCTTTGGCCTGCACGCTCAGGCCAAACATGACGGTGGTGTAGAAACACGACAGGGTTTGAACATTCGTCTCTGCCGGCACATCTCCGTCGCACAGGCCTTGGTGAATGCGCGACTCGATCAGTCGGTGGGTTTCTCTGCGCTGTGCGCTGAGCTCGTCCTGGATTACCTGGCTTTCCGGGGTTCCGGACAACGCCGCCAGCACCACCAGGCAGCCACGGGGCGGATGGCTGCGATAAAACCGCGTGACCGTCTCCTTGAGCAAAACCTCCACCGCCTCGCGAGCCGTCGCAGCGTCTGCCAGGACGCTGTAGCGATAGGCGCCATGATGGGTGAGGTAGTGATCCAGCGCGGCGCGGAACAAACCTTCCTTGTTCTTGAAGGCGGCATACAGGCTTGGCGGGTTGAGCTCCATGGCCTGGGTCAGTGCGGTCAACGATGCCCCTTCGTATCCCCGCAACCAAAACACATCCATTGCCTGTTCCAGCACGTGCCCGCGGTCAAAGGCGCGCGGCCTTCCTCGTTCAGCCATGTTTCCCCCTCCTGACAATAACGATCACTACAAAAAATATTGACACGATCACTTGCCCTGAATTATTACATAGCGATCGTTATGTATATAGCCCCGGTTTTCCTGGCGGTACCAGAGGATGCACTCCGTGACAACGCGCTTACTTACACCCCTGGATATCGGGACTGTGACGCTGAAAAACCGCAGGATTTTTACCCCCCAAGTGCCCTCCTCGTCCCAGTCAGCCAGGCCTTGCAGCGTTCAATGCGTGGATGCCGGGCTGGTGATTGCATCGGGGGCACCTGTCTGCCCCGAAGGCCAGGGCCATACCGATGCCTCGGGTCTTTATTCAGCCGAGCAGGTCGCCGGCTGGAAAGTCGTTACCGACCGTTTTCATCAAGCCGGCTGCTTGATTGCCGCCCAGCTCTGGCATGTGGGTCGCGTGTCCCACCGTGACCTGCAACCGGACAATCACCCGCCCCTTGCCCCCTCGGCAATCCGAGCCCGCTCAGAGGTGTTCATCTGCAATGGCCAAGGCGCAGGCATCGGAGTGCCGGCCGCGAGCCCCAGGCAAATGACCCTGGCAGACATTCACGTGACCCAACAGGCGTTTGTGGACGCCGCCATCAATGCAATGGCTGCCGGGTTTGACCTGGTTGAGATTCATGGCGCCAGCGGCTATCTGATTGAGCAGTTCCTGGCCACTGGTACCAATTTGCGCCAGGACGAATATGGCGGATCGCTGGAAAGCCGTGCCCGGTTCCTGCTGGAAATCGTCGATCAGTTGATCAGGGTGCTAGGCGCGCAGCGCATTGGTGTGCGCCTGTCCCCCTGGGGCACCCTCAATGACATTGAAGATCGCGAACCCCACGCCATGGCCCTGTACCTGGCCGAGGAACTTAACCACCGCAACATTGCTTACCTGCACCTGGTGCAATGGCTGCCGGGCACAGGGCCGGCCTACCCCGAAGGCTTTTGCCGATGGCTACGGGCGGCCTTCAAGAACCCCTTGATCGTGTGCGCCAACCCCGATAGCGAGAACAGTGAGCGGCGGCTGCTTCAGGGCCTGGCAGACGCCGTCGCCACGACAACCTTATCCAGGCGATGTGCCTGTGACTCAAAACCCCAAGAAACTGCAGCATGGATCTGAATGCGGTCCGCATGTTCGCGGCCACGGCGCAATCCGGCAGCCTGACGGCCGCTGCCGAGCACCTGGGCATTCCACTTGCCACCATCAGCCGTCGGGTCCGGGACCTGGAGCGCGAGCTCAATGTGCAGCTGTTGCAACGCTCGGTGCACGGCACATGCCTCACCGACGCCGGCATGCGCCTATACCAGCACGCCAACCGGGGCCTTGAGATACTGGCCAATGGCGAACGCGCCTTGCTCAACGATCAGGCTCGGCTTAAAGGGCTCTTGCGGCTTTCACTACCGTCCTCGCTCACGCCATGGTGGGAGATGCTCTCAAGGTTCCAGCAGCGTTACCCAGGCATTGTGCTGCAGGTCCGGACCTGCGACAGGCCCATCAAGATGATCGAAGAAGGTGTCGATGTGAGCATGCGCATTGGCCGTTGCACCGGGCACTCCTTGAGCACTCAACGGATGCTCGCTTACCACCATGTGCTGGTGGCGGCCCCCGCATTGCTTCAGCGCCTGGGGGTGCCCGCCAGGGTCAAAGACTTGCACCAGTTCCCTTGTGGCGTCTGGAGCCAAGGCACCACGGCTTATTGGCGCCTGGGAAAGGAAATATTCAAACCTGAGCCGACGATCGTCACCAACGACTACACCCATTTGTGCAACCGCGCCCTGGCCGGTGACGTGGTGACCGAGCTGCCTCCCTTCATGACAATGGAGCACATCAAAAACCAGCAGTTGGTTGCCTTGCTGGAGGATCACCCGCTCCCTGACCTGGAGATCACACTGCACTACGCTTCACACCCGCATCCCTCGCCCATTGTGCAGACCTATCTGGATTTTGCCCGGCAGCACATAAAGCATCCTGCACGGTTCGATGCCCATTCGACCGAGCTGACTCACGCATAAGTCATCTCCTCTCTCAAGAACGGGATCCTGCCTCTCGCCAGCGACCCTACTCATGAAATTCAAATGGCATTAGCTTTTTCAAAGCGTGCAAACGCATCCATGCACTGAGGAGTGACACACATGACAACTAAACCTGCTGTGCTATTGGTACACGGTTTTTGGGGCGGGGCTGCACACTGGAGCAAGGTTATCGTTGAGCTGACACACAAAGGCTATACGAACATCCATGCCGTTGAACTGTCGCTGACCTCACTGGCCGAAGACGCTGAACGCACTCGCAAGATGATCGCCCAACAATCGGGGCCGGTTCTGCTGGTGGGCCATTCTTATGGCGGTGCAGTCATTACCGAGGCGGGTGACCAACCCAATGTCATCGGCCTGGTGTACATAGCCGCCTTTGCACCTGACGCAGGCGAGAGCCCTGCAAGCATCACCCAGGCACACCCGCCTGTCGCAGCCGCCAACCTTGTGCCTGACAGCGACGGCTATCTTTGGGTCAAGCCCGAACTGTTCCATGAGAGCTTCTGCCAGGACCTCAGCGCCGATGAAGCCATCGTGATGGGCGTCACGCAAAAAGCACCATTGGTCAGTACCTTCGCCAACACCATCAGCACCCCGGCCTGGAAGAAAAAACCTTCGTGGTATCAGATCTCCAGTGATGACCGCATGATCGCCCCCGAAAACGAACAGCGCATGGCCAACCGACTCAATGCGCAAAAGGTCATCACCCTGCACGCCAGTCACGCTTCGCTGGCATCAAGACCGGTCGAAGTTGCCGCGTTTATTGATCAGGCCGCTGTTACCGCCTGCAGCCGCTAACCGTCGCACTTGAGCACCCCCATCCTGTGGCGGGTGCTTGAGACTGCCGCTTACATCAGCCCTGGTGGCGAGAGTCGATCATGAAAAAGCAAGCGTTGGTCGATAACACCGCGCGCGCCCTTACGGTTGACGCCGACGCAAAGCGGCGCGCCGATAGATCTCGTGCCGCGCAGCAATCATCGGATCACTACTGGTTTCTATGCCATCTACCAGGCGCCCAGGGTCAAAGGCCATGACTTGCTGGGCCAAGGCTTGCTGCGATGCCGGGACCAGGGTGCGCAACGTCAATATGCCCAGTTCGACTTCACGGTGGGCCTGCGCCCCTTTGCGAGGCCACGGGATGGAACCGTCATCAACGGCATCGCCGGGCGCGGCCAGTTGCAGAATCAGGCGCATATTCACAGGCCCGACACCCAGGCGCCCAGCCATTGCCTGTTGCAAATAATCATCAGGCATCGTGGCCAATTGCTCATCACCGAGCAACGGCTCCCTGATCTGCGGCTCGATGCGATAACGACCAATATGGCGCCCGCCTTGGGCATCAACAAACACCAGGCTATTGACCCCAAAATACTCGATCGAAGTGTAACTGCGAGGAGCCGGCTTAACCGCTTCAAGGAATGCCTGCGCCCTGGGGTGATCTGCCAGGAACGCCTGTAGCGGCGCCGGATTGGCAGGCGATGCGACGCTGGCAGCAATCCCCTGCAAAAATGCCAGAAACGCTTGAGGGGTGGCAACGGGAAAGCCGTCGAAAGAGTGCGCGACAATATCCGTTGACTGGCCACCCGGCAGTTCAAATCGAATGGCCATGCCATGGGGACTCGCACTGGGATCACCATCGCGGGTGGACGGCACACCGCTGAAGTTCGAGAACCGTACCAGCACGGGCACACCTTCTCCCTGAAAGTGAGCCGCCCTACTCAGGCCTTGCGCAGCTTGTGACGCAACAAATGTACCGCCGACCAATACGCCTTTGGCATGCGCAATGCGAAACCCCGGATGGTTGCCAAACGTTGCGTAGAGAGCGTCTAGCAACGCGTCGTACAGCTGACTCTGTGACATAGGCACGCTCCTTTGGATCTGCAACTTATCCTGATTGGCGACTACTGGCCCAGAGATTGCGAGCATCCCTGTCAGCACTACCGTCGCCAGTGGTTTCAAGAAGCCCACGAACTCAAACCTGCACAGTCACTGGCGCGGGCCAGGGTTGAGGGCAATGTGTTTGTATTCAACGAAATCATCCATGGCCGCCATCCCGTTGAGCCGCCCTTGACCTGATTGTTTGAACCCGCCCTCTTCGAACTCGTCGTAGACCACCGCCCAATCGTTGACCCACACCGTCCCCGCCTCAAGCTCACGGGCAACCCGCAGGGAACGGTCGATATCCCGTGTCCAGATGCTCGCGGCCAGGCCGTATTCGCTGTTGTTGGCCAACTCGATGGCTTGGGCTTCAGTGTCGAAGACTTGCAGGGTCAGTACCGGCCCAAAGGTTTCATACTGCACGATCGACATATCCGCGTCGTTTACTTGCAGCAGCGTCGGACGGTAAAACGCCCCCTGCGCCAACGGTCCCTCAGTGACCGGACCACCGCGCACGATGACCTGCGCTCCGGCAGCAATCGCCGCCTCAACCACCTTATTGACGCGTTGCACGTTGGCCTTGTCGATCAAGGGTCCCATTTCACTCGCGGGATCCGCTGCCGGGCCGACGCGCACCGCTTTGAGACGGGCGGCCAGGCGCTCAATCAATACAGGTGCAATATCGCGCTGCACCAGCAGACGCGAGCCGGTCATGCAAAACTGTCCGGCGAAAACCGTCAGGGCCTTTTCCAGGGTCGGCACTGCCGCCTCAAGATCAGCATCGGCAAACACCACCATGGGGGTTTTCCCCCCCAGCTCCAGGCCGAAGCGCTTGAGGTGTTGCGCGCCGACGGCTGAAATGCTGCGACCGGTACTCGTGCTGCCGGTAAAGCTGATCACCGGTACGTCGGGGGACTCAACCAGATGCTTGGAACCTTGCGGCCCGAGCTCGCTGAACAAGTTGATGACCCCCTTGGGCAACGAGACGGCTTGCGACATGATCCGCGATACCAACGTGTTGGTCTGGGCTGTCTGGCCGGGCATTTTGATTACCGCCGTACAGCCCGCCGCCAGGGCCGGGGCCAGGGAGCGAATCATCAGTACAACCGGTGAGTTCCAAGGCGCAATGATGCCTGCCACCCCGACGGCCTGGCGGATGACCAGGGAAATCTTGCCGGGCTTCGGCTCGGCGGCCCGTCCGTATTCGGCCCTGGCGAGCGCCGCGTAATAACGCAATTTGGAGGGCACCATGCTGACTTCAAACTGTGCCTCGGGCTTGATCTTGCCATTTTCCAGCGCGAGGATTTCGATCAACGCGGGAGTGTTACGCTCAAACGCATCCGCCAACTCCAGCAATACCTGGGCACGCAAGTGGCGGTCGTCTTTCCAGGCCGTTTGCACAAATGCCCGACGTGCCGCCTCGATGCCTTTCTGTGCCTCATTCTGTCCGCCATTGGCATAGCGACCAATGACGTTGGAGGTCGCGGGATCAAAGGACTCTTTGTAGTCGCCAGAATCAAGCCATTGACCATCAATCCAGTTCAGCGCGGTAGTTGGATTCATTTTATAAATTCACTCAGCGATAGAGGTGGGCAATTTTTTCGGCGGTGGCAATCACCGTGATATTGATCGCGACAGAAGGCACATCAGGAAAAATCGAAGCATCCACCACCCGCAGGCCATGCAGCCCCAGGACCCGGCCTTCCAGGTCAACCACCGCCCGCGGATCGCCTGCATGGCCCATAGGCGCGGTAGACGTGGGGTGATGGTAGGTATCAAGACTTGCCCGAACACTGGCCAGCAGCGCCTCGTCGGAGTCGGCGCCCGCACCGGGATTGAGTTCTGAATGAACAAACTGGCTCAAGGGCGCGCTCGCACCGATCCTGCGAGACAAGCGAATCCCTTCCAGCAGGCGCTGGCGGTCTTGCTCTTGGGCAAGAAAGTTGAGGTCGATCTTCGGGGCCACCAGCGGGTCGCGACTGACCAGCGTCACCTTGCCCGTGGACAAAGGCCGAGTCAGCGCCACGGCAAGCACAAACCCCACCTTGGTCGGGCTCTGCTCATGCGGGAACAAGTGGGTGGCGGTGATATGCAAATCCAGTTCACCGCCCTGGGCTGTGCTGCTATGAGTCCAGAGCTTGGCGCCGATTGCCGGGGATTGACTGCCGATCTCATCGGGCTGCGCGGCATACGCGTTGTAGTAGAACGGATGATCCACCAGGTGCTGACCCACTGGCAGGTCCGCCACCAGTGGAATCTGCAGGCCCTGCAGATCCGCAGCAGGACCAATGCCAGAGCGCAGCAGGATCGCGGCACTGCCATAGGTACCGGCACAAAGGATAACTTCGTCGGCCAGGAGCTTTTCGCCATTGGCCAGTTGCACCCCCGTGGCCTGCTTGCCATCGAACAACACCTTATCCACCAACGTGTCGGGACGAATATGCAGGTTGCGGCGCGAGCGGACGGGGTCTGTCAGATAGGCCATGCCCGTATTGACGCGCACGCCGTTGACCACGTTCATCGGATATGGCCCGACTCCGTCGGCCTGCGACCCGTCAAAGTCCTCGATCACCTTGAAACCATTGGCCACCGTAGCGTCGATAAAAGCACGCTGCATGGGGGTCACATCCGCGCGGCTCAATTGATGCACGGGAAGCGGCCCGTCATGACCATGCAAGGCACTCTCGCCGCCGCTGTGGGTTTCCAGTTTTTTGAACCAGGGCAGCATTTGCTCGAAGCTCCAGCCAGGCAGATTCCAGCGCTGGAAATCAGCCTCCCGGGCACGAATCGCTACAGCACCATTGACACCCGAACTGCCTCCCAGCACCTTGCCGCGCACGGCACCAATGGGATGGTCGATGTAGCCGGGCTGGGTCTTGTATCCCCATTCAAACTCGGGGTTGCCATTGGCTCCGACAATATCGCTCTTGGCGATGATCTCGGGATAGTTGCTGGAGTTATAACTATGCCCAGCTTCGAGCAGGACTACCTGGCGCCCGTTGCTTTCACTCAAGCGACGGGCAAGTACCGCACCGGCGGAGCCACCACCGACAATAATCACGTTTATAGTACCAAGAGTACTCGTCATATTATTTCTCCTGCTCAATCGCTAAGGCTGGGTAATGGTATTGTTTTGTGCCGAGCGCACTTTCCAGTTCGAATTGCTCCTCACCAGGACCCAGGTAAATATCCCCGAATAGGGAGGCATTACTTTGCCGCTGTCGTCTCGAACATCTTTGATGCTCCAGCGCCAGTGCACAATCGCTACATCCGGGCTGACAAGATTGATTTGCGGAACACCGCTGATGGCATAGACGCTCTTGTCATAACGCCCCTTGAATAATTCACTGTGAACTTGGTAAATCTTTGCCGGGTTATCCCATTTGCTTCCGGTAATACCGATAAAATCTCCATCCACCGCAAAAAGCTCGCTGAGTTTTTTGGCATCATGCAGATTCCAACTCGCAACAAACTGATCAATCAATTGTGTGATCGCCTGTTGTGCAGCATTCACTTCTGTACGGTTATCAGCTCTGGATGAGTCAGCACTGACCATCGAGATCGGAGCGCCAGACAATGCAACCACTAATATCCAGAGACGCGTATTTTTAAGAGCCAATATTCTCAACACGGAAAAGACCTCCACCAGCGGATCAAAACAACTTCCACCCGCGACAACACGGTGACTATTTACAACGCAAATAACTTGAGCGCATTCTCACGGCCGATTTTCATACGGTCGTTATCACTGATCAGCGCATTATCAAACCATGTGCTGGCGGTCTTCATGCTTTCATAAGGGTAATCAGCGGAGAACAGCATGCGGTCTACGCCAATTTCACTGATGGAGTCCAGCAAGCCTTTCGTGTGAAAGTGCCCTGCCGTGGTTAAATAAAAGTTGTTCGATAAATAATGCCCGACTGATTGTTTGGCATTGCCAAGCCCCACACCCTCACGCTGCATGTTCAGACGATGCTGCAACCGTGGCAGCATCAACGGTAAACCTTCACCCAAATGCCCGAGAATGACAGTCAGGTTGGGATACTTGTCGAAAAGCCCACTGAGCATCAAACGAATCGCATGGGTGGCCGTTTCATGGGCAAACCCCCAGGCTGAACCGACAAGAGATGGATAACCTTCATAGATACGGCGCTGACTGGGCAACGGTTCACGAGGGTGCAGGTAGACGGGAACATTCAACGCCGCTACACGCTCCCAAAACTCCCAGACAGGCGACTCATCCAGGTATTGGGCGCTGTCGACATTGCCTATATTGGTGTAACCGTTGATCAATGCACCGACAAACCCCAAATCCTTGACCGCACGCTCCAATTCGTCAGCCGCAGCAGCAGGTGACTGAAGCGCTACAGTGGCAAATGCTTTTAAACGCGAGGGATGCTTGTCCACAAAGCGCTCACGAATGTAGTCATTGGTTTGCCTGGCAAAATCGATAGATTTTTTAGTATCGAGTAGGCCCTGGGCACCAGGCGACGTCAGGGAGACGATTGAGATATCAATAGCGTTCTCATCCATTTCCTCAACTCGACGGTCACTGTCGAGCAAGCGCCATTCAACGTCATCCATATAAGCCTGACCATTCCTGGCTGCCTCGCCCGAAGAGTCCCACACACTGTTGTTCAGCTCAGAACTTACGTGTTCCTCAAGAACGATTTTACCTTTCATCATCTCACCTCAGTCAATGGCTTGCCCGGCGCTATCTAAATTTAATATCCAGCAATCACCACTGAGTGTTAACCCTCAGAAATGAGATACCGACTCCCATATGTGAAAGGCAATAAAACCCGAACCCTTTAAACAAAACAGCACAGGACCTTCCAAGAGAAACAGTATTGAAGCGCAAACACTTTCTCGCTGCAAAACAACATCCTCTCATTTATAGATGGCTCCCTATCATCCCTGACAGTTCATCCTGGGATAAAAGTAAGGCAGGATACTGACACCAGCGACATGACAATCACTGTTTGCCACTGGCGGCCAGTAGTGCATTGACCGATGCCTACATTACAACTTCGTAATCAATGCCACACGAAACACCTGTAGAGGGAATGCATGAAAACAACAAATCTGATTCGCAGCCAGCTTCTTACATTAGCCATGACCAGCGCCTTTACCTTCTTCACCGCCGCCAGCGCAACCGCGGCAGAAGGCAATGATGCACTGCCGTACTCCAGTGATCCGCAAATAAAGAGCGTGCAACAAGAAGCCTACAATGTCGTCCGCCAATATGAGCAAGCACTGAACGAAGGCAACACCAAAAAAATAGTAAGTTTGTTTGCCGCCGACAGCGTTGCAGAGTGGAATAACAAGCCTACCTATACGACCGCCCAGCAAAAGACCGAAGGCTACGATGCATTATTTAAAATAGCCAAATTCAAAACCGTCTTCGCCTATGACGCAATTAACCTGTATGGCGATGCGGCGGTCATCCGTACACATCACCATAAAGGTGCGACCGTTATGGAGAATGGCAAGCCTGTCACTGACCTGAACCGCGAAGTTTTCGTGCTCAACAAAACCAGCCAAGGTTGGAAGATTGTCTTGTATACGTTTAACACTGACCCCATACAGGGCGAAGGTTAATTTCGAACAGCATAAAAGTGTACTAACGGGGTGCGAACCCACCTTCACACCCCGTTCCACAAGCCTGCCCCTTTTTAAACCTTCCCTCTTGGTACAGCCTTTAACTGCACCACAACAAACAATGTCTTTACGGTCAAGACTGCACTCAGAGAATAGAAGTAGCACCATGGACCTCAATGCCATTCGAATGTTTGTCACCACTGCCAAATGTGGCAGCTTCACGGCCGCGGCCGAGCGCCTGGAAATGCCACTCGCAACACTCAGCCGGCGAATCCGGGAACTAGAACGTGTATTGCAAGTGCAGTTGCTGGAGCGCTCGGTCCATGGCACGCGCCTCACCGACGCGGGCACACGGCTGTACGAACACGCCAGCCGAGGGCTGGAAATGCTGGTCGATGGCGAACGGGCCCTGATCAGCGACCAGGCACAACTCAGGGGGCGCTTACGGCTTTCGCTTCCCCCATCGCTGGAGCCCTGGTGGGAAGTGTTGTCGGCGTTTCAGCAGTGCTATCCAAACATCCAGTTGCAGGTCTATACCAGCGACAGGCGGATTGACATGATCGAAGATGGCATTGATGTGGTCATGCGCATCGGTCCTATTACCCATGACTCCATGGTGGCTCGCCGGATGTTGGCCTATCGCCACATCCTCGTCGCTTCTCCCACCCTGCTGACGCGTTCAGGCATGCCCGATAAAGTCGCGGACTTACACAATTATCCCTGCGGCGCCTGGAGCCAGGACGCTACGGCTACCTGGCAACTCGGCAAAGAGGCATTCAAGCCAGACCCCATAATAGCAACCAACGATTATGCTCATTTACGCACCCGAGCGCTGGCCGGGGACCTGGTAACCGAGTTACCACCGTTCATGGCCATGGAGGCGATAAGGAACAAGCAATTAGTCGTGCTCCTGGAAAAGCACCCCTTCCCGGAAATGGAGATCAATCTGCTTTATCCATCGCACCGGCATCCATCCAACCTCGTGCGAACCTACCTGAACTTTGCTCTGCTACATGTAAAGCGCCTCATGTAACTGCCCGCACCTGCGGGCAGGACGAGATGGCAAGCCAGAAGGTATTGATGTTTTTCAGCCAGAGCGATGCAACGATCAACATCTGCCATGGTCAAGACCTCAGATAACGATAAGAGAGGTGACGATGGATCTCAACGCGATACAAATGTTCGTGGCTGTCGCCCAGATGGGAAGCCTGTCAGCTGCCGCCATCCATCTGGACATTCCACTGCAAACCTTAAGTCGACGCATTCGTGAGCTGGAACATGAATTGAACGTGCAACTCCTGCAGCGCTCTATGCGGGGCACAAGGTTGACTCAGGCTGGAGAGAAACTCTATGAGTATGCCAGCCGCGGCATAGAAGCCTTTGCGCAAGGTAAATCAGCGCTGATAAGTGATCAGGACGAACTCAGGGGCCGCCTGAGAGTGGCACTTCCCGTCGCATTTGAACCCTGGGGGCAATTGCTGCGCGACTTCCAACGGCGTTATCCGCAAATAGAGCTGGCGGTTTACTTTACGGAGCAACGCATGGACCTTATCGCCGAAGGTATTGATGTAGCGCTTCGCGTTGGCGCCATTGAACAAGATACGTTGATTGCACGCTATATGATCAGCTATCGACATCAACTCGTTGCCAGTCCAGCCCTGCTTGAGCGTCTGGGCGAACCTCATATACCTGATGACCTGCTCAGGTTTCCTTGTGCAACCTGGTCAAAAGACTCCAGCACGCGCAGCCAGTGGACCCTGGGTAACCAGACTCTCGAACCTGCTGCCATCGTTACGACAAACAACTACCTGCACCTGCGCAACTGCGCACTTAATGGCGACTGCATTACCGAACTACCCCCCTTTCTGGCGGTACAGGCCATTAAAGAAGGCAGCCTGCGGTCAGTGCTGGACAACTACCCAATGCCAGAAAACCCTGTGCATTTGCTCTATCAGTCTCACCGTCACCCTTCGCGACTGGTGCGCGTCTACCTGGACTTCTGCCAGGAGTATTTGCAGCACTGGTGCCCTTCTTTGGCTCAACCGTCACCCGTCACACACCCACAGGCTGAATCAACAACCCGTGAGCGTGTTGGCTGTTAGACCAGAGTCAGTACTTGCTTGAGGGCCTTGCGCGGTTTTTGTGGCCAGTTTTCAGCCAGTGCATAGCCGACAGCAATCAGCATCACAGGCACTTCGGACGAAGCCAGTTGGAACTCACGGGCAACTCCGGCCGGGTCAAAGCCGATCATCGGGCCTGAAGCCAGCCCTTGCCCCTGCGCTGCCAGCATCAAGGTCATTGCACACAGTGATGCCGAGCGAATGGCTTCATCACGCTGAAACACCTCATTGCCTTCGTACATCCCATTGGCCATGGCAACCCAAGTGTCGAAAACCGAACGCTCGATAATGCCTTGTTCAACCGATGGCAGCAGAGCATCCGGCAAGCCTTTGTGTGGGGCCAGCGTTCCGCAGATGATAAAGGTAACGGCCGCCTCGGCGATTTTTGGCTGCTCATAAGCAACTTTTTTCAAGCGCTGCTTGGCCTCGGCCGTGCGCACGGCAATCACTTTCCAGTTTTGCGCATTGAATGATGAAGGGGCCAGCGTGGCGAGACGAACCAACTCTTCGATTTGCTCATCCGAGAGCCGACGGCTCGTATCGAACGCATTCGCTGAGATTCGGCTTTCGATCAATTCGCTAACATTTTTCATGACACTTCCCATTGGCTGTTATGACGCGATAGACCCGCAAGCCGCCACGTTAAAGTGACCGCACTTACGGCCAGTCATAATCCACCCCCGAGCGACTCCATGAGAATACTCACCAGTGAGATGCGGCCTCCCATGAATCAGAGGCTCATTCGGGTTTATCGAACCATTGACCAGCCGTTTGAGCCCGCCAGCCATAAATCGCAGACAAACAAAAACGCCGATCATCACTGATCGGCGTTTTTGTTGAATATGGAGCGGGAAACGAGACTCGAACTCGCGACCCCGACCTTGGCAAGGTCGTGCTCTACCAACTGAGCTATTCCCGCAAATGGCGTCCCCTAGGGGACTCGAACCCCTGTTACCGCCGTGAAAGGGCGGTGTCCTAGGCCACTAGACGAAGGGGACACGCTAACTGAAACACATGGTGTGTATTCCAGTGCCCAGAGGCCTTGTCCGAAGACTTGGTCCTGGTTTCACTCAGTGCCGCCCGAAAGCCACACTGTTTAAAAATGGAGCGGGAAACGAGACTCGAACTCGCGACCCCGACCTTGGCAAGGTCGTGCTCTACCAACTGAGCTATTCCCGCAAATGGCGTCCCCTAGGGGACTCGAACCCCTGTTACCGCCGTGAAAGGGCGGTGTCCTAGGCCACTAGACGAAGGGGACACACGTACAACATTCACTCCCTACCGCGTTTCGCTGTGTGCTTTACGCTGTAAGTGGCGCGCATTCTATGGATGGATTGAAAGGTCGTCAACCCCCAAGGATAAATTTATTTAAATCAATGACTTCGCCCTGCTTTACAAGCACCGTCAGGGTTTCTCGCTGTCCAGGCTTTGACGCCTATATTCTGACGCCCGACAAGACGTTATAGTCCCCGCCGGCAAATGATGGCAATGTGCATCTACTCAGGCAAAGCCTATCTATATAGAGGAAAGCACTGACTCATCTCGTCGAAGAGTCCTATCCGCCGCATGCGCCAATCACTACACTTCAACGCACATCCCATAAAGAGGTCACACCGGTGACACCACTCATGATCACCCTGCTGGTAATAGCCGGGATCGTAATACTGATCGCCATTGGCTACATGAACCATGTGGTGGAAAACAACAAACTGGAAAAGGCCCGGGCCCAGATTGAGCTCAACGACCGGCTGCGGCGCTGCGGAGAGATCACCGAGACGTTCCCCGGTCAATTGATGACACCGCAGCTCAAACTGCTGCTGACCCGCCTGGAACTGAACGTCAACCAACGCATGCTCCACCTCAACAAATCCAGCGCAACCATCAAGGCGCGTATTGCCGAACTGGAAACACTGGTTGGCCAGGGCGAATCGATTCCGGTGAACAACCCGCCGGGGCCGATCCAGACCGAAGCCAAGGCCAAGGATGTGCGCTTCTTATTGGAAGCGCTGCACGGTCAAGTCACCCGTGCCGCCCAGGACGGTTTTTTGCCGACCAATGAGGCCAAGCACTGGATCCGTGAAATCCGCCACCTGCTGGTGCTGCTGCATATCGAGTTTTTCAACAATCTGGGCCAGCACGCCCTGCAACAGGCGCAACCCGGCCAGGCACGCCTGGCGTTCGAACGCGGTGTGCAGTACCTGCGCAAGCAGCCTGAACCGGCGACCTACAGCCAGCACTTGCAACTTTTGGAGAAACAATTGGCACGCGCCAACTCCATGGTGCTGACCAACAGCCAGCAAACCGCAGAAGAGGTCAATGAGCTGACCGAAGGCTTGAAAGCCGATGACGCGGATGCCGAATGGAAAAAGAAAGTCATCTACGATTGATCCCTCCTGCACTGGACTGACGGGTGCATTTTCTGCATCCGTTGCCATCATTCTGCACCTATCGCCGCCCCTGACATTCGCGTAGAAAATAGCGCTTCTTTTAACGAACGAGGCCCGCTATGCCTATTGTCGTCATTGATGATCAACCCTTGCACTACGTGGACCAAGGCTGCGGTCCGGCTGTCCTGCTTGGGCAGAGCTACCTGTGGGACCACCAGATGTGGGCGCCGCAGATCGAGGCCCTGTCACAACACTACCGGGTGATTGTTCCCGAGTTGTGGGGCCACGGTAAATCCGGGCCACTGCCATCCCAGACCCGCTCCATAAACGATCTGGCGCGCCAGATGCTGTCACTGCTGGACCACCTGAATATCGCCAAGGTCAACCTGGTCGGTTTATCGGTAGGCGGCATGTGGGGCGCCCCGCTGGCGCTACTGGCACCCGAGCGGATCAACAGCCTGGTGCTGATGGACACTTACCTGGGCGCAGAGCCCGACGCGACCCGCGAAAAATACTTCGCCCTGCTCAATGCAATCGAGGCCGCTGGCGCTATCCCCGAGCCGCTGCTGGATATCATCGTGCCGATCTTCTTTCGTCCCGGCATCGACCCCACCTGCGCGCTGTATCAGGACTTCCGTCAGTCCCTGCGCGAATTCCCCAGGGAGCGCCTTCTCGACAGCATTGTTCCCCTGGGCCGCCTGATCTTCGGTCGCGAGGATGCGCTGGAAGGGTTGTGCCGCCTGCCTGCCGACACCACGCTGGTGATGTGCGGCAACGAGGACCAGCCGCGCCCACCTGCAGAAACCAAGGAAATGGCCGAGCTGATCGGCTGCCCATGGGTGTTGATCCCGGACGCTGGGCATATCTCCAGCAGGGAAAACCCCGAGTTCGTCAACGGGGCGCTGCTGACCTTCCTGGCCACTCACACCTGATCACAGACGAAAGTGCCCCACCATGCCCTTGAGCTGCGCGCCCAACTGCGCCAGCTCGACACTCGATGCAGCGTTGCCCTGCATACTCAGCGCCGATTGATCGGCACTCGTGCGAATGCTGGTGACGCTGCGGTTAATCTCTTCGGCCACTGAACTCTGCTGCTCGGCCGCAGCCGCGATCTGTTGGTTCATCTGCTGAATCAGCGAGACCGCCGCCGCAATGCTGCCCAAGGCGCTTTCGGTTTCCAGGGCATCACTGACGGCCAGTTTCACCAGCTCGCCGCTGTGCTGGATATCCCGCACTGAAGACTGTGCAGCACTGCGCAAGGTGCTGACCAGACGTTCGATTTCCTCCGTCGATTGCTGGGTGCGCCTGGCTAATGCACGCACTTCATCGGCGACCACCGCGAAACCTCGCCCCTGCTCGCCGGCGCGTGCCGCCTCGATGGCCGCGTTGAGCGCCAACAGGTTGGTCTGCTCGGCGACGCTTTTGATCACCTCCAACACGCTGCCGATGTTCTGGATCTCGGCACTCAGGCTCTCGATGCTGGAGCTGGCGGATGTCGCCGAACTGGCCAGCAACTCGATGCGCTGCAAGCTCTGGCGTACCACCTGCTGGCCGCTGTCGACTTTATCGTCGGCGGTCTGTGCCGCTTGCGCGGCCTGCTCGGCATTGCGAGCCACATCGTGCACCGTGGCGGCCATCTGGTTCATGGCGGTGGCGACTTGCTCGGTCTCTTCTTTCTGGCTGCTGACTTCGATATTCGTCTGCTCGGTCACGCTGGACAGCGACTGGGCCGAGCTGGCCAACTGCTCAATCCCAGCCTGCAACCCGCTAACCATGTTGCTCAGGCCACCGCCCATCTGCTGCATCGCCTGCATCAATTGGCCCATCTCGTCCTGTCGGCTCATCTCCATGCGCCCGCTGAGATCCCCTGCGGCAATCTGCCGGGCCACGGCAATCACGCTGCGTAGCGGCATGACGATCAACCGGGTAATCACCCACGCCGCAATCACCCCCACCAACAAGGCCAGGGCCGATGAAACAATGATCAGCAGGCTGCTCTTGGCCAACTGCGCCTGCATCGACTGGTCCTGCGTCGCATAGGCCTGGTTGACCTGTGACACCACCTGCGCCGCCCGCTCATGCAACTGCTGGTAGACGATTTTCTCCTGGGCCAGCAGGCCGGTGTATTCGGTGAGTTTTTCGCTGAAGGCGCCGATATGCCCAACCACTTCATTGAGCACGGTCTGATAGCCAGGGTCCTTGACCAGGGTCTTCAGTTGCTCGGCCTGGGCCAGGGCCTGGTCAGCCTGTTCGATGCGGCCCTGCCCGGCACTGTCCTCATCACCCTTGCGGCTTTGGTCCAGGCGCACCCGCGCTTCATTCATGGCTTGCAACATCAGTCGCGAGACCTGCCCCACCTGCCCGGCCTGCTCGATAAACTCGCCGCCCTCCCTGCCCTGGCTTTCCTTGAGGCCATAGGCCCCGTCGTCGGCCAGGCCGGCCTGCAAGACATCAAGGTTATTGGCGACGCTGGACACCGACCAACTGGCCATTTCCAGTGCCAGGTCCTTGGCCTGGGTCAGCTCGACAAACTCGTCAAACGCCTTGCGATAGGCACCCAACGCCTGCTCGACCTCGGTCATGTCGAGTGCCAGGGCTTCGGCCACCAGGCTGTCGACCCGTTCATGCAGGGTCTCGACCGACTTGGCATCGGTGCGCAACGCATACTCCTGCTCGATCAAGCGCACGTTCAGCAGCCCCTGATTGAGCGAGGACATGCCCTTGAGCCCCACAAAACGCTGGCCAACGCTTTGCAGGGACCACACGCCAATCGCCGCCACCAAGGCAGTCAACAGCAAGACCAGGGCAAAGCCCAGCGCCAGTTTCCGGGCCAACCCAAGATTGGCAAATCGTCGTTGCACGGCCGAAATCATTACGCTTAACCCTCTTGGCGTGGCGAATCCCGGCAGGCCGGGTTTGCATGCAACGAGATTCGCAACGACACCCCCCGGAGCACAAGTCATTGCCAGCACAATAATGGCAAAAAGCTACATCCCCGTCGTTTTCAGAATGGTGGAGGTCGATCCCGCAGGCCCCATGGCCTTGAACAACGCCAAGGCCCGATGATCGCAGGCGTAGGCCACATTGATCCGTAGCCAGTCAGCATGCTCGCCAGTCGGGCTGAACAGCTCCCCGGAAGACAGCAAGACCCCAAGCTGTCGGGCCCGTGCGTGCAACCTTGAGCCACCCCCTGGCCCTGGGCGCGCCCAAACAAACATGCCGCCCGCTGGCACTGCAAAGACTTCCCACTCTTCGTCCTCCAGCGCCTGCAAGGTCTTCGCCATCTCCGCGCTCAACCGTCGGCGCAGGCGTTGCACCCATTTGCGGTAGGTGCCATTGGCCAAGAGGCTGGCCACCATGGCTTCGGCGAAGCGTGAGGTGCCCATGCCCGTCAAGGTCTTGAGCTTGAGCACCTGGCTGATAAGCGCCGTGCTGGCGGTCAGATAGCCGACCCGCAGGGCGCTGCTCAGGGTCTTGGAAAAGCTTGAAACATAGATGACCCGATCATCATGGGCCAGCGCCGCCAGCCGGATACAGGAAGCGTGTTGCAGGTCGCCATAGACATCTTCCTCGACAATCAGGAAGTCGTGGGTGCTGGCCAGGTGCAACAGGCGCTCGGCCACCCCGCGTGAAAGGCTGGTGCCAGTCGGGTTGTGGTAGAGGCTGTTGATGAACAGGCACTTGGGGTGGTGGCTGACCAAAAGCGTTTCCAGGGTTTGAATATCCGGGCCGCTGCGGGTCCTGGGGACCTCCAGCAACCTGACACCATGAAAAGCCAACTGACGATACAAGTTGCCGTAGCCAGGCGTTTCAACCACCACTGTGTCGCCAGCCTTGAGCAAGGTGCGTATCAACAAATCCTGGGCATGACTGGCACCGTGGGTGGTGAGGATCCGCTCGGCGCTGCTGGCTACCTGAATCTGGGCCAGGCGTTTGTGCAACTGTTCACGCAACACCGGCAACCCCAGGGGCGTGCTGTAGTTGAAAACCCCTGCGGTATCGGTGCGGCTGATTTCGCGAATCGCGTAGCTGATGTCATCCGCTTCACGCCAGGAGTCCGGCAGCCAACCGCACCCCAGCTTCAATTCGCCCAACTGGTTATCGGTAAAGGCCCCCCACCTGCGCTCCGCGCCCTCATACCACTGGCACTCAGCCAGTGAGCTGCTGGCAGTCGGTTGTGCCGCGATCACAAACCCCGAGCCGGCTCTTGAGGCCAGCACCCCTTCAGCCACCATGCGCTCAAGGGCCTCGATCACACTGGATTGACTGAGCAGGTTGTCATGGGCCAGTTGCCGGATGGAAGGCAGGCGCGTTCCAGGGCTGACCCCGCTCTCCCGAATCCACGCAGCAATGGCACTGACGATTTGCTGAACCACCGGTACAAGGGCTTGTCGATTGATCCCTAAATCCATGAGCCACCCCCTTCAACTGTTTGGCATTTAACTCAAAACAGTTAAGCACAGAAGGTCAGGATCACTTCGCTCATATTTTTATTAAATCATTGATTTTATTGAGATATTTACCTATTGAAACACAATGAATCAGGGCATCTTGCCACCTGCGGAAACGCCCCACAGCACTCGAAATCACTTTCTCAGTGGCGCAGGGCAGCAGGTCCTAAATAGCCGTCGCACCACCATCTACGGCCAACGCATGACCGGTGGTGAACGCAGCACCATCGCTGCACAGATAGAGCACCGCGCTGGCAATCTCGTCGACTGTCCCAATACGCCCGACCGGATGCATGGCGGCGGCAAATTCGGCCTTGCGCGGATCGGCTTCATAGGCACGGCGGAACATGTCCGTGTCAATCACCGCCGGGCACACCGCGTTGACGCGGATTTTCTTTTTCGCATATTCGATGGCCGCCGACTTGGTCAGGCCGATCACCGCATGCTTGGACGCTGCATAAATGCTCATCTTCGGCGCAGCCCCCAACCCGGCCACCGATGCGGTATTGACGATCGCCCCACCGCCCTGGGCCAGCAGCAATGGCAACTGATACTTCATGCACAACCACACGCCCTTGACGTTGACGCCCATGATGGCGTCGAACTCGTCCAGGGTGCCGTCAGCCAGCTTGCCCTGTTCAATCTCGATGCCGGCATTGTTGAACGCATAGTCCAGGCGACCATAGCTGTTCAACACCTGCTGCATCAGTTGTTGTACATCCGCCTCCAGGGTGACGTTGCAGCGCACGAACACCGCTTCGCCGCCTGCCTCGCGGATCAACGCGACCGTACCCTCGCCGCCCGCCACATCCAGGTCGGCGACCACCACTTTCAAGCCTTCCTGGGCAAATGCCAGCGCCGTGGCGCGGCCAATGCCGTTGGCGGCGCCGGTGACCAGGGCAACCTGGCCGGAAAACGTCATGCTCATGCTTATTATCCTTGGATGAATGCCTTTGGACCCAGCATAGCCAGGAGCCAGCGCCGCGCGTCAGCACTATCAGAGGGCCGGTTGGACGCCCATGCGTGGCAGTGATAAGCCTGCTGGGCTCACTATCAACCCAGCCTATCGGCGAGCATTCGCAGTGATCGGCCGAGCTTGCTCCCATGGCCTGGAAGGTCTATCACTTGAGGTCCATTTACCCAGAGTCCTTGCCATGACTGCCCAGACCAACCGCCAATTCCTGCTTGCCAAACGCCCGGTCGGCGCGGCCACACGGGACACCTTCACCTATCAGGAAGTGCCGGTGGGTAACCTGGCAGATGGCCAGGTGCTGGTGCGCAACGAATACCTGTCCCTCGACCCGGCCATGCGTGGCTGGATGAATGAAGGCAAATCCTACATCCCGCCGGTAGCCATCGGCGAAGTCATGCGTGCACTGGGCGTAGGCCAGGTCATCGCCTCGAACAACCCGAAGTTCGCGATCGGCGATTACGTCAATGGTGCCCTGGGCGTGCAGGATTACTTCCTCGGCGAGCCGCGTGGTTTCTACAAGGTCGATCCGAAACTGGCACCGCTGCCGCGTTATCTGTCGGCGCTGGGCATGACCGGCATGACCGCCTACTTCGCCCTGCTCGATACCGGCGCGCCCAAGGCTGGCGATACCGTGGTGATCTCCGGCGCCGCCGGTGCGGTGGGCAGCATTGCCGGGCAGATCGCCAAGATCAAGGGCTGTCGTGTGGTGGGGATTGCCGGTGGCGCCGACAAGTGCAAGTTTCTGGTGGATGAACTGGGGTTCGACGCGGCCATCGACTACAAGAGCGAAGACGTGCCGGCGGCCCTCAAGCGCGAATGCCCGAAAGGCGTGGATGTGTATTTCGATAACGTCGGCGGCGATATCCTCGACGCAGTGCTCAGCCGCCTCGCGTTGAAAGCGCGGGTGGTGATCTGTGGAGCCATCAGCCAGTACAACAACAAGGAAGCCGTGAAGGGCCCGGCCAACTACTTGTCACTGCTGGTCAATCGGGCGCGCATGGAAGGCTTTGTGGTGATGGATCATGCGGCGAACTTTGCCGCGGCCGGGCAGGAAATGGCCGGCTGGATGGCCCAGGGCAAGCTCAAGAGCAAGGAAGATATTGTCGAAGGACTGGAGACATTCCCGGAGACGCTGATGAAGCTGTTCAACGGCGAGAACTTTGGCAAGTTGGTGCTGAAGGTCAACTGATACACCACAAACCAATGTGGGAGCTGGCTTGCGTGCGATGCAGACGCCTCGGTTTTTCAGTAACCCCGAGGTGATGCTATCGCAGGCAAGCCAGCTCCCACATTTTTAGCCCAAGGACATCAGGCGATTTCGGCGACCACGGCCGCCAGGGCCTTGGCCGGGTCAGCCGCCTGGCTGATCGGGCGACCGATCACCAGGTAATCGGAACCGGCATCCAGCGCCTGGCGCGGGGTCAGGATACGACGCTGGTCGTCCTGGGCGCTGCCCGCTGGACGAATCCCCGGAGTCACCAATTGCAGCGCCGGATGGGCGGCCTTCAACGCCTGGGCTTCCAGCGCCGAGCAGACCAGGCCATCGAGGCCGGCCTTCTGCGCCAGGGCCGCCAGGCGCAAGACCTGCTCCTGAGGCTCGATATCCAGGCCGATACCGGCCAGGTCTTCACGCTCCATGCTGGTCAGCACGGTCACACCGATCAGCAAGGGCTTGGGACCGCTGCGTTGCTCCAGCACTTCACGGCACGCGGCCATCATGCGCAGGCCACCGGAACAGTGGACATTGACCATCCACACGCCCATTTCGGCAGCAGCCTTGACCGCCATCGCGGTAGTGTTGGGGATATCGTGGAATTTCAGGTCGAGAAATACTTCGAAGCCCTTGTCACGCAAGGTGCCGACGATTTCTGCGGCGCAACTGGTGAACAGTTCCTTGCCAACCTTGACCCGGCAAAGCTTGGGGTCCAACTGATCAGCCAGCTTCAGTGCGGCGTCACGGGTGGGGTAATCCAGGGCGACGATGATAGGAGTCTGGCAGACGGACATTGGAATGGGCTCTCAGGCAAGTCGAAATCGGCGCGGATTGTAGCGCAAGCAGCGGCTTTGCGGGATCCGATGATCGGTAAATCCTCGGCAAGCGCTCATTTAACAGGGAGAACGGGCTAATATTTCAAAGCCGATACATTCGTTTACCGCAAGCCTCAAGGCCGTCAGAGCCGGCTTGCAGGCTCCTAAAGGGATCAGCCTGCCTTGTCTTCCCGGCGCACCTGCGCCTGGCTCGCACTCCAATCCGTCAACAGGCTGTACGCCACCGCCAACAATGTCGGCCCGATAAACAAGCCGATAAAGCCAAACGCAATCAACCCACCAAACACCCCCAGCAACACGATCACCAACGGCAGGTTGCCGCCGCGGCTGATCAGGTACGGTTTGAGTACGTTGTCCACGCCGCTGATGACGAATGTGCCCCAGACGCCGAGGAACACCGCATAGGTGTAATCGCCCTTCCAGGCCAGCCAGGCAGTGGCCGGGATCCAGACCAGTGGCGGGCCCATGGGAATCAGGCTCAGCAGGAAGGTGACGATACCCAGTACCAGCGCCCCGGGCACTCCGGCGATCAGGAAGCCGATCAGTGCCAGCAGTGCCTGGGCGGCAGCAGTGCCGATCACACCGTTGACCACCCGCTGCACCGTACCGGCCACCAGGTCGATGTAGTAACCGGCACGCTCACCGATCAAGCGCTCCAGCAAACGGTGGACGAACATCGCCAGGCGCGGGCCATCGCGGTAGAAAAAGAACACAAACACCAGGCTCAGGGTCAGTTCCAGGATGCCGCCGCCAATCTGTGCGCTACGGGCCAGCAACCAGTTGCCGACCTGTCCCAGGTACGGCTTGATCGTGACCATCAAGGCCGCGCCCTGCTGGTCGATGCTGTCCCACATGCCCACCAGCCGTTCCCCGACAAAGGGAATCGAACCCAGCCACGTCGGTGCTTCGGGCAAGCCATCGACCTGCACATCCTTGATCAGCGTCACGGCGTCACGTACATGGTCGGCCAGGTTGAAGCCCAACCACACCAGCGGCACCGCCACCAGTAACATCCAGCCCAAGGTCAGGATCCCGGCCGCCAAGGATTCGCGGCCGCCCAGGGCGCGGGTCAACAGGCGCATCAGCGGCCAACTGGCAAATGCCAGCACCGCGCCCCAGAACAGCGCCGACCAGAACGGCGCCATCACCCAGAAACTGGCACCAAACAGCACCAGGAGCAGGATCTGCACCAGCAGGCGATCATTGTTGAGCATGTGGTTTCTCGAAAAGAAGTTTGTAGAGCTAGAGCTTAGGCGAACGGCACGGGTCCGTTCGCCCTGGAACGATCAGCGGATCACTTGCAGATGCAGGCCCTTGGCCTCACCCGTGCCGGTTTCCAATCGCGCCGCGCGTACGCCCTTGTCGATCAGGCCCTGGCGCCAGGCTTCGGCGTTGGGCCCGCTCAAACTGACCCGCAAGGTAGTATCGAGGTTCAATCCACGGGAAATCAGGGTCAACCACGTTGTGTCGGGCTCAGTGCCCAACAAGGGGAAATCCAGGTCGCCGGTGCTTTTCAATTCGCGCAGCAGCGTGGCCGAGGTCGGCAGCAATTGCCCCAGTGGCGCACTGGCGTCCATTTGTTCGACATGCAGGTAAGCCCGACGATTGCCGCGAGTGATGCCGTACAGCGCCACCAGGGAATTGTCCTGGGGGGCTGCGAGACGTAGCAGCAGGAATTCCTGCTGGCCATCGGCACCGACCAGCTTGGCATTACCCAGCACTTCATTGGCCCAGAGGCTGCTTTCGCCACAATCGCGGGCCTGGCACCAGAACAGCAACTGCGCACCCTGCTCTTGCAATGCCTCACGCGTGGATTTGAAGGCCGCGCTGGAGCTGTGTTCGGCGGGCAACTCATAGGTAATGGCTGTCACTTGGCCACGCGCCGTGGCCTGGCCTTCGTAACGCAACTGGCCGCTGATCTTGCGGATCGCGCCCATGGGGTAGATGCGTTCTTTTTCTTCGGCGGGCCGGTAGTCGACAATCTGCGCATCCACCTGACGGACTACGCTGGGCAAATCCTGGCTCCCTGGTACATCGGCAGCGAAGACCAACGGGCTGATACAGCACAGCCCAAGTACACGGATAACTCCCTTGGCACTACTCATCGGATCGGTGCGCCTTGGCCGGTGGATGCCTTCGCGGTATTCGGATTGTTCATGGTTGACTCCCTTTCAATCCGCCCAGCCTCGACAGTTGACCCCGTCAAGTCAAGGCGCGGTGAAGAACCGATTGAAACAGTCTGCAACAAGAGCAGCCCCCGACTCGTCGTTCAGGTGCAAATGATGGCCACCTGCAAGGGTGGTTACAGTGAAAGGAAGCTGCGCAAGCAACTCGGGATGCTTGGCCAACATGCCCTCTTGCGCAACGACCAACTGCGTAGGACACGCCACCCGACGCACGAAGGCCATGGCCTGTTCTTCCGTCAGGCGCATCGGGGATGCCAGGGTCAGGCGACTGTCGCTGCGCCAGGTATAACCGCCCGGCACCGGCATCAAGCCGCGCTGGGCCAGGAGTTCCGCGGCTTCGCGGCTGACGGCGACCACGCCTTTCATCCGCGCCTCCACGGCCCGGTCGAGGGTGCTGTACACCGGTTTGCGCTTGTCTTGCAGATTGATTTGCGCCTGCAAGGCCATGCCCAGGCGCTCGGCGGCGTTCTCGCCGGTGGCAGTCGGCGGGATCACACCGTCGATCAACCCCAGGTGCGTCACACGTTCTGGCAAGGCCCCGGCCAACACCGTAGAGACAATCGCGCCGAGGGAGTGGCCAAGTAATGCAAAACGTTTCCAGCCCAGTTGCTCGGCCACTTGCAACACATCAAACACGTAATCCCACACGGCATAACCGGCGCCAGCCGGGCGGTGGGCCGAGTGGCCGTGACCGGCCATGTCCAGGGCGACAATGCGCAAGCCCTGCAGTTTGGGCGCCAGGCGCGCGAAACTGTTGGCGTTGTCCAGCCAGCCATGCAGGGCTATCACCGGCAGGCCGTCTTCCGGGCCGAACAGGTGGGCCGCCAGCTCGATATGCGGCAGGCTCAGGCGTACTTCTTCGACGGGTGTGGTCATGCGCAGCTGCGCTCGCGGGCTTCCCAGCGGGTAAACAGGTTCTTGATCAAGGCCGCCGTGTCCTGCGGACGCTCAAGGGGGAACATGTGGCCGCCGGGCATAGTCAGCATCTCGCCCATGGGCAGGCGCGCGACGCCGCTGGCGTGGTGGCGCATCACTACCCGGCTCTGCCGACCGCGCACCACGGCCAGTGGCACTTTCAATTGGCGAGTCTGGCCAGGGCTGGTATGCGGCACGCCCCGGTAAATACTGATTTCGGTTGCCGGGTCAAACCGCAGGCGCAGGCGATCGCCAACCTGGTGCAAGCCGTGTTGCAGGTAGGCCTCCAGGCATTCGGGGTCAAACCCGCGAAACAGCGTCTTGCCGGAAAAATATTGGCGGGCGGCGTCCAGGTCGGAGAACTCTTCGCGCCGGCCCAGGGTGCGGCCAGCAGGCGTCAGGCGATCAATCAAGCCAAAACGCTTGGCCGCGCGAATCACCCAACGGTCGGCAAGGGTCAGCACCGGCGAGTCGAGCATTACCACCCCGCGATACAACTGCGGGCAGCGCAGGGCCGCGTGCAAATGCAACACCCCACCCAGTGAATGGCCCACGCCCCACACCGGCTCCGGTTGCTGCTCCAGGTGGTGGATCAGCTCGTCCACCAGGTTCTGCCAATTGTCGTCCACCGGAAACCGCGGATCGTGACCGTGCTGCGACAGGTGCGCCACCGCGTACTCCGGCGCCAGGGCGTCGAACAATTTGCCGTAGGTCGCCGAAGGGAAGCCATTGGCATGAGTGAAAAACACATGTTGCGACATAACCAGCCCATCATCCAAAACAGAAATCGATTGTCCCCATGCCCGGCCGCCACAGCAATGACTGTAACTGCCAGGAATGATGACACTCACGCCACGCCTATCGCGCCGGCGGGTTTTCGCCCAGGGGCACCACGGCCATGGTCAGGCGCGATACGCAACTGGCCTTGCCCTCGTCGCTGGTCAGGCGAATATCCCAGACATGAGTGGTGCGCCCGATATGGATCGCCCGGGCCACCGCCGTCACCCGCCCGGAACGCAGGCCGCGCAAGTGGTTGGCATTGATTTCCAGACCCACGCAATAGAACTTGCTGGCGTCGATGCACAGGTAGCTGGCCACGGAGCCCACTGTTTCGGCCAACACCACCGAGGCCCCGCCGTGCAGCAGCCCATAGGGTTGATGGGTGCGATGGTCGACCACCATGCTCGCGGTCAGGGATTCGTCGTCGAAGCTCTCGAAGCGGATATCCAGCATTTCACCAATGGTGTTTTTCTGTCTGGCGTTGATTTGCTCGATGTTGGGAACGGTGCGCCACAGGCTCATTGCAGTGTCCTTATTGATTTTATTGAATGCTCAATCCTGCCACAGCACGGCCTCGGAGCGCGTGCTCCAGGCCTGGAACTGTGGGCCGTAGGTTGACTCGATGACGTTGCGCTTGATCTTCAGGGTCGGCGTCAGAAAGCCGTTTTCCACCGCCCAACTGTCTTTCACTACCACCAGTTGACGCAAGCGCTCATGTTTATCCAGCGCCTGGTTGACCTCCTCCAGCAAGCGCTCCAGGCTGCCGTGCAATGAATGCCGGGCCTCGCTGGCGGCCTCCTGCAGGCCCACCGCAGACAGTACGCACAAGCCCATCGGTGCGCTCAGGCCATCACCGACCACGCACACCTGTTCGATGCGCCCATGCTCCGCCAGGCGGTTTTCGATGGGCGCCGGGGCGACGTACTTGCCCTTGCTGGTCTTGAAGATCTCCTTGAGACGCCCGGTCAGGCGCAAGCGGCCTTCGCCATCCTGCTCGCCCTTGTCACCTGTGCGCAGGAAACCGTCCTCGGTGAGGGTCTCGGCGGTTTTCTGCGGGTCCTTGAAGTAGCCGAGCATGGTCGCGCCGCTGCGCACCTGGACTTCGCCGGCCGGATCAATGCGCACCTCCACGTCCGGGCACGCCAGGCCGATCCAGCCGATCTTCTGCTGGCCGGGGCGACAGACATGGGAATAGCCACAGCTTTCGGTCATGCCATATACCTCCAGCACATCCAGGCCCAGGCGCAGGTACCAGCGCAGCAGCGCTTCGGGCACTGGCGCGGCGCCGGACAGGGCCACCCGCACCGCGTCCAGCCCAAGGCCGGCGAGGACTTTGTGGCCAACCCGCTTGCCGATAAACGGCAGACGCAAGAGCCATTCCAGGCGTTTTTCCGGGATTTTTGCGTAGACGCCCATCTGGAACTTGGTCCAGATCCGCGGCACGCCAAACAAGGCCGTGGGCCGGGCGCGTTGGAGATCGGAGAGGAACGTGTCGAGGCTTTCGGCAAAAAACACGGTTTGCCCGGTGTAGATCGAGGCCATTTCGACAAACATGCGCTCGGCCACATGGCACAGCGGCAGGTAGGACAGCAGGCGGTCGCCCTCCCCCAGGCCAAACAGCTCGGTGCCGCGGGTCGCCGCAAACCCCAGGCCGCCGAAGGTGTGCATCACGCCTTTAGGCAAGCCGGTGGTGCCGGAGGTGTAGATGATGGTGGCCAGATCTGTGGCCGCCGGCGCAGGGTCATCCTGGATCGGCGAGCAGGCTTGCAGGTCGGCCCAGGTGAAATCGAACTGGCCCTCGGGGCACAGCGGCAGGCTGATAGTCGCAAGCCCGGCCTTGACGCCCGGGGCCATGGCCGGCCAGTCGTCGAGCTTGCCGATAAACACCAACGCCGCCTCGGAGTGCTCCAGCACATGGGCCACGGAGTCGGCGGTAAGGTTGGGATACAGCGGCACCGAGACATGCCCGGCCATCCAGATCGCCAGGTCGGCGATGATCCAGTGCGCGCAGTTTTTCGAGATCAGGGCAATGTGCGAGCCCTGGGGCAGTTCACGAGCGCGCAGCCAATGGGCAGCGCAACGTGCCTGATGGCCGACCTCGCCCCAGGTGAGGGTCTGCACCTCGCCGCCACCAATGGGCTGGACCAGGAAGCGCTGGCGCGGATGGCGCGCCTCACGTTCAAAGAAGACCTGCAGCGGCAAACGAAAAGCGACAGACATGGGACGCGCTCCTGTGTGTTCAGATGGCAGCCAACCAAGCACTTGCTTGGTTGACTATTCCATGCACAAAGGAGCACTGCAAGTTCCTTGCAGGCATAACACAATCAAACGGTGGAAAATACTTATTTGGGAAAGGGCCCGCTCCCACAGCTTGATTGTGTTGTGCCTGAAAAATCAGGGGTTTTTGACGCTATTGAGGCTCATCAACCCCGCCAACGGAAAGTCCCCTTCCAGCTCCGCCAGGCTGGCGGTGTGCATCGGCTGGGGCTGGCGCTGGTGACCGTGCTGCAAAAAGCTGATCAGGTTGCCCACCAAGGGTTGATGGCTGACCAGCAGCACATTGTCATCGGTGTCGAGTTTCTCCAGCACTTGCAACGGATTGCCATCCGGCGTCAGCCACGCAGCCGTGCGAATTTCAGGAGCAAAGCCCAACGCCTCACGCACCAGTTGCGCGGTCTGCTGCGCCCGCACGTAGGGGCTGGCGATGATGGCCTTGATGTCAGCGCCGATCAGGTGGGCAGCGCTATGCAACGCCTCCTGGCGACCACGCTCGGTCAGGTTGCGCTGGGCATCGCTCGGCGCATGGGACTCGGCTTCACCGTGACGCAATACCCACAGTTTCATAGCTTGGGCTCTTCATCACGCACCGGGTGCGGGGCCGGCGGCACGCTGTGGGCGGCCTCGCCTTCCGGGGCGCGCGCGGTTGGCCAGTCGGCGAAGGGCCAGGGTTTCTGCTCGCTGTGGAAGCTGCCAAAACGGCCAACCTGGGCGAGGAACTGGCTGAGGCTATCGCCAAAGTTCATCAGGCCCAGGTTCGGCGCGCCGTAGATCAGGCGGTAGATCAACTGCACCACCACCAACGCCCCGAGGAGGAACTGGGCCACTTGCCATACCAGGGCAAACACCAGCATCCACAGGATGCGCAGGCCGATGGATTCATACTTGGGTGCTGTTTTCGGATCGTTCATCGCGCGTTCCTCAGTTGAAACCACTGGTGGAAATAAAGTCGACATCGGTCTTGGGTTCGGCCCTCATCAGCAACTCGATGACCTGGTTCAAGGTGCGCCCTTCGAACAGGATCGCGTGCAGGCCGGCGACCAACGGCATATAGACCCCGGTTTCCTGGGCCTTGGCCTTCAGTACTTTGAGGGTATTGACCCCTTCGGCCACTTCACCGAGGCGGGTGACGGCGTCTTCCAGGCTTAGGCCCTGGCCCAGGGCGAAACCCACCTGATAGTTGCGGCTTTTGGGTGACGAACAGGTGACGATCAGGTCACCGACTCCGGCCAGGCCGAGGAAAGTCATGGGGTTGGCACCCTGATTGACCGCAAAGCGGGTCATTTCCGCCAGGGCGCGAGTGATCAGCATGCTCTTGGTGTTTTCGCCCATGCCCAGGGCCACGGCCATGCCGGCGATGATGGCGTAGACGTTTTTCAACGCACCGCCCAGTTCCACGCCAAAGCGGTCGGCACTGGCGTAGACCCGGAAGGTACGGCCATGCAGCACCGCCTGCACGCGCTCGCACAAAGCCTCGTCTTCACTGGCGACCACGGTCGCGGTCAAGGCATGTTCAGCCACTTCGCGTGCCAGGTTCGGCCCGGAAAGCACACCGATACGGGCCTGGGGCGCGATTTCCTCAAGAATTTCACTCATCAGCTTGAAGGTCTGGGCCTCGATGCCTTTGGTCAGGCTGACCAGCATCTTGCCCGCCAGCCGCTCGGCATGGGGTGCCAACACCGTGCGCAGGGCGCTGGAGGGCAACGCGACAAAGCATAGGTCGCAGTCATCCAGGGTGGCCTGCAGGTCGGTGACCGGCGTGACCGCCGCATGAATCTTGATACCCTTGAGGTAACGCGGGTTCTCCCGGTTGACCCGGATGGCCTCGGCCTGTTCGGGATCGCGCATCCACTGGCGCACCTGATGGCCGTTTTCAGCCAGTAGATTAGCCACGGCGGTACCAAAACTTCCGCCTCCCAGGACCGCAATTGGGCGCTGTTCAGTCATATGCAATCCGTTAATCCATACCAGTGGCGATGGCGGCATTATACGGGCCGACCTGACGGCGACCAGCCCTTCTGTGATTTCCCACGATTGTCGGAAAATGGCCGAATGGACCACAGTAATTGCGATAGCGCCGACTGGCAAAAGCGCTCGCCTCAGTTAACATGGTCGGCTATCCGTAATTATCAAGGCCGTGCCGTGTATTTGGGCCCTCCTCCTCGTTCATCTCTGTTACTGGCGCTGCTGGTCAGTACGCCGTTGCTGGCCGACGATTTGTTCCTCGACAACCAGCCGCTGCCCCAAGTCCTGACGGCAACCCGGCTCAAGCAGTCGGCCGCCGCCGTGCCTGGCAGCATGACGGTGATCGACAGCGAATTGATCAAGGCCAGTGGTGCACGCGATATTGCCGAGCTGCTGCGCCTGGTGCCGGGGATGATGGTGGGCTACACCTCGGGCAACCAGGCCGCCGTCAACTACCACGGCACCAGCGCCAACGAAGCGCGGCGCATGCAAGTGCTGATCGATGGCCGCTCGGTGTACCGCGCCGGCCTGGCCACCGTGGACTGGAGCGACATTCCAGTCGCCATGGAAGATATCGAGCGGATCGAAGTGTTCCGTGGCCCCAATACCGTCAGCTATGGCGCCAATGCGCTGATGGCGGTGGTCAATATCCTCACTCGCTCGCCGGCCAACAGCCTGGGTACCCGGATGAAAATGACCCGGGGCGAGCGCGGGATCAACGACTGGTATGCCAGCCAGGGCCTGGGCTGGGACACCGGCAACCTGCGACTGTCGCTGTCCGGGCAACAGGATGATGGCTTTGACAGCGACCGGGTCGGCGCCGACTACCGCGACAGCCGGCGGCTCAGCCGCTTCAGCCTGGCGGTCAGCCAGGTGCTGAACCAGCAGCAGAGCATCGACTGGCAACTCAACGCCAAGGAAGGGACCAATCAGCGGCCATACACCTACAAGCCAGTGTTCGCCGGGATTACCGACGGTGGCACCGACTCCGACGTCACCGCCAAGGACTACGCCGCATCCCTGCGCTGGAACTTCGACTTCAACCCCGATCACAGCCTGTATATCCAGGGTTCGGCGCAACAATGGGACCGTCGGCAGGTCTGGAAAGCCTGCGACGCCAAGGTGTCGTTCAGCCCGCAGTTGACGCAACTGTGGCAGATGAACCCCAACTACGCCGAGCAGTTGGCGCGGCACATGAAGGACTATGAAAACGGCAGCCCACCGCCAGGCTCTGCCGCCGAGCAGGCGCTGGCCGAAGAGGTCCTGAAGCAATGGAATAACGGCGGCAAGGAAAGCGTCTGCGGCAATATCGACCAGAGCACCAAGGAAAGCCGCTACGACCTCGAAGTACAAGACACCCTGAGCCTGTCCGACAGCCTGCGACTGGTCAGTGGGATGAATTACCGCTACGACCGCGCCGACTCTGACACCTATTTCAATGGCACCTTGGACGACACCACCTGGCGCCTGTTCGGCCATCTGGAATGGCGGGCCAGCGAACACTGGTTGTTGCAGGGCGGGGCGATGTACGAAAACACCCACTTGAGCGGTAACTCGCTCACGCCCAGGGTTGCGGTCAATTACCTGATCAACCCGCGCCACGGGTTGCGCGCGGTGTACTCCGAAGCGATCCGCTCGCCGGACATGTTCGAGAACAACGTCAACTGGAGCTACCGGGTCACTGGCCTCAGCTCCCCCGCCTACGGGCAGACAACCGGCCAGTATTTCGTCAAGACCCGCGGCCCGGGCAACCTCGACAAGGAACTGATGCGCTCCCGGGAGTTGGGCTACAACGGCTTTTTTGCCGATAGCGGGCTGAACCTCGACATCAAGCTGTTCTATGACGAAATCACCGGCATGATCAGCGAGCCCCTGCGCAATAACCAGTACATTGCCAGCAACAGTAACCGCTCACGGTTTGCCGGCGCCGAAACCCAACTGGACTGGCACGTCAGTAGCGCCGACCGGCTACGCCTGACCTATGCTTACGTCGATGCCAGCGCCAGCAACCCGCTGGACCAGCAACAGACCGCGCGCAACAGCGGTTCGGCCGGCTGGATGCGCGAGTGGGGGCATGGCTGGTCCAGCGCGCTGTTCTATTATGGGGACGATGCACTTAACCAATATCGCTTTGAACGGGTCGACATGCGGGTCGCCAAGCGCATCGCCCTGGGCAAGGCCAACCTGGAGCTGGCCGGCATGCTGCAACAACGCCTCGATAACCAGCCCACCACCCAGATCGACAACAACTACGACCAACGCCATGTGCTCTACTTCAGCGCGGAGTTAGAGTTCTGACATGACCCCTGCCCAGTCAAGGATGACCGCCCTTCCCGGCACCAGGTTCTGGCGCCGCTGCCTGCTGCTCGCCAGCCTGGCATTGGCCATGCCCGCGTGGAGCGCCGAAATCCTGCTGACCGCCGCCCAAGACAGCCCTGGCGTGCAGGCCTTTGCCCAGGCCCTGCGCGTGCAACGCCCCGTTGATGAGGTCACCTTCAAGGCGCTGCAAGACATGCCCGCACCCGGTCAATTGCCGGCCAGCACCCGCCTGATCCTGCTGGACTTGCCCAGCCTCGACTGGCGCCTGCAGGACACCCAGGGCCCGGCGACGCTGGTGCTGCGCATCAGCCGCCTGCAAGCCCGCCAACGCCTGGGCAACCATGTGCCCGGCAAGATCAGCCTGCTGTGGAGCGACCCGTCCCTGGACCGGCAGTTGCGCCTGATCGCCAATATCTTGCCCCAGGCCCAGCGCATTGGCGTGTTGTACGGCAACGACAGCGAGTTCCTGCTGCCGGAACTGCGCCAGCATGCCACGGCCCTGGGCCTGGAAATCGTCGCCCAGCCCTGGGACAACATTAATGACAGTCGCCCTCTGCTCAGCCTGTTTAAAAGCAGCGATGTGTTACTGGGCCTGGATGATCCAAAGCTATACAACCCGAAGACCGTGAAAAACCTGCTGTTGAGCAGCTACGCCAGGCAATTGCCGCTGATCGGGCCCAACGCCGGTTTCGTGCGGGCCGGCAGCCTGGCCAGTACCTACAGCGACCAGGCTGACTGGCTGGATGTGCTCAACCGCCTGCTCGATCACCCGCCGGCCGGCTGGCCGCGCTCGCTGTACCCGGAACACTTCAAAGTCGTGGGCAACCCGCAAGTGGCGCGCTCGCTGGGGATCGAACAGGTGGACGAGACCGCCGTCGCGACCCGATTGGCCGAAGGGGAGAAACACCCATGACCTTGCGTCGCCGTTGGGATATCAATACCCGAACCCAAATCATCACCCTGGGCCCGGCCCTGTTGCTGACACTGCTGCTGATCAGCTTCTTTACCTTCGTGCGGATCCAGGACCTGCGCCAGGAACTGGACCACACCGGCCAGTTGATCGCCAACCAACTGGCGCCAGCCACCGAGTATGGCGTGATCTCGGGCAACAACGACGTGCTCGACAGCCTGCTGCGGGCGACCCTGGCCACGCCGCATGTGCGCTTCCTGGAAATCCAGGACAGCGCAGAAAACATCCTGGTCTATGTCGAACAACCCACGGAAAAGCATGACCGCTCGTTGTCGGTAAAAATCTTCCAGGCCCCGATTCGCTTGCAGCATATCCAGCTGGGCAACGACTTTTTCCAGGACAACACCGCGCAGCCCAAGGCCCCCAAGGCCGACTATCTGGGCCGGGTGATCGTCGGCATGTCCAACGACGCCTTCAGTCAGCGCCAACAGGAAATCCTCTTCAAGGCCGGGATCCTTGCGTTGTTTGCCCTGCTCTTTACCTTCCTGCTGGCGCGGCGCCTGGCTGCCAGCCTGTCGCAACCGATCAGCGCCATGGGGCATGCGGTCAAGGCAATCCAGCGGGGCGACTACAAAACCCCACTGCCAATTGTCGATGACTCCGAACTGGGTGACCTGTCCCGCCATATCAACAACCTGGCCGAAGGCTTGCACCACGCCAGTCGCGAGCAGCAGCAAGCCATGGCCCAGTTGATCCAGACGCGCGAGGAAGCCGAGCGTGCCAACAGCGCCAAATCCGACTTCCTGGCGATGATGAGCCACGAATTGCGCACGCCGATGAATGGCGTACTGGGCATGCTGCAATTGCTCGAAACCACCTCCATGACCGACGAACAGACCGAGTACGCCGCACTGGCCTCGGAGTCCACCGAACACCTGCTCAAAGTCATCAACGATATCCTCGACTTCTCGCGTATCGAACGCTCGGCCCTGGAGCTGGAGCATATTCCGTTCAATCTGGTTGACCTGATCAACAGCTGCGCCCAAGCGTTCCAGCACAGCGCCATACAGCGCGGATTGGTCCTGGAGTTGCCAATCCCGCCGGGCATGGAAGCGTTGCGCGTGCAGGGTGACCCGACGCGGATCCGGCAGATCCTGGTGAACCTGATCGGCAATGCACTGAAGTTCACCGAACAGGGCACGGTCAGCGTCGAGCCCAACTGGCAAACCCTGGACCATGAACTGCTGTGGTTCACCTGCACGGTACGCGACACCGGGATTGGTATTTCGGCCGAGCGCCTGGAGCTGATGTTCGACGCCTTTCAACAGGCTGACAGCTCTATCTCCAGGCGTTACGGCGGTACCGGCCTGGGCCTGCCGATTGCCCGCACCCTGGCCGAGCGGATGGGCGGCACCCTGCGCGCCCAGAGCGAAGAAGGCCTGGGTTCGGTGTTCACCCTGGAAATCCCGCTGGCGATCTACCAGCAAAGCCTGCCGCAGATTGCTGCGGACACCCCGCATAAAGCCAGCGCCGGTGACGGCCGCAATGTGCTGCTGGTGGAAGACAACCCGGTCAACCGCACCGTGGTCGAGGCCATGCTGCGCAGCCTGGGGTTCGAGGTGAGCATCGCCACTGATGGCGCCGAAGCGATTCGCAGTGCCGAAAGCCTGATTTTCACGGCGATTTTGATGGATTGCCGACTGCCGGTGATCGACGGCTATGAAGCCACCCGTCAGATTCGTCAGCTGCCTGGCTGCGCCGACCTGCCGATCATTGCCCTGACGGCCAATGCGTTACAGGGCGATCGCGAAGCGTGCCTGGCCGCCGGGATGAACGATTACCTGGCCAAGCCGTTCAAACGTACGGATTTGCAGCAAATCCTACAGCGCTGGGTGCATTAGATGGGCATCATCAGCCAACTGCGACTGGCGTGAAAGGCGAAAGTGCGGCAGTCTTAGGCACCCGAGCGGGCCCATAAATAAGCCCGGTTTAAAATTTCAGTGCACAAGTGTACATTCATGTCCTTGATGCTGTGACTTTCACTACAACGCAATAGTCTACCTGTAGGCTGCCGACGTGAGGCAAGCACGCTTCAGTCGGTCGGGAAGATTTACCCGGCCCTGCCGCATGGGATTATTGAGGAGCTCGCATGACCAAACAAAACGCCTTTACCCGGGAAGACCTGCTGCGCTGCAGTCGCGGTGAGCTGTTCGGCCCAGGTAACGCGCAACTGCCCGCCCCGAACATGCTGATGGTGGATCGCATCACCCATATCAGCGAAGAGGGTGGCAAGTACGGCAAAGGTGAATTGGTCGCCGAGCTGGATATCACCCCTGACCTGTGGTTTTTCGCCTGCCATTTCGAAGGCGATCCGGTCATGCCGGGCTGCCTGGGCCTCGACGCCATGTGGCAGCTGGTCGGTTTCTACCTGGGCTGGCAAGGCCTGCCGGGCCGCGGGCGTGCCCTGGGTTCGGGCGAAGTGAAGTTCTTTGGCCAGGTCCTGCCGACCGCCAAGAAAGTCACCTACAACATTCACATCAAACGCGTCCTCAAGGGCAAGCTGAACCTGGCCATCGCCGATGGTTCGGTCACTGTCGACGGGCGCGAGATCTACACTGCCGAAGGCCTTCGGGTCGGCGTGTTCACTTCCACTGACAACTTTTAAGGGTTATCCGCATGCGCCGCGTCGTTATCACTGGTCTGGGCATCGTTTCGTGCCTGGGCAATGACAAAGAGACCGTCACCGCTAACCTGCGTGCAAGTCGCCCTGGCATCCGCTTCAACCCGGAATATGCCGAAATGGGTCTGCGTAGCCAGGTTTCCGGCTCCATTGACCTACCACTCGAAGAACTGATCGATCGCAAGATCTATCGCTTCGTCGGCCACGCAGCAGCCTATGCCTACCTGGCCATGAAAGACGCGATTGCCGATTCCGGCCTGAGCGACGACCAGGTGTCCAACGTGCGTACCGGCCTGATCGCCGGCTCCGGCGGCGCGTCGACCTTGAACCAGATGGAAGCGCTGGACATCCTGCGCGAGAAAGGCGTCAAGCGCGTCGGCCCGTACCGTGTCACGCGGACCATGGGCAGCACCGTTTCTGCGTGCCTGGCCACTCCATTCCAGATCAAGGGCGTGAACTACTCGATCTCCTCCGCCTGCGCCACCAGTGCTCACTGCATTGGGACTGCGGTCGAACAGATCCAGTTGGGCAAGCAAGACATCGTGTTCGCCGGTGGCGGTGAAGAAGAGCATTGGAGCCAATCGTTCCTGTTCGACGCGATGGGCGCGCTGTCCACTCAATACAACGAAACCCCGGAAAAGGCCTCCCGTGCCTACGACGCCAAGCGTGACGGTTTCGTCATCGCCGGCGGTGGCGGCATGGTCGTGGTCGAGGAGCTGGAACACGCCCTGGCCCGTGGCGCAAAGATCTACGCGGAAATCGTCGGCTACGGCGCGACTTCCGACGGCTACGACATGGTTGCGCCAAGCGGCGAAGGTGCCATTCGTTGCATGCAGATGGCCATGGCCACCGTTGATACGCCAATCGACTACCTGAACACCCACGGCACCTCCACTCCAGTGGGCGATGCCAAGGAAATGGAAGGCGTACGTGCGGTATTCGGCGACAAGGCACCGGCCATCAGCTCCACCAAGAGCCTGTCGGGTCACTCCCTGGGCGCCGCTGGCGTGCACGAAGCGATCTACTGCCTGCTGATGATGGAAGGCAACTTCATGGCGGGTTCGGCCAACATCGACGAGCTGGATCCAGCCGTTGCTGATATGCCGATCCTGACCAAGACCCGTGAAGATGCAACCATCAACACCGTGATGAGCAACAGCTTCGGCTTCGGTGGCACCAACGCTACCCTGGTACTGAAACGCTGGCAGGGCAAGTAAGCCCCGCAGGTTGATCATGTGAAAACGCCCCGACTGGTTCGGGGCGTTTTTTATTGGGCGGGTTTACCAGTAGACCGAGTCGTCTTCATCGCAGGCAAGCCAGCTCCCACATTGACTGTATTCGCAAATCAAAATGTGGGAGCTGGCTTGCCTGCGATAGCATCAACCCGGTTTAAAGCCCTACACCGAAAACCGCGCCACCATGGTGTTCAGGTCTACCGCCAACCGCGACAACTCCTGGCTCGCCGCACTGGTCTGGTTGGCGCCCGCCGACGTCTGCATCGCCAGGTCGCGAATGTTCATCAGGTTGCGATCCACCTCCCGTGCCACCGCCGCCTGCTGCTCCGAAGCGCTGGCAATCACCAGGTTGCGTTCGTTGATCAGGGTGAACGCCGAGGCAATTTCCTCCAGCGCGGTGCCCGCCGACTTGGCGATATCCAGGGTCGAACGCGCCCGGCTGTTGCTCTGCTGCATCGAGTTGACCGCCTGATCGGTGCCCTGCTGGATCCCGCCGATCATCTGCTCGATTTCCTGGGTCGATTGCTGAGTACGATGAGCCAGGGCCCTCACCTCATCAGCGACCACCGCAAACCCGCGCCCGGCCTCACCAGCCCGTGCCGCCTCAATCGCCGCGTTAAGCGCCAGCAGATTGGTTTGCTCGGCAATTGCGCGAATCACATCCAACACCTTGCTGATGCCGTATACCTTCTGCGCCAAGTCCTCGACCTGGGTGGCATTGGCCGTCACGTCATCAGCCAGCGACTCGATCGACAACACCGTCTGATGCACTTGCTCACGCCCTTGCTGGGCAATGCGATCGGATTCGCGCGAGGCCTGCGAAGTGGCCACCGCATTACTGGCCACCTCCTCCACCGCCGCCGTCATCTGATTGACCGCCGTGGCAGCCTGTTCGATTTCCTGGCTTTGCTGGTGCAGGCCACGGGTAGCGTCTTCGGTGACACAACTGAGCTCCTCGGAAGCGGAGGCCAGTTGGTTGGAGGAATCGGAAATGCGCCGGATCGTCTCACGCAGGTTTTCCTGCATGCTCTTGAGCGCCTGCTGCAGGCGCGCCGGCTCGTCCTTGCCGCTGACGGTGATCTCGCCGGTCAAGTCGCCGCTGGCCACTCCCTGGGCGACCCTCACCGACTGCGCCAGTGGCAACACGATACTACGGGTCAACAGGACGGCCAGACCGATGGTAATCAACGCGGTCATGGCGATCATGCCGATCACCCAGATCCGCGACTGGCTGAATACCTGCTGCGCCAAGTCTGCCGCCTGGTTGGCGCTGACCTTGTTGAGGATGACCAACTCGCCCAGGGTACCGGCCAAGGTATCCGCCAGGTGATTCATCTCGCCATTGACCACCTTGAGCGCGTCTTCCAGCTGATTCTGCCGGGAAAACGCCATGACCTGCTCCTGGCGTTGCAAATACTGTTGCTGCTCAACCTTGAAGCGGTCGAACAGCACCTGGTCTTCGGGCAGGATAATCAACGCTTCATACAGCTTCTGTGCGGTATGCAGCTGCTTTTTGATATCGAGGATTTTTTGTTCATTCTGGGCCACCGCCTGAGGATCGCGGTTAATCAGCAGACGCAAGGTCAAGGCGCGTATCCGCAGCAGGTCCTGATTCATTTCGCCGGCCGCCATCACGCTGGGCAGCCAGTTGGTTTCCACCTGGTCCGACTGCTCGCGCATGTTGGCCATTTGCATCAAGGCGAACCCGCCCAGTACAAACACCATCAACGCCAACAATCCAAAACCCAGGCCTGCACGAGGAGCGATATTGAGACTTCTGATACTCATTGCTCGGATTCCTTTCAAGAGCGCTGCATCCACCTGCAGCGGGTTGCTCATGAAAGGTATCGGCGTCTTCGACTTTTTGCGTAAGACGAAAACGCGATATCAAAACGCCTTTATCTACCGACCCTATAACTGTAGCGATTCAGCGCACGGTAAAGCTCTTCTGGGTCAGCAGGCGATCACCCTGGAACACCATGAATCGCCACTCGCCCGGCACCACTTCGTGGCTTTCGGTGAACTCGTAGGCCATCACGTCCTGAGGCGCGCCAGGCACCAACTTCTGGGTCACTTCGAATTTGTCATGCCGCTGGCCGTCGGCCGTGCGGATGCCTGGAGTGAAGTAGAGCAAGGTCAGCGGCGTGTCTTCGGCGACCTTGCCAAGCAACTGGTAACGCAGGCCAAACTTAGTCCCCAGCTTGGCCGGCACCACGGTGGTGGCCTGGATCTGCTCGTTGCTGCGGCGCAACACGCGCTCGCCCGACTGCAGCTCGGCTTTCGGGCCTTCAAACACGCCGAATTCCACCGGGCCTTCGATACGGACTTCGGCGCTGGCCATGCCGCTGATCATCATCAATGCCGCCAGGGCGCTTAAACGGGTGAGGTGCATAGTGGGCTCCTTGGATTAGATGGCGGGAGCTTATGACACCGGTATGACCGGACGATGACAAACCCGATCAGCGAGGCTTGGGCAAAATCGCCAGGAAATTGTCCCGCGCGACTTTTCGCGCAACGTCTTGCGGCAAAGCATCAAGGAAGGGATTGAAGCTGCGCATTTCCTTACCCAACTTGTTGAAGCGCCCTACAACATCAGAACCCAGCATAAAGCGCTCCGGAAAGCGCTCTACCAGCGCCAGCCATTCGGCTCGGGGCTTTCCCGCCTCGTCCAGCAGATAAGGCGTGAGCATGCTCCAGGACAGGTCGATATACAGGTTGGGATAAGCCTCCAGCATGCGACTCAAGGTGGGCAGCAGGAAATCCAGCTGCGTCTGGTGACGGTGGATCTCCATGCTGGTGCCGGCATGGGCCCAAATGAACCGAGTGTGCGGATGATTGCGCAGCGGCGCTTCAATCTCTGCCAGGTACAGGGGATTGCGCTCGCGCTTGGACGTGATATTGGAATGCACCAGCACCGGCAGGTCGTTTTCGGCGGCCAGGTGATAGATCCGCGTCATCGCCTCGTTGTTCGCCCGCGGGGTATCGCCTGAGGTCAGGGCCGTCAGGTCATCGTGACGGGTGAACACCTCGCCAATGCCCTGCCACAGCCCAGGATAGAGGTCCAGCATGCGCTGGATATGCGCCTCTGAGTTCTTGTCATTGGGGTTGAAGCCGCTCAAGAAGGGATGAAAATGCTGGCGTTGCTGCGGGGTCAGCTTGTTGACCGCTGCGGCGACGATCACATCGGTGGCGCTGTACCAATAGGCATCGGCGTCATCGCCGGCGTAGTAGCGCGGGCGCTTGGGTTCGTCTTCATGCCATTTCTTCGCCACCGGGACGCCGGAAATCATCACGTGTTCGATACGGTTATCGGCCATGGCCTTGAGTAACTTGTCCATGCCCGCCGTCTCCTGGAAGAAATCGACGTAATGCAGGTGCGCGTCACTGTAGGCATAGTCGCGAGCCTGCACGGCAAGGCTGCTGGCGGCGAGCAACAGGGCAATACTCAGGCGGGTCCAGGGCACGATAAAACCTCAATCCAGGGGCAAGTCAGGTAGACCGCAGGCATTGCACGGGGGTTCACCGCGCAAAAAATGCGGAACACTCAAGTGCCAGCATGCTCTATAACTGCATGACCTTCATCCTGCCACCTTCCGAGGTTTGCCATGCCTGTTATCGTCAATACCCTGAATGCCGACAACTTTCGACACAGCGTCAACATCAATCAGCATGAGCTGTTTACCGACCTGCCCAAGAGCCTGGGTGGCGACGACTCGGCGCCTTCGCCCCACGATTACTTCGACGCCGCGCTGGCCTCGTGCAAAGCGCTGACCGTCAAGCTGTATGCACAGAAAAAGGATATCCCCCTGACGGGCGTGACCGTGGAAGTCACCCACGACAGCACCGAAGAGCAAAAGGGCAAATACAAGCTCAACGTCAAGCTGACCCTCAAGGGCGTGCTGACTGATGCCCAGCGCGATGAACTGCATCGTGTGGCCGACAAGTGCCCGGTACACAAGCTGATGACCACCGCCGAGATCAGCATCGAGACCCGACTCTCGGAAAGCGCCTTCAGCCAATAACACCGATTTCCTGCCGGGCGGGTTATGCTCAAACCCATCTAACCCGCTCAGACAGGGATGCACCATGACCACCGTGACCGTAATTCGCCCACGCGCCGAAGATGTCGAGGGGCAGCCTATCCTGCGCCCCCTGCCCTCGCGGGAATGCCGCAGCGTCGGACCTTTCGTGTTCTTCGACCATATGCTCGAAACCCGCTACGCCCCTGGCAGCGGCATGAATATCCGCCAGCATCCGCATATTGGCTTGTCGACACTGACCTACTTGTTTGAAGGCGAACTCCTGCACAAGGACAGCCTCGGTTCTGATCAGGTGGTCAAGGCCGGTGACGTCAGTTGGATGACTGCCGGCAGCGCGATTGCCCACGTCGAGCGCACGCCTGACGCCCTCAAGGCCAAGGGTTTCAACCTGCATGGCCTGCAAGTGTGGCTGGCGTCGCCCAAGGCACACGAGCAGGGACCGGGGCATTACAGCCATCACCCGGCGGCGAGCCTGCCGGTCAGTGACAACCTCGGCGTAAGCATCCGCCTGATCGCCGGCAATGGGTTTTGCCTGGAGTCAGCGGTACCGGTGCTGTCACCGACGCTGTATGCCGAAGTGCAGATGCAGACGGCCACCACCCTGCTAATTCCCGATGAACATGCCGAGCGCGCGGTGTATGTGCTGCAGGGTGATGCGCAACTGGACGGTGAGCCCCTGGAGGCCCATAGCCTGGCGGTGTTGCCGGCGGGCCAGAGCATGGCGCTGTTTGCCGAGACAGAATGCCACCTGGTGATCTTCGGTGGCGCGCCGCTGGATGGGCCACGGCGGATCAACTGGAATTTTGTGGCCAGTGACTCGGCGTTGATCGAGCAGGCTCGCCAGCGTTGGGCGGCAGGGGATTGGCCAACGGTGCCGGGGGAGACCGGCAGAATTGAGTTGCCTGTCAAATAGCTATCGCGAGCAAGCCCGCGATAAGGCCCTAACAGGCGCTGAAGACTCAGCCCTTGAACACTTCATCCAACAGGTTATGCATCGCCTGGAACGCCCGCCCCGCTGTCTTGGCGTCATACATCATCTTGCCTGGCACATTGGCCTGCGGGTCGGTGAACGAATGCACCGCGCCGCCGTAGCTGAGTAATTGCCAATCCACGCCGGCCGCGTTCATCTCATCTTCAAATGCAGGCAGTTGTTCCCTGGGCACCAACGGATCGCTAGCGCCATGCAGCACCAGCACTGAACCCTTGATGTTCTGCGCGTCCGCCGGGTTTGGCGTGTCCAGGGTGCCATGGAACGACACCGCAGCCTTCAACGACGCCCCGGTACGCGCCAGCTCCAGGGAGCAGCAACCGCCAAAGCAGAAGCCAAAGGTCGCCAGTTTCGTGGTATCGACAGCGACTTCGACCTGGCCTTGCAGTTGCTCAAAGGCCGCCTGCATCCGCTTGTTCAGCAACCCACGGTCATTCTTCAACGGCATCATCGCCGCCCCGGCTTCATCGCCATTGGACGGGCGTACGGTTTGCCCGTACAGATCAGCGATCAGCACCACATAGCCCTTGCCGGCCACGGCCTTGGCAATCTCTTCGGCGCCTGCGCTGACACCCATCCAGTTCGGTGCCATCAGCAAGCCCGGCCGCGGGCCCTTGTGACTGGCATCAAAGGCCAGGCGGCTTTCATAAGGCTGGCCATCAATCTGATAGACCACGGAACGCACAGTGACTTGGCTCATCATTTTCTCCAATTTAGATGGATTGACGATGCTCCCTGTAGGAGCGAGCTTGCTCGCGAAGAACGTCAACGATAACGCGCAAATGCTGAATGAATGCGGTGATCTCACGTTTTTCGCGAGCAAGCTCGCTCCTACAGTAGAGCCAGAACGAAAAACCCCGCCGAAGCGGGGTTTTCTTGCAACGTTGTTAAACCGACAGTTCAACCAACAGCTTGTTCAGCCGGCGTACATAAGCCGCCGGGTCTTTCAGGCTGTCCCCTGCGGCCAGCGCCGCCTGGTCGAAGAGAATGTGCGACAGGTCGCCAAAACGCTCTTCGCTCTGCTCGCCGTCGAGTTTCTCGATCAACGGGTGAGCCGGGTTGAATTCGAAGATCGGCTTGGAGTCCGGCACCTTCTGCCCACTGGCTTCAAGGATCTGGCGCATCTGCATGCCCAGGTCCTGCTCGCCGATGGCCAGGATCGCCGGGGAGTCGGTCAGACGGTGGGAAACCCGCACTTCGCTGACAGCATCGCCCAGGGCGGCCTTGATCCGCTCAACCAGGCCTTCTTTGGACTTGGCCACTTCTTCAGCGGCTTTTTTGTCCTCTTCCGAATCCAGGTTGCCCAGGTCCAGGTCACCACGGGCCACGTCGACAAAGCTCTTGCCGTCGAACTCGCTGAGGTAGCTCATCAGCCACTCATCGATACGGTCGGTGAGCAGCAGCACTTCGATGCCTTTCTTGCGGAAGACTTCCAGGTGCGGGCTGTTCTTGACCTGGGCGTAGGTTTCACCGGTCAGGTAGTAGATCTTGTCCTGACCTTCCTTGGCGCGTGCCAGGTACTCGGCCAGGGACACAACCTGCTCGCCGTCTTCGCCCTGGGTGGAGGCAAAGCGCAACAGGCCGGCGATTTTTTCCTTGTTGGCGAAATCTTCTGCCGGGCCTTCCTTCATGACCTGGCCAAAGTTTTTCCAGAAGCCTTTGTATTGCTCAGGCTCGTTCTTCGCCAGTTTTTCCAGCATGTCGAGCACACGCTTGGTCAGCGCCGACTTCATCGAGTCGATGATCGGGTCTTTCTGCAGGATTTCCCGCGACACGTTCAGCGACAGGTCATTGGAGTCGACCACGCCCTTGATAAAGCGCAGGTACAGCGGCAGGAAGGACTCTGCCTGGTCCATCACGAACACACGCTGTACGTACAGCTTCAGGCCTTTGGGCGCTTCACGCTGGTACAGGTCGAACGGGGCACGGGCCGGGACGTAGAGCAGCGAGCTGTATTCCAGCTTGCCTTCGACCTTGTTGTGGCTCCAGCTCAACGGGTTTTCGTAGTCGTGGGCGATGTGCTTGTAGAACTCCTGGTATTCCTCGTCCTTCACTTCAGTGCGAGGACGGGTCCACAGGGCGCTGGCGCGGTTGACCACTTCCCATTCCAGGGCTGGAGCCTCTTCGCCTTCGGCTGCCGCTTGTTCTTTCGGCAGTTCGATTGGCAGCGCGATATGGTCGGAGTACTTCTTGATGATATTGCGCAGGCGCCAGCCATCGGCGAATTCGTCTTCACCGTCCTTGAGGTGCAGCACGATACGGGTACCACGGTCGGCCTTATCGATGGTGGCGATCTCAAATTCGCCCTCACCTTTAGAAGACCAGTGCACGCCTTCGCCAGCAGCGAGGCCGGCACGGCGGCTGAACACTTCAACCTTGTCGGCGACGATAAAGGCCGAATAGAAGCCCACGCCGAACTGGCCGATCAGGTGCGAATCTTTTTTCTGGTCGCCCGACAGGTTCTTCATGAAATCGGCGGTGCCGGATTTGGCGATTGTCCCCAGGTGGGTGATCGCGTCCTCACGGCTCATGCCGATGCCGTTGTCTTCGAGGGTGACGGTCTTGGCGTCCTTGTCGAAGCTCACACGGATTTTCAGTTCGGCGCCACCTTCCAGCAACTCAGGCTTGGACAGGGCTTCGAAACGTAATTTGTCGACAGCGTCAGAGGCGTTCGAGATCAATTCGCGAAGGAAGATTTCCTTGTTGGAATACAGCGAATGGATCATGAGGTGCAGCAGTTGCTTCACCTCGGTCTGGAAGCCCAGGGTTTCCTTTTGAGTTTCCACACTCATGGTCATCAAACTCCAATTGGATGGCAATGGCCGCCCCCGAAAGGGTTGGCGGCGGGTTGTCATCAAAGTTGGGGGCTAAGACCAGGATTTCAAGGGTGGCCCTGCTCCTGAATCTTGAAATGCGCCCGAGCGGTGGCAATGGGCTCGGCCGGGGTGCTTTGCCAGGCGGTGATCGCGACATTGGCCACGCGCCTCCCCTGGCGCCACACCTGACAGGTGGCGTAAGTGTCGCGAAACTGCCCGGCCCGCAGGTAATCCAGGGAAAAATCGACGATCTTGGGCAAGCTCCTTTCAACCCCTGGAGCCTCCGTGGCTACCCATAAATGAAAGGCCGCCGACAGCTCCATAAAGCCTGCGATGACGCCCCCATGGATGGCCGGCAATATCGGGTTACCAATATTGTCCTTGTTGGCAGGCATGCGAAACAGCAACTCATCCCCCAGGCGCGTGCATTCGATGCCGATTAACCGGGCATAGGGGATCAGGTCGAGCAGCGCCTTGTAGTCGCCGCGCTGGTGGGCCTGCTCCATGCGGGTCTTGAATTGGTGTGTCATGCCTGTTCTCCCTTGATGCTGCTGCCAAATCCCCGCGTGCCCTTCAAACGCTTGCCCATGCGCATGAATGTGCCCACCACATGGGCAATCGGTTGCTCGGGGTCATCCTGATAAGCAAAACCACGGGTAAAAATCACATCAGTGGTCACCCGGTAGCATTGGGCAAACCCGAACACCGGCTTGTGCGGCTCGGCCGGGTGCATGTAATCGATGCGCAAATCCAGGGTGGGGCACACTTCAAATTCCGGCAGCACACACAAGGTGGCCATGCCGCAGGCCGTGTCCATCAACGAGGTCAAGGCGCCACCATGAATGATCCCGGTTTGCGGATCGCCAACGATCTGCGGGCTATACGGCAAGAGCAAGGTCATGCCGTCCGCGCTCGCGTCATGCACCTCGATACCCAGTACCTGACAGTGACGCAGGGCTGAGACAAAACGTGCGGCACGCTCTAAAAGGGGGTTATCGGTCATTCGATAAAGACTCTTATTAGTAGTGATCCGGCGAAACAAGTACCCCGGAAGAAAGTTCCTTGGAGAAACGGCTTATATATCTGTGGGATTAAAGGAACTAATACAGGCACCCCATGCTCGAAAGGCCAGTAGATATCTTCAATAAGGAGAAACACCCCATGCGCAAGACTTTCGCTGTTTCCTTGATGTTGGCTGCCGCCCTTGGCCTCGCTGCCTGCGATAAGAAATCCGAGGACAAAGCTCAGGATGCCACTCAGCATGCTGAACAAGCTCAGGAAAAAATGAGCGAAGCTCAGGATAAAGTGAACGACGCTGCAAAAGAAAACGCCGAAGCCGCCAAAGCCCAAGCTGAATCTGACGCAGCCGCGGCTAAAGAAAATGCTCCAGCTACACCTGCAAGCGGTTCCTGATACCGCGGTTTAAATACCATGTTGCAAAAGAAAGCCCGCTTAATAGCGGGCTTTACTTTGTGCGCTGTTTTTGTGAGCCGCCAAACCGGAAAGCCGGACTAAGCAGCCGTAATAAACGATCTAGTCAGGAAGCGGCCTCTTTATTTGCCTCAGGCAAAGGTGCCTCTGTCGGGGTATAAACCATGACTTCCAGAACATCGGAATGAAATTCCCGCCGGTACAGCACCAGCACCACCCCGCTGCTCATCAGCATGAACAGCCAGGGGCTGACAAACCAGGCGAGCATGGTCATGCCGAAGTAATAGGAACGCAGGCCGAAGTTGAACTGGTTGGCGGCCATGGAAATCACCCGCGCCGCCCGCGAGGCAAACGCCTTGCGTTCCTGCTCTGAGACATGCCGCTCACCGACCATCGGCGCCGAGCCAATCAGGATCGCTGCGAAGTTGTACTGGCGCATGCACCAACTGAAAGTAAAGAAGGCATAGACAAACACCAGGGCCAGGCACAGCAGCTTGATCTCCGACATGCCCTGGGACGCCTGTTGCACCATGGGAATATCCGCCAGCAGCGAGACCGCACGCTCCGAGGCCCCGAGCACAGTGAGGATACCGGCAAGGATGATCAGGGTGCTGGAGGCGAAGAACGAAGCGTTGCGCTCCAGGTTGCCGATCACGCTGGCATCGGCGATGCGGTTGTCGCGCAGCAGCATGCGACGCATCCAGTCTTCGCGGTACAGATGCAGCACACTGGCAAGGCAGGCAGTGTCCCGGGCTTTCCAACTGGCGTAGCGGGTGTAACCGCCCCAGCAGATGACAAACCAGAGCGCGGCAAGCAAGTGGATCAGGTTGGCTTCAACGAACGACATGCGGGTCCTTTACACGATGAGTCTGACGAACGCAGAACAATGTGGGAGTGGGCTTGCTCCAACATTGCTCTGCGTTCCAACTTTGGAATTTCGTACCCCTTCGACGTTAGTCCACGAAAAAAGACACTGCTCGTCGCCCATAAAAAATGCCCCGGATCGATTGATACGGGGCATTTCGATTTCAGCGTATGTCAGATCGCTTTAAGCGATGGCTTCGCTGCGCTTACCCAGCATGCGGTCAACCGCGAATGCAGCCACCAGGGTAATCACACAAGGTACCAGCCACGCCAGGCCTTGCTCGCTCAATGGCAGGTTAGCCATTTGCGCAGGCATCCAACCGGCCAGGCCAGCGCCCTTGAGAGCGTCGATGGTGCCGAAGATGAACGACACCAGCATCACCGGGCCAAGGATGCGGCCATGCTCATGCCAGAAGTCCTTGCAGAAGCTCAGGGCCACCAGAACGATGCACGGCGGGTAGATGGCGGTCAGTACCGGGATCGAGAATGCAATCAGCTTGGTCAGGCCCAGGTTCGACACCAGCAGCGAGAACGCGGCCAGGATTACCACCAGGGTCTTGTAGGACAGTGGCAACACCCGGCTGAAGTACTCGGCGCAGGCACAGGTCAGGCCTACCGCCGTGACCAGGCACGCCAGGGAGATCAGCACCGCAAGAAAACCGCTGCCCAGGGAACCGAAGGTGTGTTGCACGTAGGCGTGCAATACCGCTGCGCCATTGGCTGCACCGGCGGCCACTTCATGGCTGCCCGAACCAAGGCGGAACAGGCTGACGTAGACCAGCGCCAGGCCCACGCCGGCAATCAGCCCGGCAATGATCGCGTAGCGGGTAATCAGCTGTGGCGACTCGACGCCACGGGAGCGAATGGCGTTGACGATCACGATGCCGAACACCAGCGCGCCCAGGGTATCCATGGTCAGGTAGCCATTGATAAAGCCCTGGGAGAACGGTGCGGCGACGTATTCAGGCGTTGCAACGCCGATATCACCCGCAGGCAGGGCGAAGGCTGCGATCCCCAGGACCGCCAGTGCAATGATCTTCAGCGGCGCGAGGAAACGGCCGACGGTATCCAGCAAACGCCCTGGATACAGGGAGATGAAGAACACCAGCAGGAAGTACACCGAACTGTAGAGGAACAGGGCCAGCGGGCTTTCGCCGGTCAATGGCGCCAGGCCTACTTCGAACGAAACCGTTGCGGTACGTGGCGTGGCGAACAATGGGCCGACAGCCAGGTAGCACGCTGCAGCCAGGATGCCACCGGCGACCTTGCCGATGGGGCTGCTCAAGGCATCCATGCCACCACCAACCTTGGCCAGCGCGATAACGGTAACCACCGGCAAACCCACGGCGGTGATCAGGAAGCCCAACGCCGCCATCCAGACATGAGGCCCGGACTGCAAACCAACGATAGGCGGGAAGATGATGTTGCCGGCGCCCACGAACAGGGCAAAAGTCATAAAGCCCAACGCCAGGATATCCTGGCTTTTCAACACTTTCATTTGAGGAAATACCACACTACTGAATCGGAATTTAGAGAGGGATTCCCTATGGATGAGGGAAATGCTGCCGGCCCTGATAGTGGCCGACCGGTCTAGCACGCGGCTTCCTTTTGGGATGCGGGCGCATAAAGAGGCGGCTAGCGTACAGAATTTGCCTGACAAACGCACTGTTGCGGGGCGGACTGTCCGATAAGCGACACTTGAATGTCGCGTTTTCATACTTAATTTGGCAATGCAGTCCACTGTGGGAGCAGGCTTGCTCGCGAATGCGCTGGGTCAGCACTGAATGCATCAACTGATACACCGCATTCGCGAGCAAGCCCGCTCCCACATTTTGATCTTCAGCAACCGGCAGAAAGCACAAAGGCCACCCGAAGGTGGCCTTTGTGTGGTGAAGCGTCAGTTAAGCGCGAGGCTTACTTGACAGCCCAGCCAGTCAGCTCGGACAAAGCCTTGCCGATGTCTGCCAGCGAACGCACGGTTTTCACGCCTGCGTCTTCCAGGGCAGCAAACTTCTCGTCTGCAGTGCCCTTGCCGCCAGAGATGATTGCGCCAGCATGGCCCATGCGCTTGCCCGCAGGGGCAGTCACACCAGCGATGTAGGAAACAACCGGCTTGGTCACGTGTGCCTTGATGTAGGCAGCCGCTTCTTCTTCAGCCGAACCGCCGATCTCACCGATCATGACGATCGCTTCGGTCTTCGGGTCTTCCTGGAACAGTTTCAGGATGTCGATGAAGTTCGAACCTGGGATCGGGTCACCGCCGATGCCGACGCAAGTCGACTGACCGAAACCGGCGTCAGTGGTCTGCTTCACAGCTTCGTAGGTCAGGGTGCCGGAACGGGAAACGATACCGACTTTGCCTGGCAAGTGAATGTGACCTGGCATGATGCCGATCTTGCATTCGCCTGGAGTGATCACGCCTGGGCAGTTAGGGCCGATCAGGGTAACACCCAGCTCGTCGCACTTAACTTTAGCGTCCAGCATGTCCAGGGTAGGAATGCCTTCGGTGATGCAAACGATCAGCTTGATGCCGCCGAATGCTGCTTCCAGGATCGAGTCCTTGCAGAAAGGAGCTGGAACGTAGATCACGCTGGCGGTAGCGCCAGTTTGAGCAACAGCATCTTTCACGGTGTTGAACACTGGCAGGCCCAGGTGCTCGGTGCCGCCTTTGCCTGGAGTTACGCCGCCAACCATCTTGGTGCCGTATTCGATGGCTTGCTGGGTGTGGAAGCTACCTTGCGAACCGGTAATACCCTGGCAGATAACTTTGGTGTCTTTATTGATCAGGACGCTCATTATTTGCCCTCCGCAGCTTTGACAACTTGTTGAGCAGCGTCGGTCAGGCTGGTAGCAGCGATGATGTTCAAACCGCTTTCTGCCAGTACTTTAGCGCCCAGTTCAGCGTTGTTACCTTCAAGGCGTACAACAACCGGGATTTTCACGCCGACTTCTTTCACTGCACCGATGATGCCTTCGGCAATCATGTCGCAACGAACGATGCCGCCGAAGATGTTGACCAGTACTGCAGCGACGTTGGAGTCGGACAGGATGATCTTGAACGCTTCGGTAACGCGTTCCTTGGTAGCACCACCGCCTACGTCGAGGAAGTTGGCTGGCTTGCCGCCATGCAGGTTGACGATGTCCATGGTACCCATGGCCAGGCCAGCACCGTTGACCATGCAACCGATATTACCTTCCAGGGCTACGTAGTTCAGTTCGAACTTGGCAGCGTGCGCTTCGCGCGGATCGTCTTGCGACGGATCGTGGAAAGTCTTCAGCTTAGGCTGACGGTACATGGCGTTGGCGTCGATGTTGATCTTGGCGTCGAGGCAATGCAGATCGCCGTCAGCCTTGATCACCAGCGGGTTCACTTCCAGCAGGGCCAGATCGTGATCCTGGAACAGTTTGGCCAGACCAACGAAGATCTTGGCGAACTGGGCAACTTGCTTGCCTTCCAGACCCAGCTGGAAAGCCAGCTCGCGACCCTGGAATGGCTGAGCGCCAACCAGTGGATCGATAGTGGCCTTGAGAATTTTTTCTGGGGTTTCGTGAGCGATCTTCTCGATGTCCACGCCACCTTCGGTGGAAGCCATGAACACGATGCGACGGCTCGAACGGTCAACGACAGCGCCCAGGTACAGCTCTTTAGCGATATCAGTGCACGATTCAACCAGGATCTTGGTGACTGGCTGGCCATTGGCGTCAGTCTGGTAAGTCACCAGACGCTTGCCCAGCCACTGCTGTGCGAAGGCCTTGGCGTCTTCTTTGCTGCGAACCAGCTTAACGCCGCCCGCTTTACCGCGACCACCAGCGTGGACCTGGGCTTTGACAACCCACTCGGTGCCGCCGATTTTGTCGCAAGCTTCTGCTGCTGCTTCCGGGGTGTCTACTGCGTAGCCCTTGGAAACTGGCAGGCCGTATTCAGCGAACAGCTGCTTACCCTGATACTCGTGAAGATTCATGCTTTTTACCGTCTTCGTTAGGTACTGCGCATTCGGCGCTGCGCTCATTATGAGTGCCGCGCCACCTGTGACTGCTGCTTGCCCAGCTTCATCGCCCTAAGGCCGGCAAAGCTGCGCAAGACTGCGTCCAGCGGATATTCCGCGGTGAGTCTTGCGCGCAAGGCTCACGACGGGCAACTCCGCCGTGGTTTCTTATTATCTCGCTTAGCGCTTCTTGCGGTTGGCGATGTGGATGGCGCCGCCATTCACAGCCAACGCTGCTTCGTGCAACGCTTCGGACAGGGTCGGATGGGAGAAGACCATCATGCCCAGGTCTTCGGCACTGGTGCCGAATTCCATACCGATAGCGCCTTGCTGAACCAGTTCTGCAGCGCTTGGGCCAATCACGTGGACGCCCAATACGCGGTCAGTCTTGGCATCAGCGATGACTTTAACAAAACCGCCAGTGTCGTTTGCTGCCATGGCACGGCCAGAAGCGGCAAACGGGAAGGTGCCGACGTTAACTTCAACGCCTTCAGCTTTCAACTGCTGTTCGTTCTTGCCGACCCATGCGATTTCCGGGTGGGTGTAGATAACCGAAGGGATCAGGTCGTAGTTCATCTGGGTCTTGTGACCCTTGATGCGCTCAACCACCATGATGCCTTCTTCGGATGCCTTGTGCGCCAGCATCATGCCGCGAACCACGTCACCGATGGCGTAGACGCCAGGAACGGTGGTAGCGCAGTGATCGTCGACATGGACAAAGCCACGCTCGTCGATGGTCACGCCGCTGTCAGCTGCCAACAGATCAGTGGTCACTGGACGGCGACCAACGGCAACAATCAGCTTGTCGAAAGTGATGGTCTGCTCGCCATCCTTGTCGGTGTAGGTCACGACCACTTCTTCGCCGTTGACTTTCGAACCGGTCACGCGTGCGCCCAGCTTGATGTCCAGACCTTGTTTGGTCAGGGTTTTCAGCGCTTCTTTGGACACCGCAGTGTCGGCAGCCAGCAGGAACGTGTCCAGGGCTTCCAGCACGGTCACTTCGGAACCCAGGCGGGACCAGACGGAACCCAGTTCCAGGCCGATCACGCCAGCGCCGATCACGCCCAGGCGTTTTGGTACCGATTGGAATTCCAGGGCGCCGGTCGAATCAACGATCACGTTCTGGTCAACTGGAGCCGGTGGAATGTCGATCGGACGCGAACCTGGAGCCAGGATCACGTTCTCGGCTTCGATGATTTCGGTCGAACCGTCTGGCTTGGTGATTTCAACTTTCTTGCCGGCCAGCAGTTTGCCGTGACCTTGCAGGGAAGTGACGCCATTGGCCTTGAACAGGGTAGCAACGCCAGAGGTCAGGCCTTTGACGATGTTGGCCTTGCGGCCGACCATTGCTGGCACGTCCATGGTCACGCCAGCGTGGTTGATGCCGTGGATGGCAAAACCGTCCTGGGCTTCGTGGAATTTCCAGGAGCTGTCCAGCAGCGCCTTGGAAGGAATGCAGCCAACGTTCAGGCAGGTACCGCCCAGCGCCAGTTTGCCTTCCTTGTCGGTGTATTTTTCGATGCAAGCAGTCGAGAGGCCCAGTTGAGCGGCCTTGATGGCGGCAACGTAGCCGCCAGGGCCCGCACCAATCACTACAACGTCAAATTTCTGCGACATGAAAAAAAATCCTCTTTAGCAAAAAAGCTTCAAGCCCGAGCCACAAGCCAGGCTGCAATTGCTTGCAGCTTGAAACTTGCAGCTCACGGCCGCTTTATCAGATATCCAGCAGCAGACGAGCTGGATCTTCCAGCAGGTTCTTGATGGTCACCAGGAAAGTCACGGCTTCTTTACCATCGATCAGGCGGTGATCGTAGGACAGTGCCAGGTACATCATCGGACGAATCACGACCTGGCCATTGATGGCCATCGGACGCTGGATGATGTTGTGCATGCCCAGGATCGCAGCTTGCGGCGGGTTGACGATCGGGGTCGACATCATCGAACCGAAAGTACCACCGTTGGTGATCGTGAAGGTACCGCCGGTCATCTCGTCGATGGTCAGCTTGCCGTCACGGGCCTTCTTGCCGAAGCCGGCGATGCCGCCTTCGATTTCAGCCAGGCTCATCAGCTCGGCGTTACGCAGGACCGGTACCACCAGGCCACGGTCGCTGGAGACGGCAACGCCGACGTCCGCATAGCCGTGGTAGACGATGTCGCTGCCGTCGATGGAAGCGTTGACTGCCGGGAAGCGCTTGAGTGCTTCGGTGGCCGCTTTCACGAAGAACGACATGAAGCCCAGGCGTACGCCGTTGTGGGACTTCTCGAACAGATCCTTGTACTTCGAACGCAGGGCCATGACTTCAGTCATGTCGACTTCGTTGAAAGTGGTCAGCATCGCCATGTTCGACTGTGCTTCAACCAGGCGCTTGGCCACGGTGGCACGCACGCGGGTCATCGGTACGCGCTTCTCGGTGCGGTCGCCAGCAGCGAACACAGGAGCAGCGGCAGCCGGGGCAGCAGCCTTGGCAGGTGCGGCAGCCGGGGCGTTTTTCTTGGCTTCAACAGCGGCAACCACGTCTTCCTTGGTCACACGGCCGTCTTTGCCGGTGCCCTTGATGGAAGCCAGGTTGATGCCGTTTTCTTCAGCCAGCTGACGCGCAGCCGGTGCAGCGATTGGATCTTCACCACCAGCGGCCGGAGCGGCAGCAGCAGGTGCGGCAGCCGGAGCAGCAGCGGCGGCTGGAGCTGCGGCAGCAGCACTGCCCGCTTCGATCGAACCCAGTACCTGGTTGGACAGGACGGTAGCGCCCTCTTCAGCAATGATGGCGCCCAGGACGCCGTCGGCTTCGGCCAACACTTCCAGTACAACCTTGTCGGTCTCGATGTCGACGATCAGGTCGTCACGCTTGACGGCCTCACCTGGTTTCTTGTGCCAGGTGGCAACGGTGCCATCGGCAACCGATTCCGGGAATGACGGGGCTTTGATTTCGATAGCCATTATCTGTGGGTCCTTAAAATTCGGTTTCAGTCAGCGCGAAGGCGTTAAACAGTGAAAGCATCTTGCAGCAGTTTTTCCTGCTGCTCGGCGTGCATCGATGCATAACCACAAGCAGGTGCAGCAGAAGCATCACGACCGGCGTACTCCAGGCCCAGGGCCTTGTTGTGGTTGCCGATGCTGCGACGCAGGTGATGCTGGCTGCTGTACCACGCGCCCTGGTTCATCGGTTCTTCCTGACACCACACCACATTGGTGAGGTTGGTGTAAGGCGCAATGGCCTCCATCAGGTCATCTTCCGGGAACGGGTAAAGCTGCTCGATACGCACGATGGCGATGTCTTCGCGGCCTTCGGCACGACGTTTTTCCAGCAAGTCGTAGTAAACCTTGCCGCTGCACAGGATCAGGCGAGTGACCTTGGCCGCGTCCAGGGTGTCGATTTCCGGAATAACGGTCTGGAACGAACCATCGGCCAGATCTTCCAGGGTCGAGATGGCCAATTTGTGACGCAACAGCGATTTCGGGGTCAACACTACCAGCGGCTTGCGCAGCGGGCGGATCACCTGGCGACGCAGCAAGTGGTAGATCTGGGCCGGGGTAGTCGGCACGCACACCTGGATGTTGTGCTCGGCGCACAATTGCAGGTAACGCTCCAGACGGGCCGAGGAGTGCTCCGGACCCTGACCTTCATAACCGTGTGGCAGCAACATGGTCAGACCGCACAGGCGGCCCCACTTGTGCTCGCCGCTGGTGATGAACTGGTCGATAACCACCTGGGCACCGTTGGCGAAGTCGCCGAACTGGGCTTCCCAGATCACCAACGCGTTTGGCGTAGTGGTCGAGTAACCGTATTCGAACGCCAGTACGGCTTCTTCAGACAGGAACGAATCGTACAGGTCGAAACGTGGCTGACCTTCGTACAAGTGCTGCAGCGGGATGTAGGTGCCCGCGTCTTTCTGGTTGTGCAATACCGCGTGACGGTGCGAGAACGTACCACGGCCAATGTCCTGGCCGGTCATGCGGATCGGGTGACCTTCGAACGCCAGGGTCGCGTATGCCATGGTTTCGGCATAACCCCAGTTGATCGGCAGGCCGCCGGCTTGCATCTTCTGACGGTCTTCGTAGATCTTCGCAACCTGGCGCTGCACCACGAAGCCATCCGGAATTTCCAGCAGCTTGGCGGACAGTTCCTGCAGGGTCTTCAGATCGAACGAGGTGTCGTGACGCGCAGTCCAGGCGTGGCCCAGGTATGGACGCCAGTCCACGAACAGCTCTTTGTTCGGTTCTTTGACCAGGCTTTTTACTACATGCAGACCGTTGTCCAGCGCGTTGCGGTATTCATCGATTTTCGCCTGAACACGCGCTTCATCCAGCACGCCGGCCTTGGTCAGGCTTTCGGCGTACAGCTCACGGGTAGTGCGCTGCTTGGAGATCTGCTGGTACATCAACGGTTGGGTGCCGCTCGGCTCATCCGCTTCGTTGTGACCTCGACGGCGGTAGCAGACCAGGTCGATGACCACGTCACGCTTGAACTGCATGCGGTAGTCAATGGCCAGTTGAGTCACGAACAACACGGCTTCCGGATCATCCCCATTCACATGGAGGATCGGCGCCTGGATCATCTTGGCAACGTCGGTCGCGTACTCGGTAGAGCGCGCGTCCAGCGGGTTGCTGATGGTGAAGCCCACCTGGTTGTTGATGACGATGTGGATCGTACCGCCGGTCTTGAAGCCGCGGGTCTGCGACATCTGGAACGTTTCCAGGACCACGCCTTGACCGGCGAATGCCGCGTCACCGTGGATGGAAATCGGCAGGACCTTCTCACCGGTGGAATCGTTGCGACGATCCTGGCGAGCACGTACCGAACCCTCGACCACTGGAGAAACGATTTCCAGGTGGGATGGGTTGAACGCCATGGCCAGGTGAACTTCACCGCCGGTGGTCATCACGTTGGACGAGAAGCCCTGGTGGTATTTAACGTCACCGGAACCCAGCTCGACCTTCTTCTTGCCTTCGAACTCGTCGAACAGCTCGCGCGGGTTCTTGCCGAAGGTGTTGACCAACACGTTCAGGCGACCACGGTGAGCCATGCCGATCACGATTTCCTTGGTGCCGTAGGAACCGGAACGCTGGATCAACTCGTCGAGCATCGGAATCAGGCTTTCGCCGCCTTCCAGGCCGAAACGCTTGGTGCCCGGGTATTTGGTGCCCAGGTATTTCTCAAGGCCTTCGGCAGCGGTTACGCGCTCAAGCAGGTGACCGCGCACATCGGCGGACAGCACCGGACGCCCACGCACGCCTTCAAGGCGATGCTGGAACCAGTGGCGCTGCTCGGAATCGGTGATGTGCGTGAATTCAGCGCCGATGGTGCGGCAATATGTCTGCTGCAACGCTTCGTGAATTTCGCGTAGGCTCGCTTCCTCTTTGCCGATGAACAGGTCGCCGGCACGGAAGGTCGTATCAAGATCGGCATTGGTCAAGCCGTAGTGATTGATCGACAGGTCTGCAGGTGCAGGACGCTGCCACAGCCCCAGCGGGTCAAGCTGGGCTGCCTGGTGGCCACGCATACGGTAGGCCTGGATCAGTCGCAATACTTCAACTTGCTTCTTCTCGTGCTCACTGCTCACGCTCCCGGCGGAAACCGGTTGGGCGCGGCGCTGGTTCTTTGCCAGCAGCACAAATTGATCGCGAATTGTTGCATGCGATACATCGGTGGCAGCGTTGCCGTCTGAAGACAACGTCTGAAATTTGGTGCGCCATTCTTCTGGCACAGCGTTAGGGTCGTGCAGGTAGAGCTCATAAAGCTCTTCCACATAGGCAGCGTTACCACCTGAAAGATAGCCGCTGTTCCACATGCGCTGCATCACGCTTTCTTGCATGCTTGGTCACCCTCGATTTGGGGACACCACCGGCGAAAACACCGAGTTTGCTTGCAAAAGGCCAAGTGCAGCGACCAAAACAAGCCACTTAGGATCACGCTGATAGTTCGGGTACCAACCCGAATGCCCCTGCTTGTCTCATTTCTTCAAAATAAGAGCTGCGGCTTTGTAAGTCGCTGCTCAAGTTAAAACTACGGCGCCGGTTGAAGCCTGCGCCGTAGCATTTACGGGCACAACGGTCCTGCTTTTGCTACAACGTCTTACACGCCGCTCTGCAGCAGCATGTTACGGATGTGACCAATGGCCTTAGTCGGGTTCAGGCCTTTAGGACATACGTTGACGCAGTTCATGATCCCGCGGCAGCGGAATACGCTGAACGGGTCATCCAGTGAAGCCAGACGCTCGGACGTCTTGGTGTCACGGCTGTCTGCCAGGAAGCGATAGGCTTGCAGCAGTGCAGCTGGACCCAGGAACTTGTCCGGGTTCCACCAGAAGGACGGGCAAGAGGTCGAGCAGCAAGCGCACAGGATGCACTCGTACAGACCGTCGAGCTTCTCGCGCTCTTCCGGGGACTGCAGACGCTCGATGGCCGGAGCCGGCGTGTCGTTCTGCAGGAATGGCTTAACCTTCTCGTATTGCTTGTAGAAGATGCTCATATCGACGACCAGGTCACGGATAACCGGCAAACCTGGCAGCGGACGTACAACGAGCTTGCCCTTCTTGACCACGGCAGACAGCGGCGTGACGCAAGCCAGGCCGTTTTTGCCGTTGATGTTCATACCGTCGGAACCACAGACACCTTCACGGCAAGAGCGACGATAGGAGAACCCTTCGTCCTGCTCTTTGATCAGGGCCAGCACATCCAGCACCATCAGGTCTTTACCACCGGTATCGACCTCAAATTCCTGCATGAACGGCGCGGCGTCCTGATCAGGGTTGTAGCGATAAACACTGACTTTCAACATGGCAGCCACCCTTAGTAAGTCCGAATCTTCGGTTCAAACGTCGGAACCGTCTTCGGCGAGAAGTTCACGGCACGCTTGGTTACACGCTTGTCACCCGGGAAGTACAGGGTGTGGCACAACCAGTTTTCGTCATCGCGATCTTCAAAGTCTTCACGAGCGTGGGCACCACGGGATTCTTTACGAACCTCGGCGGCAATCGCAGTCGCTTCAGCCACTTCCAGCAGGTTTTGCAGCTCAAGGGCTTCGATACGAGCGGTGTTGAACGCCTGGCTCTTATCGTTGATCTTGACGTTGGCAATCCGCTTGCGCAGGTCAGCCAGCTGGGCAATACCCTTCTGCATGTATTCGCCAGTACGGAATACACCGAAGTAGTTCTGCATGCAGTTTTGCAGCTCGCGACGCAGGGTTGCCACGTCTTCGCCATCAGTGCGCTCGTTCAGCGCGTTCAGACGCGCCAGGGCAGCTTCAATGTTGGCGTCGGTGGCGTCATCGTATTCGATGCCGTCGGTCAGGGCTTTTTCCAGGTGCAGGCCGGCAGCACGACCGAATACCACCAGGTCGAGCAGCGAGTTGCCGCCCAGGCGGTTGGCACCGTGAACCGATACGCAAGCCACTTCGCCTACCGCGAACAGACCATGAATGATCTCGTCCACGCCTTCGGCGTTCTGGGTGATTGCCTGGCCGTGAATGTTGGTCGGCACGCCGCCCATCATATAGTGGCAAGTTGGAACTACTGGAACCGGAGCAACCACCGGGTCAACGTGTGCGAAAGTCTTGGACAGTTCGCAGATACCTGGCAGGCGGCTATGCAGCACTTCCTCACCCAGGTGATCAAGCTTCAGCATCACGTGGTCGCCGTTCGGACCGCAACCGTTGCCAGCGATGATTTCTTTAACCATCGAACGGGCAACCACGTCACGACCAGCAAGGTCCTTGGCGTTCGGAGCATAACGCTCCATGAAACGCTCGCCGTGCTTGTTGATCAGGTAACCACCTTCACCACGGCACCCTTCTGTAACCAGTACACCGGCGCCGGCGATGCCGGTTGGGTGGAACTGCCACATTTCGATGTCTTGCACCGGTACGCCAGCACGCAGGGCCATGCCAACGCCGTCGCCGGTGTTGATCAGGGCGTTGGTGGTCGACGCGTAGATACGACCTGCACCGCCAGTCGCCAGAACGGTAGCCTTGGCGCGGATGTAGGTGGTTTCACCGGTTTCGATGCAGATCGCGATCACACCGACGAACTCGCCTTGCGCGTTCTTGACCAGGTCTACCGCGTAGTACTCGTTCAGGAACGTGGTGCCGGCTTTCAGGTTGCCCTGATAAAGGGTGTGCAGCAGGGCGTGACCGGTACGGTCGGATGCTGCGCAGGTACGTGCAGCCTGGCCGCCTTTGCCGTAGTCCTTGGACTGGCCGCCGAATGGACGCTGGTAGATACGACCTTGCTCGGTACGGGAGAACGGCAGACCCATGTGGTCCAGTTCGAACACCGCGGCCGGGCCTTCCTGACACATGTACTCGATAGCGTCCTGGTCACCGATGTAGTCGGAACCCTTGACGGTATCGTACATGTGCCAGCGCCAGTCATCGTTCGGGTCAGCAGATGCGATGGCGCAGGTGATGCCACCCTGGGCCGATACGGTGTGGGAACGGGTCGGGAACACCTTGGTGATCACGGCCGTCTTGTGACCGCCCTGGGCCAGCTGCAGCGCGGCGCGCATGCCGGCGCCGCCGCCACCAATAATGATGGCGTCAAAAGAAATCGTTGGAATGTTAGCCATGAATCAGATACCCCAGAGAATCTGCACACCCCAGACGAAGTAAGCGAACATCGCGACGCCGCATACTGCCTGGAAAAGGAAACGTACTGCAGTCGCGGACTTGCCCAGCGCCATCGGCGTCAGGTAGTCGGTCGCGATGGTCCACATGCCAACCCAGGCGTGAGCGCCCAGGGCCACAAGGGCGAGCAGACTGAAGATACGCATCCCGTTGTGGGAGAACAGACCATGCCATTGGGCGTAGCCAATGCCAGGGTTTGCAACGAGGTACCCGATCAGGAAAATGAAATAAGCCGCGAGAACGACCGCAGACACACGCTGCGCCATCCAGTCATAGAGGCCCGAACGCGAAAGGTTCGTAACGCTGGTTACCATATCCAAACTCCTGCCAGAACGATCAGCACCACGGAAATGGCGATGATGATTTTCGAGCCCAGGCGGCCGCCTTCCAGCGTCTCACCGATGCCCATGTCCATGATCAAGTGGCGCACACCGGCTACCAGGTGATACAGCAGAGCGGACAGGAGGCCCCATGCTACGAACTTGGCCAGCGGGCTGGTCAAGCATGCCTTCACCTCGGCGTATCCTTCCTCGGAACCCAGGGATTTGCTCAATGCATAAAGCATGATGCCCAAGCCCAGGAACAGGATGATGCCGGAAACACGGTGCAGGAACGACGTAACGCCGGTGATGGGGAGTTTGATGGTCCTTAGGTCTAGGTTTACAGGTCGTTGGCTATTCACGGCTTTTTTTCACACTGAAGAGCCCCTAACAATCAGGGCAAAGTTGTTGGGGAGTGCACTGGTCAGGTAAGCACCACCCAGGGAGTGCGACCCCCAATGAAAGCAAGCCCAAAAGCCCTTGGCGGTCGGTGGCCGAGTATAGACAGTTAGGCTACTAATGACAACGCGCGCTCCTCACCCTAATAGCTGATTGCGCTGACGGGATAAAAGGCGTAAACGGCAGGCAATTTCGAGGAAAAAGTACGGTTAAAGCCTTCTGGGGCAAGACTTTAGGCAAATTGACATCTGGATTTATATCAATATAGTGGTGCGGGCCCTGCGTGGGGGGTCTGTCTGATGATTTGAAGCATAAATAGGAGGCCACATGGCTGACAAAAAAGCGCAGTTGATCATCGAGGGCGCAGCCCCCGTCGAGCTGCCCATTTTAACCGGCACCGTTGGTCCCGATGTTATCGACGTACGGGGCCTGACGGCCACGGGCCGTTTCACTTTCGACCCTGGCTTCATGTCGACCGCCTCTTGCGAGTCGAAGATTACCTATATCGATGGCGATAATGGCATTCTGCTACATCGCGGCTACCCGATCGAACAACTGGCCGAGAAATCGGACTACCTGGAAACCTGCTACCTGCTGCTAAATGGCGAATTGCCAACAGCTGAGCAAAAGGCCCAGTTTGTCAGCACCGTGAAGAACCACACCATGGTTCATGAGCAGTTGAAGACTTTCTTCAACGGCTTCCGTCGCGACGCCCACCCGATGGCCGTCATGTGCGGCGTAGTCGGCGCCCTGTCGGCCTTCTATCACGACTCCCTGGACATCAATAACCCGCAGCATCGCGAAATCTCCGCGATCCGCCTGGTTGCCAAGATGCCAACCCTGGCCGCAATGGTTTACAAGTACTCCATGGGCCAGCCCATGATGTACCCGCGCAACGACCTGACGTACGCGGAAAACTTCCTGCACATGATGTTCAACACCCCGTGCGAGATCAAACCGATCAGCCCGGTGCTGGCCAAGGCCATGGATCGGATCTTCATCCTCCATGCCGACCACGAACAGAACGCCTCGACGTCCACCGTACGCCTGGCAGGTTCTTCGGGTGCCAACCCGTTCGCCTGTATCGCCGCCGGTATCGCTGCTCTGTGGGGCCCTGCCCACGGCGGTGCGAACGAAGCCGTATTGACCATGCTCGATGAAATCGGCGATGTGTCCAACATCGACAAGTTCATCGCCAAGGCCAAGGACAAGAACGATCCGTTCAAGTTGATGGGCTTCGGTCACCGGGTCTACAAGAACCGCGACCCACGCGCCACCGTAATGAAGCAGACCTGCGACGAAGTGTTGAAGGAACTGGGCATCAACAACGATCCGCAACTCGAACTGGCCATGCGCCTGGAAGAGATCGCGCTGACCGACCCGTACTTCATCGAACGCTCGCTGTACCCGAACGTCGACTTCTACTCGGGGATCATCCTCAAGGCGATCGGCATTCCAACCAGCATGTTCACCGTGATCTTCGCCCTGGCGCGGACCGTGGGCTGGATCTCCCACTGGAAAGAAATGCTCTCCAGCCCGTACAAGATTGGCCGCCCGCGCCAGCTGTACACCGGCTACGAGTCGCGTGACATTACCAAGCTGGAAGACCGCAAGTAAGCATTCAACTGCTTAGTTGCATTGAGAACGGCCTCCCTTAGTGGAGGCCGTTTTTGTTTGTGCTGCCTGACCTACCGTTTTCGCGAGCACGCCCGCACACATTCGACCGCATTTCAAAGGATGTACACGGTCAACTGTGGGAGCGGGCTTGCCCGCGAAAACAGTAGCCCAGGCAACACAGAACCCCAGGCAAAAAAATGCCCCGGCCTTTCGACCGGGGCATTTCTTATTGAGCGACAACCTTAGTGATTAACCGCCCCGCTCGCCCCCAGACCAGTCTGTGAACGCACAAACTGCGGGAAGTACAGCGCACGCTCTTTCACCGCCGCCGCCGATTTGTCGGTGATGGAGAAAAACCAGATACCGACGAACGCAATGATCATCGAGAACAACGCCGGGTACTCGTACGGGAAGATCGCCTTTTCATGGTGCAGGATCGAGACCCAGATGGTCGGGCCAAGGATCATCAGGCCTACGGCACTGACCAGGCCCAGCCAACCGCCAATCATTGCGCCACGGGTGGTGAGGTTTTTCCAGTACATGGAAAGCAGCAGCACCGGGAAGTTACAGCTGGCCGCGATGGAGAATGCCAGGCCGACCATGAACGCAATGTTCTGGCTTTCGAACAGGATACCCAAGCCAATCGCCAGGACAGCCAGGGCGATGGTGGTGATTTTCGAGACGCGAATCTCATCCTTCTCGTTGGCCTTGCCTTTCTTGATCACGCTGGCATACAGGTCATGGGACACCGCCGAAGCACCCGCCAGGGTCAGACCGGCAACCACTGCCAGGATGGTGGCAAACGCCACGGCCGAGATGAAGCCCAGGAAGATACTGCCGCCCACCGCATTGGCCAGGTGCACCGCCGCCATGTTGTTGCCGCCCAACAGAGCGCCTGCTGCATCCTTGAACGCCGGGTTGGTGCTGACCAGCAGAATCGCGCCGAAGCCGATGATAAAGGTCAGGATATAGAAGTAGCCGATGAAGCCTGTGGCATACAGCACGCTCTTGCGGGCTTCTTTAGCGTCACTCACGGTGAAGAAGCGCATCAGGATGTGTGGCAGGCCAGCGGTACCGAACATCAGGGCCAGGCCGAGGGAGAACGCCGAAATCGGGTCTTTCACCAGGCCGCCGGGGCTCATGATCGCCTCACCTTTAGGGTGAACCTTGATCGCCTCGGAGAACAGCATGTTGAAGTCGAAGTTGACGTGTTTCATCACCATCAGCGCCATGAACGAAGCACCGGACAGCAGCAACACTGCCTTGATGATCTGTACCCACGTGGTTGCCAGCATGCCGCCGAACAACACATAGAGGCACATCAGGATACCCACCAGGATCACCGCAACATGGTAATCAAGGCCGAACAGCAGTTGGATCAGCTTGCCCGCGCCAACCATCTGCGCGATCAGGTAGAACGCCACCACCACCAGCGAACCACAGGCCGACAGGCTGCGGATCTGGGTCTGCCCGAGGCGATAGGACGCCACGTCAGCGAAGGTGTACTTGCCCAGGTTACGCAGGCGCTCGGCGATCAGGAACAGAATGATCGGCCAGCCCACCAGGAAGCCGATCGAGTAGATCAGGCCATCGTAGCCAGAGGTGAATACCAGCGCGGAAATCCCCAGGAAAGATGCCGCCGACATGTAGTCGCCGGCAATCGCCAGGCCGTTCTGGAAACCGGTGATCTTGCCGCCGGCCGCATAGTAGTCAGCCGCCGAATTGTTACGTTTGGACGCCCAATAGGTAATGCACAAGGTAGCGCCGACGAAGGCGACAAACATCACGATAGCCGCGACATTCAACGGTTGCTTGTGCACTTCACCCGTCAATGCGTCCGCCGCCCAAACGGCAGGAGCAAACAGCGAAGCGCCGAATACAGCCAATAGACGACGGATCATTGCGCAGCCTCCTTGAGAATCGCATTGTTCAGGTCGTCGAATTCGCCGTTGGCGCGTCGCACATAGATGCCTGTGAGCACAAAGGCCGAGACAATCAGGCCGATCCCGATCGGGATTCCCCAGGTTATGGACGATTCAGGGCTGATCTTGGCTCCCAGAACTTGTGGTCCATAGGCAATCAACAGGATGAATCCGGAGTACAGCCCAAGCATGATCGCCGAGAGAATCCAGGCGAACTTTTCCCTTTTACTGACCAGCTCCTTGAAGCGCGGGCTGTTTTGAATCGAGAGGTAAATGCTGTCGTTCATTGTTTTTATCCTCGCAGCACAGCTTTTTTATTATTGGAACATATCCACTGTATGCGGCTGCGGGAGAGGTTCCAGACGACCTTAGTCTTAGAACCCGTGTAGCGAGGGTTTACGGCGCGCCAGAAACAATTGTAGGAGCGAGCTTGCTCGCGAAAAACGTCAACGATAACGCGCACACCCTGGAGGATTGCGGCGTCTTTGCGTTCTTCGCGAGCAAGCTCGCTCCTACAGGTTTATCCGATTATTTGGCAGTCCACTCGGCCACACGCTCAGGGTGCTTGGCCACCCAATCCTTGGCCGCCACATCAGGCTTGGCACCTTCCTGGATCGCCAGCATGACTTCGCCGATTTCGTCCTTGGAGGCCCACTGGAATTTCTTCAGGAACGCCGCGACTTCCGGGGCTTTCTTTTCCAGGCCCTTGCTGCCGATGCTGTTGACGGTCTCGGCAGCACCATAAATGCCTTTTGGATCATCAAGGAAGCGCAGTTTCCACTTGGCGAACATCCAATGTGGCACCCAGCCAGTTACCGCGATGGAATCCTGTTTGTCTTCGGCGCGAGTCAATTCGGCGATCATGGCTGCGCCGGAGCTGGCTTGCAGCTTGTAGTCCAGGCCGTATTGCTTGATGGCTTCGTCAGTCTTGAGCATCACGCCTGAACCGGCATCGATGCCAACGATTTTGTTCTTGAAGGTGGTGTCGGTCTTCAAGTCCTCGATGGACTTGGCCTTGACGTACTCCGGTACGATCAAACCGATCTTCGCATCCTTGAAGTTGGGGCCGTAGTCGACCACTTTGTCCTTGTTCTTGGTCCAATACTCGCCGTGAGTCACCGGCAGCCAGGCCGAGAGCATCGCGTCGAGTTTGCCAGTGGCCACGCCCTGCCACATGATCCCGGTGGCGACCGCTTGCAGCTTCACGTCATAGCCGAGCTTTTGCTTGATCACTTCAGCTGCCACATGGGTGGTGGCAACGCTGTCCGACCAACCGTCCACATAACCGATGCTCAGGGTCTTGCTGTCGGCGCTGGCCAGCGTGGAACCCATCGCAACTACCAACGTGGCAGCTGCGCCCAAGAGTCGTCGCATCTTCATAGTGCATCCCCGAAAGTGCTGCGCCCGACGGATGCCGAGCGACGTCAACCTGTTGTTCTATGGTGCTGTTCGATCATCAACCCGCCGCCCCTGGCGACCTGCTCTGACTGCGACCTCGGGTAAGCAAGAAACGACATCAAGTTGCCAGCAGGACGAACTGTAGGAAATTCCGTCAAAATTCCGCCCGAACTTTGCATGTCAAAATTATGCGGCCCCACTGGAAACCGGCAAATACAGGTAAGATGCGCGGCTTTGCTCCCACACGGCCTGACCATGACCGCGACTGCCCGCTTCCCCTTCCTGCCTTATGTATTTGCCTTGCTGCTCGGCCTGTTTGCACTCGGCGGCTACTGGTACGGCCTTGGCCAGCCGGTGGTGCTGCCGGATGTGGCCAGCGCCAGCCACAAGCTGCAATGCGCGTCCTACACGCCATTCGACAAGGACCAATCGCCCTTCGACCAGCCGTTCAAACTGCGCCCCGAGCGCATGGACGCCGACCTGGCACTGCTGGCCACGCGTTTTGAGTGCATCCGCACCTACTCCATGACCGGCCTCGAAGCCCTGCCTGACCTGGCGCGCAAGCACGGCCTGAAGTTGATGATCGGCGCCTGGATCAACAGCAACCCGGTGGACAACGCCAAGGAAGTCGACCTGCTGATCGCCTCGGCCAATGCCAACCCCGACGTGGTCACGTCGGTGATCGTCGGCAATGAAGCCCTGCTACGCAAGGAAATCACCGCCACGCAGTTGGTGAAGCTGATCGCGAAGGTCAAAAGCCAGATCCAGCAGCCGGTCACCTACGCCGACGTCTGGGAGTTCTGGCTGCAACACCCGGAGATCGCCCCGGCAGTGGATTTCCTGACCATCCACCTGCTGCCGTACTGGGAAGATGACCCGGCGGGCATTGATCAGGCCCTGCGCCACGTCGGTGATATCCGCCAGACCTTCGGTAACCGCTTTGCGCCCAAGGACGTGATGATTGGCGAGACCGGCTGGCCCAGCGAAGGCCGCCAGCGCGAAACCGCCGTGCCGAGCCGGGTCAACGAAGCGAAGTTCATTCGCGGCTTTGTCGCCATGGCCGAAGCCAATGGCTGGCACTACAACCTGATCGAAGCCTTTGACCAGCCATGGAAACGCGCCAGCGAAGGTGCGGTTGGCGGCTACTGGGGACTGTTTGATGCCGATCGCCAGGACAAGGGCATTCTGGCCGGCCCGGTCACCAACGTGCCGTACTGGCCGGTGTGGCTGGGCGTTGGCGGGTTGATCCTGCTGGGTACCCTGGTGCTCGGCGGGCGTGTGCGCACGACCCGCTCTGCCCTGCTGCTGCCGTTACTCGGCGCAGTGGCCGCCGGTTCGATTGGCAGTTGGGCCGAACTGACCCGGTTGACCGCACGCTTCACCGATGAATGGATCTGGGCAGCACTGCTGCTGGCATTGAACCTGTTGGTGCTGGCACACGCCGCCCTGGCCTTGAGCGCTCGCCAGGGCTGGCGCGAGCGGGCCTTTGCCTGGCTGGAGCAACGCGCTGGCTGGCTGATAGCATTTGCCGGATTCGCCGCGGCGGTCATGATGCTGGCGCTGGTGTTCGACCCGCGCTACCGCAGCTTCCCCAGTGCAGCCCTACTGCTGCCAGCACTGGTCTACCTGCTGCGCCCTGTTACCGGGCCACGCCGGGAAATTGCCCTGCTGGCCTTCATCATCGGTGCCGGCATTGCGCCGCAGCTTTACCAAGAAGGGCTGATGAACCAGCAAGCGCTGGGCTGGGCATTGGTCAGTGGGTTGATGGTTGTTGCCCTGTGGCGTTGCCTGCGGGTGCGCAAGGCTTGAGATTGCTATCGCGAGCAATCCCGCTCCCACATTTGAATGTGTTCACAGATCAAAATGTGGGAGCGAGCTTGCTCGCCATTGGCCCTATCAGGCAGCCCGAAATTTCCTGACCAACCGCAACCCGGCAATCACCAACGCAAACACCGCAAAATTGGTGTTGTACAACGCCAACGCCGGAATCCCGAACGCCAACCCCAGCACCGCCAAGCCCCATCCGGCACGACCTGGCACAAAAAACGCCAGTACCGACGTGACCAACGCAGCCCAGCCCAACACCCGAAAGTGAATCATCAACCCCAGATTGGCGCGCAACTGGCATTCCCAACGGCTGGCGTCGTCAGCGCAGATGCCCACCCACTGCCCATCTTCCATGAACCCATAACGGGCGCCATAACTGGCGGCCAGCCATAACGGCACGGTCAACAGCAGCAGGATCAGCGGCAAACGAGGGGACATAAGGGCACTCCGATAGGCGAAAACGGCGCCCAGCTTAATCTCCCCGGGGCCATTGGCAAGGGCTGCACGCAGATAACTATTCATCAAAGCGTGCCAAAGTGTATCGTCTGGCTACTATTACCTCGATTCCTACGTTTTTTTCCGATATTTAGTGCAGATGGTTGGCACTTCGGCGATAACGCGGTGGTCATAGCCTGCGAACTTCATTCAGCACGTTTTCCTCTTAGGGATTTAGTCATGCTCCGTTCCTTGCGCTGTGCTGCCCTGTTGGGTGGCCTTTTTCTGAGTGCGTCAGCACTGGCGGTCGATGTCGACCCGGCCAGCTATGGCTACCCTTTGACCAACCCGTTCGAGGCGACCATCGCCACCACGCCACCGGATCTGCGGCCGGATTTGCCATCCATCGATGACATCAACCAATCCGACTACAGCCTGACCATGCGCCCGGAGCGTGAATTCAGCCTGCCCGACAACTTCTGGCCGGTGAAAAAACTCACCTACCGCATTGCCAAGCAAGACCGCGCCGCACCGCTGATTTTCCTGATCGCCGGTACCGGTGCGCGCTATGACAGCACCCTCAACGAATACCTGAAAAAGCTGTACTACAAGGCGGGTTACCACGTCGTCCAATTGTCGTCGCCCACCAGCTTTGACTTCATCAGCGCCGCCTCGCGCTTTGCCACCCCCGGCATCACCCAGGAAGACGCCGAGGACATGTACCGCGTAATGCAGGCCGTACGCGCACAAAATGCCACGCTGCCGGTCACCGATTTCTACCTCACCGGCTACAGCCTGGGTGCGCTGGACGCGGCATTCGTCAGCAAGCTGGACGAGACCCGCCGCAGCTTCAACTTCAAGAAAGTGTTGCTGCTCAACCCGCCGGTCAACCTCTACACCTCCATCACCAACCTCGACAAGCTGGTGCAGACCGAGGTCAAGGGCATCAACAACAGCACGACTTTCTATGAGTTGGTACTGGCCAAACTGACCCGCTATTTCCAGGAAAAGGGCTATATCGACCTTAACGACGCCCTGCTCTACGACTTCCAGAACTCCAAGGAGCACCTGACCAACGAGCAGATGGCGATGCTGATCGGCACCTCGTTCCGCTTCTCGGCGGCCGATATCGCCTTCACTTCGGACCTGATCAACCGTCGCGGCCTGATCATCCCGCCCAAGTACCCGATCACCGAAAGCACCAGCCTCACACCATTCCTCAAGCGTGCCCTGCAGTGTGATTTCGACTGCTACCTCACCGAACAAGTGATCCCGATGTGGCGCGCCCGCTCCGACGGCGGCAGCCTGCTGCAACTGGTCGATCAGGTCAGCCTGTATGCCCTTGAGGACTATCTGCGCGACAGCCCGAAAATCGCCGTAATGCACAACGCCGACGACGTGATCCTCGGCCCTGGCGACCTGGGCTTCTTGCGCAAGACGTTCGGCGATCGCTTGACCGTCTACCCACTGGGCGGCCACTGCGGCAACCTCAATTACCGCGTCAACGCCGACGCCATGCTGGAGTTCTTCCGTGGCTAAACATCTCCTGCTTCTTGCGGCCTTACTCTGTGCAGGCGTTGCCAACGCGGACAACAGCAAGGCTCACGCGCCGACCGTGGTTGATCAGGATGGCTTCAAGGAGCCCTTGAGCAAACTCAAGTTCAACCCCGGCCTGGACCAGCGCGAGTTCGAGCGCTCGACCCTCAACGCCCTCAACGTCTATGACCCATTGGAGTCGTGGAACCGTCGGGTGTACCACTTCAACTATCGCTTCGACCAATGGGTGTTCCTGCCGGTGGTCGACGGCTATCGCTACGTCACCCCAAGTTTCCTGCGCACGGGCGTCAGCAATTTCTTCAACAACCTGGGCGATGTGCCCAACCTGCTGAACAGCTTGCTGCAACTCAAGGGCCACCGCTCCCTGGAAACCACTGGCCGCCTGCTGGTCAACACCACCCTCGGCATCGCCGGCCTGTGGGACCCGGCGACCGCCATGGGCCTGCCGCGCCAGAGCGAAGATTTCGGCCAGACCCTGGGTTTCTACGGCGTGCCCGGTGGAGCCTACCTGGTCCTGCCGATCCTCGGCCCGTCAAACCTGCGCGACACCGGCGGCCTGCTGGTGGACTACACCGCCGAATCGCAGATCAACTTCCTCAACGTCGCCGAAGTCAGCTCCAACCACCCGGAAATCTGGGCCCTGCGTGCGGTAGACAAGCGCTACCAGACGAGCTTTCGCTACGGCCAGATGAACTCGCCGTTCGAGTATGAAAAAGTTCGGTACGTGTACAGCGAGTCGCGAAAGCTACAAATAGCAGAGTAATACTCGGTACAAACAAAAAGGCCATCGAACACCTCGATGGCCTTTTTTAATGCGCGCAGGAGTCACTTTCGGTACCACTCGGAACCCTTTCGTACATGTTTGCCACGTACATCCTGGCACGCGCGCTGATACGCCTGACAAACAACAGGCTGACTGCGCTGCCTACCTCGAACTTTCCAGTGGAATTTCAACATGACGATATCTGGTATCACCCCCCCTACCGTCCCCGGCTCAGTGACAATCGAGCCCCAGACTTCAACTACGTCCAACCAACAAGCCCCCAAAGGCGCCCATGGCCGACCTGCCGGCGATACTCGCAGCGCAGAACAAATCTTCAAGGACAACCCGATCCTGAAAGATGTTCTTAAACAAAACGGTCCTTTTGCGAACAACTTCTTCAATCAACTCAAGAATCAAACCGGCGACTGGAGCCCTGCCAACCGCAACCCCGAATCACGCGCCGATGCTGCCTATAACCTGGCTGAGGTGGTCAACCACCTAAATGGCCGCGCAGATATCAAGCGCCAGGATCCGGCCCAACAGAACGATCAACACATACAAGGCTTCGGCCAGTTCGGTAGTGTTTCAGCAGGATCGGAAGCACAAAAGCTCAAGGCTTTCAGTGAAAAAGGCTACAGCGCGCTGTAACAATCCAATTAGCGTCACTTTTTGGCCAGGCTCTCTCAAATAGAGAGCCATTAGCCTACTCGCCAACCCCCTCCCAAGGCACGCCATAGTTTGTTCGCTACCAACATCCAAATCCTGCATGTTGACTTTGTTTCTTTCTATATAGTTATTACCAGACCAGGGAGCCACGGCCTCACGCTCCAATAGTTAACACTATGAATCAGAAACACATGGAACCACACAGCCCTGCCGACCAATACAATATAAAAATACTGATTTTCTTCACGCACAAATTTCCACTAACAAAAACCAACAAAAGGCCAACTATGGATATCAATCTTACCCCCGCTATCGGCACAACCTCTTTAAAAAGCATCGACCACACTAACAGCATAGACACCGACACATTCAAATCGACACAAAACAGTGAAGCACTACATACCGAGCGCTTCAGCCATAACGTCCACCTACCAGCGGCACTAAGAGGCCCGGACAGCGCGGTGCGTCCGACAGGCGCAACGGGTCGGCCGGAAGGCGATCGCCGAACGGCAGAAGACATCATCAATGCCAACCCCACCCTAAAAAATCTGAACCTCGAACCAACTATCTATAAAAATGAAGCCATAGAGAGGCCTCTAACGAATAGCTACCTCAACGGTATTTATAAACATACCGGGGACTGGTCAGAGAACAACACAAACCCGGAGTCCCGAGCCGATGCTGCATACAACGCTGCTCGTTTGTTCAACTTTATAGACTCACCGGATGCACACACTGTGCGTTTCGGTCAACACAACGACGGTTTTCTTTCTGGTTTATTACCCTCAAATCGTACTGAAAAACACTCAGAACATGCCTTGCTTTCTGAATTCATCGAAAAAGGCTATTCAAGCCTGATATACAAAGGTGAACAGCGAGTCCTCAAAGCACCAACCTACCCAACAGGCCGCCCACGGGGAGACAATAGAACAGCAGAAGAGCTTATAAATGACAACAAGAAAACTTTTGAGAAAATTGAATTTTTCTTCAATAAAAATGCTCATATCAGAGACAACGACTTAACCTTCAACAATCTAGTTGGCGACTGGAGTGTACACAACCGCGACCCGGAATCACGTGCCGACGCACTCTATGACATCATTACTGCTTTTAACTACGTTGAAAGCTTGAAAGGAGGAGAAAATATAAATATCACCTCAGAAAACCCTCTAGGTGATGTTACACCCGGTACCAGATACGGAGGCTATCGTACAAAAGCAGATATGTTTTCCAGTTTTTTTCATATTGGTTACCAGGCATTCAGATCTGTTTTGTGACAAGGTCCAGACATAAAGCCAGACCCAAGCCATAACACCGACAGAACGGTGGCTGACTATCGCTCTGTAAAAGAAACTGCCCGAGAAACCATGCTCAAACACCCCTTATCAGCGCCGAGCACCAGCACAAACTGTGCCGTTGCTCAAAAAGCGTCGCCTGTCTCTCTATGGCTTGGCTTTCAAACTCCTCCAGAGCTTGCTCACCACCGAGACCAGCGCCAGAACCACCGCCCCGGCAATGACCCCCGCGATGGCATTGAGCAAGGTTGGCATCAACCAGGTGATCCCCCCAATACTCTGGCTCACGCTCTCAATCCAGTGATGCACCGCAGGCACGCCATGGGTCAGGATACCGCCACCGACCATGAACATCGCTGCGGTGCCAATCACCGAGAGGCTTTTCATCATGTACGGCGCGGCCCGCAGAAGCCCGTTGCCAATATCGCGCACCAGTTGGCCAGGCTTTTGCGCCATCCACAGGCCCAGGTCATCGAGTTTGACGATGCCGGCCACCAAACCATAGACCCCCACGGTCATGACCAGAGCAATGCCCGACAGCACGATCACTTGCTGCATCAACGGTGCATCGGCCACGGTGCCCAGGGTGATGGCAATGATTTCTGCCGAGAGGATAAAGTCGGTGCGGATCGCGCCCTTGATCTTGTCTTTCTCAAACGCCACCAGGTCCGTTGCGGGATCGGCCACCGCTTCGACCAACTGGGCATGCTCGGCCTGATCGTCCGCCTTGCTGTGCAGGAACTTGTGCGCGAGCTTTTCAAAGCCTTCAAAGCACAGATAGGCACCGCCCAGCATCAACAACGGCGTGACCGCCCACGGTGCAAAGGCGCTGATCAGCAACGCGGCGGGGACCAGGATCAGTTTATTGACAAACGAGCCCTTGGCGACGGCCCATACCACCGGGATTTCCCGCTCGGCGCGCACGCCAGAGACTTGCTGGGCATTGAGCGCCAGATCGTCCCCCAGCACCCCGGCGGTTTTCTTGGCGGCCATTTTAGTCATCAAGGCCACATCGTCGAGAACGGCCGCAATGTCATCAATCAAAACCAACAAGCTGCTTCCTGCCATGAATCGGACGTCCTTAATGTGGGATATTTCTCAGCATAGCGTGGTACAAGGCGTCACGGGCACATTCTTGAGGCTCGCGGATCGCCGGTGCTACCATGCGCAACCGCCTGTCCTGGCAAGGAATCATCTGGTCTATGAGCACCATTCGCGAGCGCAACAAAGAACTGATCCTGCGGGCTGCCAGCGAGGAGTTTGCCGACAAGGGCTTCGCCGCGACCAAAACCAGTGATATCGCCGCCAAGGCCGGGCTGCCCAAACCCAATGTCTATTACTACTTCAAGTCCAAGGACAACCTCTACCGCGAGGTGCTCGAAAGCATCATCGAGCCGATCCTGGCCGCTTCCACGCCCTTCAATCCGGATGGCGATCCCAGGCAAGTGCTGAGCGGCTACATCCGCTCGAAAATCAGCATCTCCCGCGACCTGCCGTTTGCCTCAAAAGTGTTCGCCAGCGAAATCATGCACGGCGCACCGCACCTGAGCCCCGAACAGGTGGAACAGCTTAACGCCCAGGCCAAGCACAACATCCAATGCATCCAGAGCTGGGTAGATCGCGGCCTGATCGCCGCCATTGACCCCAATCACCTGATGTTCAGCATCTGGGCGGCCACCCAGACCTATGCCGATTTTGACTGGCAGATCTCAGCGGTCACGGGCAAGGCCAAGCTGGATGAGGCCGATTATGAAGCGGCGGCGCAGACGATTATCCGGTTGGTGTTGAAGGGGTGTGAGCCGGACTGATGGGCGGTGGTGTGGCTATCGCAGGCAAGCCAGCTCCCACATTTGGATCTGCACCAGACACAGCTTGTATGAACACCGCAAAGCCAATGTGGGAGCGGGCTTGCTCGCGAATGCGCCCTCCCAGACACATCCCGCCAAAAGCCTGCCCATCAGCCTCAGACTCCCCGATCTAGCCTCTCAAGACCCCATCTGAAGAGAGGCAACGGAATGCCTGATCGAGCCACCTCACACCGCCTACGCATTGGCCGGTTCAACGAAACCAACCACACCTACCTGATCACCACCAACACCCACGAACGCGTGCCGATCTTCAGCGACTTCTACCTGGGACGCCTGGTGGTCTGGCAGTTCAGGCTCGCCCACTATCAAGGGCTGGCGCACTCCCTGGCCTGGGTGGTGATGCCCGACCATTTCCACTGGCTGATCGAACTGCAAAAAGGCTCGCTGGGTGACTTGATGTGCCAGGTCAAATCCAAAAGCACTCGATCAGTCAACGGCGCCACTGGCCGCAAGGGTCGGCTTTGGCAGACCAGCTTTCATGATCGCGCGCTGCGCAAGGAAGATGACCTGGTGAAGATGGCCAGGTATGTGGTGGCCAATCCATTGAGGGCGGGATTGGTGGAGAGGGTTGGCGACTATCCGCTGTGGGATGCGGTTTGGGTATAGATGCAAGACCGAGTCGCCGCTTTCGCGAGCAAGCCCGCTCCCACCATGTGGGAGCGGGCTTGCTCGCGAAGAGGCCCTCCCAGTCACTACAAAATCAAGCACTCACCCCCGCATCCGCCAACAACCCCACCCCCTCGATCGCACTGATCGCGCACTGCTCATCAATATCCGACGTATCCCCACTGATCCCGATCGCCCCCAGCACCAACCCCGCCTGATCGCGAATCAACACCCCACCCGGCGCCGGCACTACACCGCCCTGCCCCAGGCTGTTCAAGGCGGCAATAAACGCCGGTCGCTGCTGTGCATCCAGTGCCAGCAAGCGCGAGCCTTTGCCCAGGGCAATCGCGCCCCAGGCCTTGCCGATGGCAATTTGCGGGCGCAGCAGGCTGGCGCCGTCTTCTCGTTGCAGGGTGATCAGGTGCCCGCCGCTGTCGAGCACCGCGATGGTCAGCGGTGCAGCGGCAATGGTGCGGCCTGCGGTGATGGCCTGGCTGACCAGGTTGACTGCGACTTTCAAGGTTAAAGCGCTCATGGGTGCCGTCCTTATTTTGTTATTGAGAAAGCCTGGGGGCTCTGACTGATCAGAAGCCTGATACGACAAATAGATCACAATATATTTATTTTTTGTATACAATTTTTCGAAACATACGCACCATACGTCGAAATACTCCCTGCAAAATGCCTTCCGACGAATGCACAGGCGCTAGAACAAAATGGATTGACCTGCGCTGCTCGCCGTGAATACACTTTGACCCAACCGACTTGTATACAATTACAAAACGCAAGAGGCACCAAAACCATGAGCAAAATGAGAGCAATCGAAGCCGCCGTTCTGGTGATGCGCCGTGAGGGTGTGGACACCGCCTTCGGCATCCCAGGTGCCGCGATCAACCCGTTGTATTCGGCCCTGCAAAAGGTCGGCGGCATCGATCACGTCCTCGCTCGCCACGTGGAAGGCGCTTCGCACATGGCCGAGGGTTACACCCGTACTAAGGCCGGTAATATCGGCGTGTGCATCGGTACTTCGGGCCCCGCGGGCACCGATATGGTCACCGGCCTGTACAGTGCCTCGGCGGATTCGATCCCGATCCTGTGCATCACCGGGCAAGCACCGCGGGCCCGGATGCACAAGGAAGATTTCCAGGCCGTGGATATCACCAGCATCGTCAAGCCGGTGACCAAGTGGGCAACCACCGTGCTGGAACCGGGCCAAGTGCCCTATGCGTTCCAGAAAGCCTTTTATGAAATGCGCTCCGGCCGCCCAGGCCCGGTGTTGATCGACTTGCCATTCGACGTGCAGATGGCCGAAATCGAGTTCGATATCGACGCCTACCAGCCATTGCCACTGGCCAAGCCACTGGCTACCCGCATCCAGGTCGAGAAAGCCCTGGCCATGCTCGATCAAGCCGAGCGCCCGCTGCTGGTCAGCGGTGGCGGCGTGATCAATGCCGATGCCAGCGAGTTGCTGGTGGAGTTCGCCGAACTGACCGGTATCCCGGTGATCCCGACCCTGATGGGCTGGGGCACCATCCCCGACGATCACCCGCTGATGGTGGGCATGGTCGGTCTGCAAACCTCGCACCGCTACGGCAACGCGACGATGCTCAAGTCGGACGTAGTGCTGGGCGTCGGTAACCGCTGGGCCAACCGCCATACCGGTTCGGTGGAGGTGTACACCGAGGGCCGCAAGTTCATTCACGTTGACATCGAGCCAACACAAATCGGCCGCGTGTTCACCCCGGACCTGGGCATCGTCTCCGACGCCGGCGCCGCACTGACAATGTTTATCGAAGTGGCCCGCGAGTGGAAAGCCGCCGGCAAGCTCAAGGACCGCAGCGCCTGGCTGCATGATTGCCAGCAGCGCAAAGCCACCCTGCACCGCAAGACCCACTTCGACAACGTACCGGTCAAGCCGCAACGCGTGTATGAAGAGATGAACCAGGTGTTCGGCAAAGACACTTGCTACGTCAGCACCATCGGCCTGTCACAGATTGCCGGCGCGCAGTTCCTGCACGTCTACAAGCCGCGCCACTGGATCAACTGCGGCCAGGCCGGCCCGCTGGGCTGGACCATTCCGGCTGCGCTGGGCGTGGTCAAGGCCGACCCGAGCCGCAAGGTGGTGGCACTGTCGGGCGACTATGACTTCCAGTTCATGATCGAAGAGCTGGCCGTGGGCGCGCAGTTCAAGCTGCCGTACATCCACGTGGTGGTGAACAACTCCTACCTGGGGCTGATCCGCCAGGCCCAACGTGGGTTTGAAATGGACTACTGCGTGCAGCTGTCTTTCGACAACCTCAACGCCCCGGAACTCAACGGCTATGGTGTTGACCACGTCGCCGTCGCCGAAGGCCTGGGTTGCAAGGCCCTGCGCGTGTTCGAACCGGCACAGATCCAGCCGGCGTTGCGCAAGGCTCAGGAAATGATCGAGGAATTCAAGGTTCCGGTGATCGTTGAGATTATTCTGGAGCGTGTGACCAATATTTCCATGGGCACCGAGATCAACGCCGTCAACGAATTCGAAGACCTGGCACTGGTGGGCAATGACGCGCCTACCGCGATTTCACTGCTCGATTAATGACTGCACGTTCCCGCGTCCGACGCGGGAACGCTTTTGAGGAGATTCCCATGCCGCGTTTTGCCGCCAACCTGTCCATGCTGTTCACCGAGCAGGACTTCCTAGCCCGCTTCAAAGCCGCCGCCGACGCAGGTTTCAGTGGTGTGGAATACCTGTTCCCCTACGAGTTCAGCTCCGCCGAAATCAAGGCGCAGCTTGACGCCCACGGCCTGACCCAAGTGCTGTTCAACCTGCCGGCCGGTGACTGGGCCAACGGTGAGCGCGGCCTGGCCTGCCACCCGGATCGGGTCGAGGAGTTCCGTGCCGGCGTCAACCTGGCCATCGCCTATGCCCAGGTGCTGGGCAATACCCAGATCAACTGCCTGGCCGGCATCCGTCCACAAGGCCTGGATGACGCTAGCGTCGAAAAAACCTTCGTCGCCAACCTCAAGTACGCCGCCGACAAGCTGCAAGCGGTGGGTATCAAGCTGGTGATGGAAGCGATCAACACTCGCGATATCCCTGGTTTCTACCTGAACAACACGGCGCAGGCCCTGGCGATCCGTGAACAGGTGGGCAGCGCCAACCTGTTCCTGCAATACGACATCTATCACATGCAAATCATGGAGGGCGACCTGGCCCGCACCATGGCAACGCACCTGGATCAGATCAACCATATCCAGTTGGCGGACAACCCCGGGCGCAACGAGCCGGGCACGGGCGAGATCAACTATCGCTTCCTGTTCGAACACCTGGACCGCATCGGGTATCAGGGCTGGGTGGGCTGCGAGTACAAGCCGCTGACCACGACCCAAGCCGGTCTTGGCTGGCTCAAGACCCATAACGCGATCTGACCAACACCATAAAAACCTGTAGGAGCTGGCTTGCCTGCGATGCAGACACCTCGGTGTATCAGGCATACCCAGGTGAAGCCATCGCAGGCAAGCCAGCTCCTACAGGGGGCAGTGCACAACCTGCATAACGAATAAAAAGAGGATTTTGATCATGGCTAAAATCGGCTTTATCGGCACCGGCATCATGGGCCAACCCATGGCCGCGAACCTGCAGAAAGCAGGTCACCAACTGTTCCTCTCCGAGCATCACGGCAAGGCACCCGCCGAACTGGTCGCCGCTGGCGCCGTGGCCCTGGCCAACCCGCAGCAAGTGGCCCAGGAAGCAGAATTTATCATTGTCATGGTGCCCGACACCCCACAGGTCGACGACGTACTGTTCCGTGCCGATGGCGTGGCGGCCGGCCTGTCACCGAACAAAGTGGTGATCGACATGAGTTCGATCTCGCCCACCGCCACCAAGGCGTTTGCCGCGAAGATCAACGCCACCGGCGCGCAGTACCTCGACGCCCCGGTATCCGGCGGTGAAGTCGGCGCCAAGGCCGGGACCCTGAGCATCATGGTCGGCGGCGCGCCACAGACCTTCGAACGCGCCCTGCCACTGTTCCAGAGCATGGGCAAGAACATCACCCTGGTGGGCGGCAATGGCGACGGCCAGACCGCCAAGGTGGCGAACCAGATCATCGTCGCCCTGAACATCCAGGCCGTGGCCGAAGCGCTGCTGTTCGCCTCGAAAAACGGTGCAGACCCCGCCAAGGTGCGCGAAGCGCTGATGGGTGGCTTCGCCTCGTCGAAGATCCTCGAAGTGCATGGCGAGCGGATGATCAAGGGCACCTTCGACCCGGGTTTCCGCATCAACCTGCACCAGAAGGATTTGAACCTGGCCCTGGCCGGCGCCAAGGAACTGGGGATCAACCTGCCCAACACCGCCGGCACCCAACAAGTGTTCAGCACCTGCACCGCGATCGGCGGCGGCAACTGGGACCACTCGGCGCTGATCAAGGGCCTGGAGCATATGGCGAATTTCTCGATTCGCGATAAGTAACCTCCCCTTTTGGAAAGCAATACCTTGTGGGAGCTGGCTTGCCTGCGATAGCGGTCTTTGAGTGACAGATTAATCGCCCCACACACCGCTATCGCAGGCAAGCCAGCTCCCACATTTTGATTGCATTCCACATTTCAAATCCAATAACAAGAATCCGGGAGCCCGCTTATGTCGGTCGATCCGCAACACCTGCTTCGCGAGCTGTTTGCCACAGCCATCGACGCAGCCCACCCCCGGCAAGTCCTCGAACCTTATCTGCCTGCCGACCGCAGCGGCCGCGTGATCGTGATCGGCGCGGGCAAAGCCGCCGCCGCCATGGCCCTGGTCGTGGAAAACAGCTGGCAAGGCCAAGTCTCGGGCCTGGTGGTCACCCGCTACGGCCACGGCGCCCCCTGCCAGAAAATCGAAGTGGTCGAAGCCGCGCACCCGGTGCCCGATGCCGCAGGCCAGGCCGTGGCCAAACGCGTGCTGGAGCTGATCAGCAACCTCAACGAAGACGACCGCGTGATCTTCCTCTTGTCCGGCGGTGGCTCGGCCCTGCTGGCCTTGCCGGCAGCGGGAATTACCCTGGCCGACAAGCAGGCGATCAACAAAGCCCTGCTCAAATCCGGCGCGACCATTGGCGAGATGAATTGTGTGCGCAAGCACCTCTCGGCAATCAAGGGCGGGCGATTGGCCAAGGCGTCCTGGCCCGCCACCGTCTACACCTATGCGATTTCCGATGTACCGGGCGATCAAGCCACGGTGATTGCCTCCGGCCCCACCGTGGGCGACCCGAGCACCTCGCAACAAGCGCTGGCGATCCTCAAGCGTTACCAGATCGACATCCCTGCCTCGGTGCGCAGTTGGTTGCAGAGCCCTGAGTCGGAGACCGTCAAACCCGGCGATCCGTGCCTTGCGCGCAGCCATTTCCAGCTGATCGCGCGGCCACAACAATCTTTGGAAGCCGTGGCGGTAAAAGTGCGCCAGGCCGGTTTCAGCCCGCTGATCCTCGGCGACCTGGAAGGCGAAGCGCGGGACGTGGCCAAGGTCCACGCCGGCATCACCCGGCAGATCATCCAGCACGGCCAGCCACTGGCAGCGCCCTGCGTGATCCTGTCCGGCGGCGAAACCACCGTGACCGTACGCGGCAATGGCCGTGGCGGACGCAACGCCGAGTTCCTGCTGAGCCTGACCGACAGCCTCAAGGGCCTGCCCGGTGTCTACGCGCTGGCCGGGGACACTGACGGCATCGACGGTTCCGAAGACAACGCCGGGGCGATCATGACCCCCACCAGCTATGCCCGTGCCGAAGCCCTGGGCCTGTCGGCCAGCGATGAGTTGGACAACAACAATGGCTACGGCTATTTCGCGGCACTCGACGCGTTGATCGTCACCGAGCCGACCCGGACCAACGTCAACGACTTGCGCGCCATTCTGATCCTTGAGAGTCCTGAACATGACGCCTGACAAGAAGGTTAAAATCCTCGCCACCCTGGGACCGGCCACCGACGGTATCGATGACATCCGCGAACTGGTGGAAGCCGGGGTGAACATCTTCCGCCTCAACTTCAGCCATGGCGACCACGCCGACCATGCCCAGCGCTACCAGTGGATCCGCCAGGTCGAGCGGCAATTGAACTACCCCCTCGGCATCCTGATGGACTTGCAAGGGCCCAAGCTGCGCGTCGGCCGGTTTGCCGAAGGCAAGGTGCAACTGGTGCGCGGCCAGGCCCTGCGCCTGGACCTGGACGACACCCCGGGCGACCAGCGCCGGGTCAACCTGCCGCACCCGGAAATCATCGCCGCCCTTGAACCGGGCATGGACCTGTTGCTGGACGACGGCAAGCTGCGCCTGCGGGTGACCGCCAAATACAGCGACGCCATCGACACTACCGTGCTCAACGGTGGCGAATTGTCGGACCGTAAAGGCGTGAACGTGCCACAAGCCTTGCTGGAGTTGAGCCCATTGACCGCCAAGGATCGGCGTGACCTGAGCTTTGGCCTGGAGCTTGGGGTGGACTGGGTCGCCCTGTCGTTTGTGCAGCGCCCGGAAGACATCCGCGAAGCCCGCGAACTGATTGGCGACAAAGCCTACCTGATGGCCAAGATCGAGAAACCCTCGGCCGTGCAGCGTTTGCAGGAAATCGCCGAGCTGAGCGATGCAATCATGGTCGCCAGAGGGGACCTGGGCGTGGAAGTCCCGGCCGAAAGCGTGCCGCAAATCCAGAAAGACATCATCACCATCTGCCGCCAGTTGGGTAAACCGGTGGTGGTCGCCACACAGATGCTCGAATCCATGCGCTTCTCACCGGCCCCGACCCGCGCCGAAGTCACGGACGTGGCCAACGCCGTGGCCGAAGGCGCCGATGCGGTGATGCTCTCGGCCGAAACCGCCTCTGGCGAATACCCGCTGGAAGCCGTGCAGATGATGAGCAAGATCATCCGCCAGGTAGAGAACGGCCCGGATTACCAGACCCAACTGGATGTAAGCCGACCCAAGGCCGATGCCACGGTGTCCGACGCGATCAGCTGTGCGATCCGCCGGATCAGCAGCATCCTGCCGGTGGCGGTGCTGGTGAACTACAGCGAGTCCGGCACATCCACCCTGCGGGCAGCGCGGGAGCGGCCGGCGGTGCCGATCCTCAACCTCACGCCAAACCTGTCCACCGCCAGGCGCCTGAGCGTGGCCTGGGGCGTGCACTCGGTGGTCAATGATCGGTTGCGGCAGGTGGACGAGGTATGTTCCACCGCGCTGGAAATCGCCCAGGCCCAAGGCATGGCCCAGCGTGGGGATACGTTGTTGATCACGGCGGGGGTGCCCTTTGGGCAGCCGGGGTCGACCAACTCGCTGCGTATCGAGACGCTACTGTAGGAGCGAGCGTGCTCGCGAAAAACCTGAGAGCGACGCGTCCATTCAAAAAGTACGCGTCATCGTTAACGACCTTCGCGAGCAAGCTCGCTCCTACAGGGGAGCGACCACCACCATGTCCAACCCAACCTGCCCCGACTGGGCCGAAGCCCTGCTCAACGGTTTCAGCCAGATCTTCCTGCAGCGCCACCCGCTGTGTGGCCTGCTCTGCCTGCTGGCGATCCTGACCTGTGCCCCGGCCCTGCTCGGCGGTGCGCTGCTGGGCGGGGTCGCCGGTTTGCTCACGGCCCAGCGTCGTGACTATCCCAAGGCCGAGCGCCAGGCCGGGCTCTATAGCTACAACGGTGTGCTGCTGGGGTTGCTGATCAGCCAGCACTTTGCCTGGTCGGCACTGTTGCCGCCGCTGATCCTGGCGTGCGGCGGCCTGAGTGCGATCCTGACGCGCCAATGGATCAAGCGCGTGGCCCATAGCGATGACTTGCCCGCCTACACCGCGCCCTTTGTCGGTTTGAGCTGGCTGTTGCTCGGCACGGTCTCACCTGCGGCGTTGACGATCAGCCCGCCGGATACCCTGGCGTGGCTCGGCGCACCGCTGGTTGGCCTGGGGCAGATCGTCCTGCTCGATCAACCGTTGGCCGGCCTGTTGATTGCCTTCGGTTTATGGCTGGCTGACCGACGCGCGATGCTGTGGGCCTTGATCGGCGCCAGCAGCGGCGTGGCGATGGGCCTGTTGCTCGATGACCGCGCTGGCGCCCTGTTCGGCCTGCACAGCTATAACCCGGCACTCGCCGCCTTGGCCCTCAGCCAGTTCCGGCGCCAGCCCTGGCTGCCATTGTTCGGCATCCTGCTGGCAATCATCCTGACCCCAGGCTTCGCCGGCCTGCACCTGGCGCCGCTGACTGCGCCGTTTATCCTCGCCTGCTGGCTGGTACGCGCGACGCGGCGCCTGCTGCAAAGGCCCAACATGGACAGCCCGTTCGAATCCCCCTAGGCTTCGCAGACCTTCGATTCAGGCGAACTTCATGGACAGCAACAACGACTGGCGCCAGCGCCTCTACGTCATGGTATTCCAGAGCGACACCGCGGCCGGGCGGCGCTTCGACGGCATCCTGTTGCTGACCATCCTCGCAAGCCTGGTGATCGTGATGCTCGACAGCATCGACCAGATCCACCAGAACTACGCCGATGTGCTGGCCTATATCGAGTGGGGCTTCACCATCATCTTCGCCATCGAATACGGCCTGCGCCTGTATTGCTCGCCCAAACCGTTGCGCTATGCCTTCAGTTTCTACGGGCTGGTGGACTTGCTGGCCATCGTCCCCGGCATCCTTGCGCTGTACTACAGCGATGCCCAGTACCTGCTGATCATCCGCATCATCCGCATGTTGCGAATCTTCCGCGTGCTCAAGCTGGGTCCGTATCTCAAGCAGGCCAACTACCTGATGTCGGCGCTGCGCGGCAGCAAGCAGAAGATCGTGGTGTTCCTGGTCAGCGTGTGCACCCTGGTCACCGTGTTCGGTACCTTGATGTATGTGATTGAAGGCCCGGAACACGGCTTTACCAGCATCCCCAAGGGCATCTACTGGGCTATCGTGACCCTGACCACCGTGGGCTTTGGCGATATCGTGCCCAAGACCCCGCTGGGCCAGGTGATTTCGTCGCTGGTGATGATCACCGGTTACTCGATCATCGCCGTACCCACCGGGATTTTTACCGCCGAGCTGGCCAACGCCATGCGCGGAGAGCAACTGCAACACGATTGCCCGGTGTGCAAGAAAAGCAGCCATGAACCCAACGCAGCCTTTTGCTCACGGTGTGGCAACGGGCTTTATCGCAAAGCAGAATAAGCAAAGTTCTTTTTAATCTTTAAGCGTCTATGCCGCCCCGGCTATAGTCGTGGGCTATAAGCCACTACCTTCTCGAACAACAAGGAATGAGCAGTGAAAAAACTCGTTAGCGCTTCTCTCCTGGCCGCCGGCCTCGCCCTGTCTATCGGCGCCCAGGCCGCATCGACCACCCTGCTCAACGTCTCCTACGACGTGATGCGCGACTTCTACAAGGATTACAACGCCGCGTTCCAGAAGCACTGGCAAGCCGAGCACCCAGACGACAAGCTGACCTTGCAGATGTCCTTCGGTGGTTCCAGCAAACAGGCACGCTCGGTGATCGATGGCCTGCCGGCTGACGTGATCACCATGAACATGGCCACCGACATCAACGCCCTGGCGGACAACGGCAAACTGGTGCCCGATAACTGGGTCACGCGCCTGCCGAACAACAGCGCGCCGTTCACCTCCGCCACCGTGTTCATCGTGCGCAAGGGCAACCCCAAGGCTCTGAAAGACTGGCCGGACCTGCTCAAGGATGGCGTACAAGTGATCGTGCCCAACCCCAAGACCTCCGGGAACGGGCGCTACACCTACCTGTCGGCCTGGGGTTATGTGCTGAAGAACGGCGGCGATGAAAACAAGGCCAAGGAGTTTGTCGGCAAGCTGTTCAAACAAGCACCGGTGCTCGATACCGGTGGCCGTGCCGCCACCACGACCTTCATGACCAACCAGATCGGCGACGTGCTGGTGACCTTTGAAAACGAAGCAGAAATGATTGCCCGTGAATTCGGTCGTGATCAGTTCGAAGTGATCTACCCAAGCGTCTCTGCCGAAGCCGAGCCGCCGGTGTCGGTCGTCGACAAAGTGGTCGACAAAAAAGGCACCCGTACAGTGGCCGATGACTACCTCAAATACCTGTGGTCGCCAGAAGGCCAGGAAATCGCCGCCAACAATTACCTGCGTCCGCGTGACCCGGCGGTACTGGCCAAGTACACCGACCGCTTCCCGAAAGTCGACTTCCTGTCGGTGGAGAAGACCTTTGGTGACTGGCGCACCGTGCAGAAGACCCACTTCAATGATGGCGGGGTGTTTGACCAGATCTACAGCGGCCAATAACTGACCGTGAGAGCCGGCTTGTGTGGGAGCGGCGGTGCGACGATTCGACTTGCTCGCGAATGCGGTGGGTCAGACAAATAGTTTTTGACTGATACACCCCCTTCGCGAGCAAGTCGAATCGTCGCACCGCCGCTCCCACATTGGCTTGCGCGTAAGGCATCAATGCCAGGCATGACTGAAATCATCAGTAACACTTACTCCCTTCCTTCGCCTACCCTTTACCCTTCACGCCCTCCTTCCCCGCTTTAACGAGAACACCATGACCGCTACCCCACCCGCGACCGCCACCCTGACCCGTGGCATGGTGCTGCTATTCGCGTTCTGCTGCGGGGCTATTGTCGCCAACATCTACTACGCCCAACCGATCATCGAGCTGATTGCCCCGGACATCGGCCTGACCCCGGCCATGGCCAGCCTGATCGTGTCCCTGACCCAGATCGGCTATGCCCTGGGCCTGTTCTTCCTCGTGCCCTTGGGCGACCTGCTGGAAAACCGCCGGTTGATGATCATCACCACCGTGGTTGCCATCGCCAGCCTGTTGGGCGCGGCCTTTACCGAACAGCCGAACCTGTTCCTGCTGGTGTCGTTGTTGATCGGCTTCAGTTCGGTATCGGTGCAAATCCTGATCCCCCTGGCTGCACACCTGGCGCCCGCCGAATCACGGGGCCGGGTGGTGGGCAGTATCATGGGCGGCCTGTTGCTGGGCATTCTGCTGGCGCGTCCGGTTTCCAGCCTGGTAGCAGACCACTTCGGCTGGCGGGCGATGTTCATGACCGCAGCGGCGATGATGGCCGTGATCAGCGTGGTGCTGTTGTTGACTGTCCCCAAGCGCCAGCCAGACCACAGCGCCAGCTATGGCCAGTTGCTACGCTCGTTGGGCACTTTGCTGCGCGAGCAGCCATCGCTGCGCCAACGGGCGTTCTATCAAGGCTGCATGTTCGCCGCCTTCAGCCTGTTCTGGACCGCCGTGCCGCTGGAGCTCTCACGCAACCATGGCCTGAGCCAAAGCGAGATTGCCCTGTTTGCCCTGGTTGGGGCCTTGGGCGCCATCGCCGCACCGATCAGCGGACGCCTGGCAGACGCTGGCCACACCCATCGCGCCTCATTGCTGGCGATGTTGCTGGCGGCCCTGAGTTTTCTGCCAGCGCTGGTACACCCGGCCTACAGCGTCATCGGCTTGATGGTCACCGGCGTGGTCCTGGATTTTTGCGTGCAGATGAACATGGTCCTCGGCCAGCGCACCATCTACGCCCTGGACGCCCACAGCCGCAGTCGCCTGAACGCGCTCTACATGACCAGCATCTTCATCGGCGGGGCCTTCGGTTCGGCGATTGCCAGCAGTGTGTATGAACATGGCGGCTGGCTTGGGGTGATTGTGGTCGGCAGCCTGTTCCCGCTGGTGGCACTGTTACGATTCCTGAGTGTGTCCAGAGCCGCTTCGACAGTGAGCGCCTGACGTTCGATATCTCATCAACACGCTCAGGATCCTGCCTATCGTTTATCGCTGCTCTGACGGGCTTTTCTCCAACAGACGGACAAGCCCCTGCAACATCATGAGGGTTCCGTGCAGAACACTTCCCAGCGTAGCAAGTAGAGAAGCAGTGGGTTCTGGTGTTGGTGTTGGTGTTGGTGTTGGTGTTGGTGCCGGTGTTGGTGCCGGTGTTGGTGCCGGTGCTGGCACCTGCCCTCCCGTCACGATATCGGCGGATTGAATTTTGCCCACTGTGGTAACCAGCAAGTCAGACTTGCCATTGCCGTTCATATCGATAGCCAAACTGCCACGCCCTGTGTTCGGGTCATGGCTCAGCACTGCGTTACCGGGCCGGCCATTGAATTGACTGGAAAAGTTGAGACCTTTGATACCGGCTTCTCTCAAGGCGCCGGAAACATCGATCTTGTCGACACCGCTGGTAAAATCTTCGATCAGGTCTGAGTTCTTCGATGTGGACTCGCTGGCTTTGTCGTAGACAAATGTGTCAGCGCCGCCTCCCCCTCTCAACCTGTCTAAGCCCCCGCCACCCTTGAGACGATTGTCCGCATCATTTCCCGTAATCACGTCAGTACCTGAACCGCCGATGGTATTTTCCAGTGTTACGCCCTTGGCGATGGAAACATTACCTTTCATTCCCCCGACGTCCGAGAATGATTGTTCATTAAGATTAATGTTCTGGTTCTGTGAATACCCGGAAAAATCCAACGTATCGTTCCCGCCACCGTCCCACACACAAAATATTGCTGAATCAGCAGCGCTCTTGACACTCAGCGACTCACGCCCGGTGTTGGAATTGAAGCCATAGGTCGTGTCCGTGTTACGGGTAGCGCGGTTTGCACCATAAAGACGTTGGGCGGCCGCGATGTCGTACATCATGGGCGCCGAGGGCCCCTTGTTGTTGAAGTTGTGGCCAGCGTTCTCGCGTTCAGACCAATAACTCATGACTGTGCCAGCCTTCGTGTCCTGCGCAAACTGTGCATTCTTCTCGTACGTACCTCCGCCGTTGTAATGGCCGGGGTGGGCGAGCCCAAGACAATGACCGATCTCATGAATCATGGTGGTGTGAAAATGACTCCCAGGCTTTGGGTCATGTGACACACCTTTTGTGCCGATCTGCGCGGTTGTCTTGGAGTTTTGCTCGCCAGATCGCCATGCCACCCCCCTGTCCGAGTTATGGGCGCCGGATACCTGAATAGAACCGTCAGCCTTGCGGGCATTCTCATGAAAACTGATGTCGGCCACGTCTTGCCAAGCCTGCATCGCCCGGCGGGCACAGGTTTTTTGCTGCTCGGTGAAACTACTCAAGTTGAAAGACACCTGCGTCTTGCCGTCCCTATCCCGATCATGAAAGCGCGTCCCCTCTCGCGTAAGATGCTGGGCGGCCTGATCAGTACTGATGGTGCGTTTCCCGCGAGCGGAAAATTGCTCCTTGGACGGTCCATACATTTCTTCCGGGCAGCAACCAGGATGAGTAACACCGTTGTTTATTTGACTCATGGCGATCTCCAAATCGATTAATGACAGGGATAACAGCGTCCAATGGCGTCGCCTTTCATCGCAGAAAGCTGCCTCAGCCGGCGTCATCCGTCTCTAATCTTTCATGCAGAAAACCACCTCGCCACCTGGGCTTTGAGTCTTATTGAAACGCGTTGAGCTGCGGTTTAGTTTGCTGACAAAACACATGGTTTTTTACATTTACCCGGTGTCACCCGGCCTCGAAAATGCGCGTTCAAGTCGCTGACACCACTAAGAAAACGTAAAAAAGAACACGCTTGTATAATCCAAACCGTCGCTATCTTAAGAAATATCCTCTCTACATTTTCAACCTCAACGTCAGGCACTTTCCCTCACCTATGGAGGGGCCACCCACTAAGAACGCACCAATTTCTCCAACGCGGCATCCGCCAGGAATGACGAACGGCTTTTGACTTTGTGCTCGCGTACATAACGGTCAATGCGCTGGATCACATACCCTGGCAAGGTCACATTGACCTTCTCGGTCTTGCCCAGGTAAGGCGAAATATCCAGCTCCAGCATGCCCCAGCCCATCCCGGCATATTCCGTGTTGCCATGATGCGCCGCGACCGAGGTCGGCATGGGAATCGCACGGCCTTCGCTGGCCATCTCTTGCAGCATGATGTGGGCCACTTCCACTGCGGCGTTGTAAGCCTCTTCAAAACTGTCCCCGGCGGTCACCGCACCTGGAATATCGGGGATCTGGATACCGGAGGCGGTAAAGTCATCGCCCCATTCGATACAGATTGGGTATTGCATGAATATTCTCCTGAAAAACCGTTCTAGAACGAAAACAGCCCGGCGCGCCGCCTGATACTTCGCACGGTGCCTAAGGGTAGGTCCTTCTTGGGATGAGGCACCGGTATCGTGTACGGGTTATAACGGTGGGTGAAAATATGATGGCTGCCCGTAACCCGATCCAGCACCCAGCCCGCCTCTTGCAGTTCCTTGATCAATAACCTGCTTTGCACCACAGCCTCCTTGCTCTGGCCCGAATAAAAGTAACCCTAGAGTTATCTTTACTCAAGCACAGATTTACCGGAACAGACTGGCGGTTGTTTTGCCGGATATTGAAAAACTGAAGGCCTTGAGTTAAAGCACCCGCCCATCCCAGCCCACCGTCACGTGGCGCGGCAGTTCACCGCGATACTGCAACAGCCAGGCATCGAGCGTATGCCCGACGTGGGTCAGTACGCCAAGCTCGGCGCCGCATGCTTCGATGCATTGCAAGGCCAATGTCAGGTCATTGTGATTACGCGGCGCCTGGGGTTGCGGCGGCATGGAGCAGTCGATGACCAGTACGTCCAGGGGTTCGCGCCGCAACCAGTCGACGGTTGCCGGGGGCAGGCCCGTGGTGTCGGTGAGATAAGCGATACGCCGGCCCTGCCCTTGCAGCAGGTAACCGAACGTCAGCTTGGAATGTTGCAGCGGCAACGCGGTGACCGTCAGCTCGCCAAACTGCCGGGTCTCGAACTCGGCGAAGGGCTGGCTGAAATCGAGGATGCCGGGGTGTTTGTAGAGGTCCGACAGGCCTTCGGGGTCTGCCGGGCCATGCACCGCAATAGTCAGGCCTTGGCCCCAGCGCAGATGCAGCAGGCCCTGGGCATGATCGGCGTGGTAGTGGGTCTGCAGAATGCCGCTGAGGCTGCGTGGCGGGAAGCGCTCGGTCAGGTCCGTCAGCCCGCTGTCGATCAACCAGCGCTGGTCACCGCACTCGACCAACGCACTGCATTCGCGGCGACGCAAGCGTGCATCGCTGCGGGCCAGGGCACAGGCGGCGCATTCACAGCCATACACCGGGACCTGGCGGGCGTCACCGGTGCCCAACAAGGTCAGGCGCATGCCGAGTGCCCTGCGTCCAGGCACCTGAACAAACGTTCAACGGTATGTGCCAGCGACCCGGAATTATCCAGCAGAAATACGCCGGGAGTCGCCGTCAGGCTGTCAGTGAACTGTGTATTGCGCGCCAGGCGTGCGTCGATTTCTGCCACCGACTCACGCCCCCGCGCCAGCAGGCGTTGGCGCAGCACCGCCTGATCAACCGTCAGCAACACCACCAACAGCGTCGGATAACGCTCGCGAGTCTGCGCCAGATGACCGCGCGAGCCGTTGACCAGTACATCGTCCCCCACCGCCAGCCAGTCGTCGATCTGCCGGGGAATGCCATAGGACAGACCATTGGCCTGCCAACTGAGGGCAAAGGCGCCCTCGGCGTTCATCGCCGCAAATTGTGCGGGGCTGACCCCCTCGGCCGCCTCACCCACCGCCTCCGCCGAGCGGGTGATCACTCGCCGCACAATGCGGCAACCGCGCTCGGCCAAATGTAGGCGTGCGGCATCCAGCAGGCTGTCCTTGCCCGAACCCGATGGCCCGATGAGATAGATCAACCTGCCTGCCATCAAAACACCCTCTTGGCTTGTCGCCAGACTTGTTGGACCACTGGCAGCCCTTCACGGCTCCGAGCTTGCACCAGGTCCGCCCGCAGGCCAATGGCAATTTCACCGCGATCGTTCAAGCCCGCAGCGCGTGCCGGAGCCAGGCTGATCATCCTGACCGCACGCGAAAGATCGCCGCCGTCCTGCTGATCGGCCAGGACGAACGCCGCCTGTAGCAGGCTGGCGGGGTAATAGTCACTGGAAAGTATATCCAGCAATCCTTCGGCGGCCAGGCCGGCGGCGGCCACATTACCCGAGTGCGACCCGCCGCGCACCACGTTCGGGGCGCCCATCAGCACGTTCATCCCAAGTTGCCGGCAACCACGCGCCGCTTCCAGGGTAGTGGGGAACTCAGCGATGCTCATGCCGTAGCGCGCCGACTCCTCGACGTGGGCCAACGTTGCATCGTCATGACTGGCCACCGACAGGCCGCGCCCCAGGCAATGCTCGACAATCGCCGCACGATAGCGGTCACTGTAGGCCTTGGAATTGGCCATTTGCAGCACGATAAACGCGTCCATGGTCTCGTCGTTCAGGTGGTACTTGCCCATGTAGTACTCACGGTACTTGGACTCCAGCACAAACTGGCGCTGGCCCGGTGAGTGGTCCATCACCGACACCAGTTGCACCAGCGGGTTTTCCACCAGGTCGCGGAACACGCTCAAGGTGTCCGGGTGGCACAGCTCGCAACGCAGATGCAGGCGGTGTTCGGCGCGGGTCAGGCCAGCCTCTTGCGCCGAGGCAATGGCATTGAGCATCGCCGGCAGTTTCTGCATGCGGTTGCCCTTGGGATTGACGTCGCCAATGGACACCGCGTCGAACACCGTGGTGATACCGGCGGCGATGATTTGCGCGTCATGGCTGAGCACCGCCGAAGTCGACGGCCAGTCCACGCCGGGCCGTGGGGTCATGTGCTTTTCCAGGTTGTCGGTGTGCAACTCCACCAGCCCCGGCAGCAGGAAATCGCCGCCCAGGTCCTGGGCCTGGGACAACTGGCTGCGGCCTTCGGCGAGATCGACGATCATCCCGTCACGCAGCACCACGCTGCCGAGAAATACACGATCAGCCGTGACCAGCCGGGCATTGCTGAGGATCTGTTCAGCGGGCATGAGCGTATTCCTCTTCGGCTTGATGGGCAGGTGTCATGTCCAAGTGACGATCGGCCACCGCCTCACGGGCGGCGCGATCATGGAAGATGCCGATCAGTGCGGCACCGCCGGCCTTGGCTTCGTTCATCAGTTCCAGGACAACCTGGCGGTTGCTGTCATCCAGGGACGCTGTCGGTTCGTCCAGCAACATCACCGGCCAGGCCACCATGAAACCGCGTGCAATATTGACCCGCTGCTGCTCGCCACCGGAAAACGTGCCCGGCGCCAACTGCCACAGGCGCTGCGGGATATTCAGGCGCGCCAGCAAGTGCTCGGCCCGCGCCTGGGCCTGAGGTTTCGGCCAACCACGGGCCAATGCCGGTTCCATCACTACATCCAGGCACGCCACCCGTGGGATCACCCGCAAGAACTGGCTGACATAGCCCAGGGTCTGCTGGCGCACCTGCAGAATGTCCCGGGGCTGTGCGCCCACCAGTTCCAGCCATTGCCCGTCGTGGCAGAGGCGAATGCTGCCGCCCGCTGGTAGGTAGTTGCCGTACAGGGTGCGCAGCAAGGTGCTTTTACCGGCGCCGGACTGGCCGTGGAGCACCAGGCACTCACCGCCCTGCACACTGAAATCCACCCCGCGCAGCACGTTCAGCACCACGCCGTTCTGCTGGTGCAAGGTGAAGGTTTTAGACAGGTCTCGGACCTCAATCAACGTATTCATCATGGCTGCAATACCGAAGACACCAGCAGTTGGGAATAAGGGTGCTGTGGATCGTCGAGGATCTGGTCGGTCAAGCCGGTTTCCACCACCCGTGAACGGCGCATCACCATCAGGCGGTCGGCCAGCAGACGCGCAACGGCCAGGTCGTGAGTGACGATGACTACCGCCAGGTCCAGCTCGCGCACCAGGCCGCGCAACAGATCAAGCAAGCGCGCCTGCACCGACACATCGAGGCCGCCGGTCGGCTCATCCATAAACACCAGGCGCGGGCTGGAGACGAGGTTGCGGGCGATTTGCAGGCGTTGCTGCATACCGCCAGAGAAGGTGCGCGGCAAGTCGTCGATACGCTGCGGGTCGATTTCCACCTGGCTCAGCCAATCCAGGCCGGCGCCGCGCAGCTGCTGGTAGTTGCGCACGCCCTGGGCCATCAAGCGCTCACCGATGTTGGCGCCAGCCGAAACGCCCATGCGCAGGCCGTCGCGGGGATTTTGTTCAACAAAGCCCCATTCGGTGCGCAGCAAAGTGCGCCGTTCGGCTTCGCTGGCGCTGTACAGGTCCAGCCATTCGCCCTCCTTGCTCCGATAACCGATGCTGCCGGCCTGGGGTGGCAAGCGTCCGCTCAACAGCGAGAGCAAGGTGGATTTGCCCGAGCCGGACTCGCCGACAATCCCCAGCACTTCGCCGGGGTACAGATCAAAGCTCACGCCCTGGCACCCCTTCTGCGGGCCGTATAACAGGGACAGATCACGCACTTGCAATAAGGGCTGGCTCACTGGTTGTTCTCCTTGACCCGTTGGGCGCAATACCAGGTATCGGAACACACGAAACTCTGGGTGCCGGCGTCATCCAGAATCAGCTCGTCGAGGAATGATTCGTGGCTGCCACAGATCGCACAGCAGTGCTGCCACTTCTGCACTTCGAACGGGTGATCCTCGAAGTCCAGGCTGCTGACCTGGGTGTACGGCGGCACTGCGTACAAGCGCTTTTCGCGACCGGCACCAAACAGCATCAGCGCCGGGCTCATGTCGAGTTTGGGGTTGTCGAATTTGGGGATTGGCGAGGGGTCCATCACATAGCGTTCGTCGACCATTACCGGGTAGGCATAGGCCGTGGCGATATGGCCAAAGGTGGCGATATCTTCGTAGAGTTTTACGTGCATCACCCCGTAGTCATTGAGGGCGTGCATGGTGCGGGTCTCGGTTTCCGACGGTTCGATAAAACGCAGCGGCTCGGGGATCGGCACTTGATAGACCATGATCTGCCCGGCCTGCAACGGCGTTTCGGGGATGCGGTGGCGGGTCTGGATCACCGTCGCGTCGGGGGTGGCCTCGGTGGTGGCGATGCCGGCGGTGCGCGCAAAAAAACGGCGGATGGACACGGCGTTGGTGGTGTCGTCGGCGCCCTGGTCGATGACCTTGAGTACGTCCTCGGCGCCCAGGATTGCCGCGGTCAATTGCATGCCACCGGTGCCCCAGCCATAGGGCAGCGGCATCTCGCGACCACCGAATGGCACCTGATAACCCGGGATTGCCACGGCCTTGAGCAAGGCGCGGCGGATCATACGCTTGGTTTGCTCGTCGAGGTAGGCGAAGTTGTACGCCGGATCACGCGTGGGTATCTGGGTAATGTCATTCATGGCGGGAACCCTCAGCCGGTTGGCGCAGTTTGCGGATCAGCTCCAGTTCGGCCTGGAAGTCCACGTAATGAGGCAATTTGAGGTGCGAGACAAAACCGGCTGCCTCGACGTTGTCGCAGTGGGCCAGCACAAACTCTTCACGCTGGGCCGGCGACACCACCTCTTCGTTGAACTCTTCGGCGCGCAGTGAACGGTCCACCAGCGCCATGCCCATGGCCTTGCGCTCGGCATGCCCGAACGCCAGGCCGTAGCCACGGGTGAACTGCGCCAGCTCAGTGGCCGAGCCGACGAACTGGTTGACCATCTCGCACTCGGTGACTTCGATGCTGCCCAGGCAAATGGGAAAGCCCAGCTCTTCGGGATCAATCCACACCTCTACGTCACCGATGCGAATTTCCCCGGCAAAGGGGTGATTGCGCCCATAGCCACGCTGGGTCGAGTAGCCCAGCGCCAGCAGAAACCCTTCGTCACCACGGGCCAGGGCTTGCAGGCGCTCGGCACGGCTGGCGGGGAACTCCAGCGGGTCGCGGGTGATATCGGCAACGCGGGCATTGTCGTCGGCTTCGTTCTTGATCAAGCCTTCTTTGGCCAACAACCCCAGCACACGCGGGCAAGGTTCCAGACACGCATCCACAGAGGTCTGCGGGCCGGGATACTCACCTTCGGCCAGCAGCGCAAAATCCAGCAGGCGATGGGTGTAGTCGAACGTCGGGCCAAGCAACTGGCCGCCGGGCACATCCTTGAAGGTTGCGGACAAGCGTCGGCTGAGCTGCATCTGCGCGGTGTCGATCGGCAGGCTGGGACTGAAGCGTGGCAACGTGGTGCGGTAGGCGCGCAACAGGAAGATCGCTTCCACCAGGTCCCCCGCCGCTTGCTTGATTGCCAGTGCGGCCAGTTCTTCGTCGTACAACGAGCCTTCGGTCATCACCCGTGCAACGGCCAGCGGCAGTTGCTGGCGGATCTGCTCCACACTCAACTCAGGAATTGCGGTGTCGCCCCGGCGTTTTTTCGCCAGCAGGCGGTGGGCATTGTCGATGGCTTGTTCGCCACCTTTGACGGCTACGTACATCAGGCACACTCCTCTGCGACGCGGGTGCTGCGGGGCAAGCCGAGCAGGTAGTGGCCGGCGCCGAACAGCACGTCCAGGCCACGGGGGAACGCCTCGCGACGCTGGCGTTCCAGCCAGAACGCCTGGGGCAGTGGCAGGCTGACCTGGCGCTGGGCCTGGATGCCCGGGCCGCTCCAATTCAGGCCGCGCCCGCTATCGAGGTCGCTCAACTGGACGAGCAAGGTGCACGACTGGTCGGGATAACGGTCATTGCCGTGGTCGAAGCCGCTCAGGTCGTGCAGGTCATGTTCCCCCAACAAGGCGAACACCGCGTCTTCGCGGCGCGCGGCCAGCGGGCAGCCACAGTGGAAGGCCAGGTTGGCGCGGATCAGCGGCGTATCGAAGCTCGGCGCCAGCCACAACGGCGTGTCTGCATCCAGCAGCCCCAGGCACAAGGCGTAGGTGGCCGGCGCCAGGCCTTCGAGGTGCGGGGCCGCAGGCAGAGGCTGGATCAAACCCGGTTCGGCCAAGGCCTTGAGCGCTGCACGAAAACTGCGTTGGGCATCCAGGACCGGATCGACAAACGCCGGTTGTAATAATTGAGCATTCATCAGTTTTCTCCTCGCACCAGGGTGAAGAACTCGACCTTGGTGGCGGCGGTATCGGCTTCTTTTTGCGCGCGGCGCCGGGCCTGGGCGTTGGCCAGTACGCGGATCAAATCACTGAGCCATTGGCTCGGCTGTGCGCTTTGCAGATGGGCATCGGCCAGGGCCGCCAATTCGGCATGCACCTTGTCGCGCCCCGCCAGGTAGCTGTAGCCGGTGCGCCCATCGGCCAGGCGTACCACGCAACGGGTCACGCTCATTTCGCCGACGTTGAACGGCGCACCATTGCCACCCATGCGCCCGCGTACCAGGGTCATGCCGATTTCCGGGGCGCGGATCAGTTGGTAATCGGCGTCGCGCAGGGCCGCTTCGTGGGGGATCAGCTCACTGCGAAGGGCGCGGGCAAGCACGCCGATCCAGTGTTGACGCGGGGACAGGCTCATCAAAGTCTCCATCAGGTCAGCACCTGGTACTGGAAGCGATCCGAACGGCTGGTGGACTGCGCCAGCTCCACCGGGCGGCCATCGCGATCGCGGGAAAGGGTGAATACGGTCAAGGCTGGCAAGTGGCGGGGCATCATCAGCAGCGCGGCTTCATCACGGTTGGGCAGGCGCGCACCGATCAGGCTCTGGGTGCGGGTCAGCGGCAGGTCGCGCTCGCGCAGGTATTGACGCAGGGAGCCGCCGTTGTAGTCCGCCAGCAGCGGTGCATGGCTGGCGCAGTAGCGATGGCGGATCAGGCTGACCGGCTGCTGGTCGAGTTTGCGCAGGGTTTGCAGCTCGATCATCGGCGCCATCTCGGCGATCCCCAGGTGCTGCGCTTCGTCACGGCTGGCGTAGCAATAACGGCGCTTGAGCAACAGCGCCTGCACCCCGTGGCCCTGGGCCGACAGCGATTGGCTGTAGGCAGTGTCGGCACCCATCGGGTAGATCAGCGGCCGGTCCAGCACTTGCGTGCCCTTGCCCTGCTGACGCAGCAGGCTGCCTTCGAACACCAACTCATCAATGGCCCGACGCAGCGTGTGGCGGTTGACACCAAAACGTTCGGCCAATTGCACCTCGCCCGGCAGGAAGTCACCGGCCTGGTAGTCGCTGAGTTCGCGACGCAGGATATCGGCGAGTTCGCGGTACACCGGCTCATCTTGTCTAGACAACTGCATGCTTTAAAAAAGCGCCCTCAGGCACCCCTCCGAAGTCAGATAAACCGCTTGCGCAGGCGTTGGGACAGCACGTCGATCAGGCTCACGACCACGATGATCACCAGCAGCACCGCGCAGGTCTGGACGAACTGGAAGGCGCGGATGTTCTCCCACAGGATCACCCCGATCCCGCCGGCGCCGACCATGCCCACCACCGTTGCCGAGCGCACATTGGCTTCGAAGCGGTAGAGCGCGTAGCTCACCCACAGCGGCATCACTTGCGGGATCACGCCGTAGATCACTTCCTGCAAGGCACTGGCACCGGTGGCGCGCACCCCTTCCACCGGGCCTGGGTCGATAGCCTCGACCGCTTCGGCAAACAACTTGGCAAGGACCCCGGTGGTGCTGATCCACAAGGCCAGGACGCCGGCAAACGGACCCAGGCCGACCGCCACCACGAACAACATGGCGAACACCATTTCGTTGATCGAACGGAAGGCATCCATCACCCGGCGCAGCGGCTGGTGAATCCACCATGGGGTGATGTTGTCGGCGCAGAGGATGCCCAGGGGCACCGAGCAGACAATCGCCAGTACCGTGCCCCAGAGGGCGATTTGCACGGTGACGATCATCTCCTTGAGGTAAGAGCGCCATTCATGGAAGTCCGGCGGGAAGAAGTCGGCGGCGAAGGTCGCCATGTTTCCCGAGTCGCGATACAGCGCCAGCGGGTTCATCTCGGCGCCCTTCCAGGCCCAGGCCAGCAGCACCAGGAACAGGCCCCAGCCGAGGTATTGCGGCCAGGTGCGCTTGCCGACGGCTTCAGCGTGCAACGTAGTCATGGGTCACTCTCGATGATTGTAGGAACTGGGCCCCTGTGGGAGCCCGCTCCCACAGGGGGTTAGCTGTTGGCGGCGGTTTTCTTGTCCAGCTCGGTCAGGCGCTGTTGCAGCTTGGCCAGGTCAGCATCGATCTCTGCCAGTTTCTTGGCCTTGTCGGCTTCGGCCAGCTTGCTGTCGGCGCTGATGGTGGTGCGCTGCTTGAACAGCTCCAGTTGGCGGATCGGCAGCAACTGGTCGTCGTTGGAAGCGAGGAACTTGCCCAGTTGCATGTTCTTGAGTACCGCCTTCTCTTCATCGGTGTTGCCGTAGTTGAAGATGAAGTCGCGGATCTTGGTTTTCTCGCTGTCGGTCAACGCCTTGCTCCACACCAGCGGGTCGGCGGGGATCAGCGGCGACTTCCAGATCACCTTGAGTTGCGCGGCCTTGTCCGGCTGGGTGACCTCCAGGCGGTCCCAGCTTTCGGTGTTGAAAGTGGCCACGTCCAACTGCCCCTTGGCCACGCTCAGTGCGTTGACTTCATGGCTGGAGTTGAGCGTGCGCTTGAAGGCGGTGGCCGCGTCCACATTGTTCTTGGCGAACACGTAGTAGCCCGGCACCAGATAGCCCGAGGTGGAGTTCGGGTCGCCGTTGCCAAAGGTCAGGTTCTTGGCGTTCTTGAGCATGTCTTCAACGGAGTTGAGGGGGCTGTCCTTGCGCACGATCAACAGGCTCCAGTAACCAGCGGCACCGTTGGCGGCGGCGGTCTGGGCGAATATCTCGCCGTTGGAGCGGTCCACCGCTTCCATTGCCGCCTTGTTGCCGAGCCAGGCCACATCGACCTTGTTGAAACGCATGCCCTGGATCAGGCCGGCGTAGTCGGAGGCGAAAGTGGCGTTGATGGTCAGGCCGGTCTTCTTGTGCATGTCATCCAGAAATGGCTGCCAGATGCTCTTGAGGTTCTGCGAAGACTCGGTGGACATGATGCCGAAGTTGATCGCCTTGTCGGCAGCCTGGGCATTGCCCATGGCGACGCTGGCCAACAACACCGCAGACAGAAAAACATGACCGATACGGTTCAACATGGAACAGGCTCCTGTGGCTCGTGAGTAAGGGTTCAAGCGCGTGCCAGGGCCAGCCGTTGGGGCAGCTCGGCGTGGCGGGACTGGTCGCAAATCATCAGGCTGGCGTCGACATCGGCACCGTACAGATCGTTGAGGAACTGGCTGCTCATCGCGCTACCCTGCCCGTCGAAATGAATGCGCCCACCCTTGAGCGCCACGGCACGCGGGCAATAACGCATGGCGTAATCGACTTGATGCAGGGTCACCACCACGGTCTTGCCGTCGCGGCGATTGATGTCGGCGAGGATTTCCATGACCTTGCGCGCCGACTCCGGATCGAGTGAGGCGATGGGTTCATCGGCGAGGATCACTTCGGCACGCTGGGTCAACGCCCGGGCAATCGCCACGCGTTGCTGCTGGCCGCCGGACAAAGTGGAGGCGCGTTGCTGGGCCAGGTCCGCCAGGCCGACCCGCGCCAGGGATTGCATGGCACATTGCTTTTCCTCGGCATTGAACAACCCGAGGCTGCCGCGCCAGCGCGGCATGCGGCCCAGGCAACCGAGCAGCACGTTGTCGATCACACTCAGGCGATTGACCAGGTTGAACTGCTGGAAGATATAGCCGATATCTGCCCGCAACCTGCGCACCTTGCCATTCAACCGCCCACTGGCCTGCACCTCCCGGCCCAGCACCTTGACGCTGCCGCCATTGCCCTTGTCGCAACAGGCCAGGCCCGCCAAATGGCGCAACAACGTGGACTTGCCGGAACCGGACGCACCAATCAGCGCGACCATCTCACCCGTGGCGATGGTGAGTTCGAGGTCGACCAGTGCGGTTTTCTTCGCAAAGGTCTTGTTCAGGTGATCGACATGGATAGCGGGAGTCATGGGCTTCTCTGTCTTGGTTTGAACAGCCTTCCATGGCTGTGTTTGAGTTCAAACGACAGTAGGCGCGGCAGGTGTCAGACCTATGACTTGCACATGACGGGAGGGGGACGGTTTGGTTAAGGTTTTGTGAAAGGTTGGAATGACGCAAGCACGTGTTTCTTGAAGCCGCCGCCCCCTTGTGGGAACGGGCTTGCTCGCGAAAGCGAGTCCCTGTAGGAGCTGGCTTGCCAGCGATGGACGTCAACGATGACGCGGGCATTCAGGATGACCGCAGCGCCTGGGAGTTTTTCGCTGGCAAGCCAGCGCCTACATTTGATCTGCGTTGACTGGACGGCGGTGTTCCAGGCGGGAAAGAAAAAGGCGACCCGAAGGTCGCCTTTTGTCATTGCGCGTAGTGCTTGCTCAACCCCGGCGGTACGCCCTGCACATTGGTCTCTTCCCATGGCCCGTTCGGGCTGATGGAGCGGCTCCAGCCGTTGCTCCAGCGGTAGTAGGTGCGCTGGCGGTAGAAAGTGTCCGGTTGTTCGTCCAGCACGTAGACGCCCATCTTGCCGTCCCAGTGGCTGGCAGCGCCCGGAGGGGGAGCGAAGGTGGGAGAGGAACTGGGCAGTGCTTTGGGTGGGGCGGTGACCGGGCCGGAAGGTTTGGTCACCGGCTTGGTCGACGGACCCGACGGTGGAATGGTCGGGCCCATAGGGGCAGGAGGTGGCCGGTGGACCGCGCAAGCACTCAGGCCCAATACCAGGCTGAGCAGGGTGATACGAGCGATGGCGGTCATGGGGGTTTCCTCGAAATTATTTGTCCGGACTGTCGATGGTCAACTGCTGGGTCGCGGTGGTGCTGCTGGCCAGGGGTTGACTGCGCCCGATCCACTCGCCGGCAGTCGGTTGACCGGCCCGTGAAATGCGCGCAACCAGTTGGACTTCGGGAAAGTTGGACAGTTTCAACTGCGGCATCATCGCGTCGGCATCGCCCAGTTCGACGGTCACCGGCAGGTCAGCCACGGTGACGCGCTTGGCGGCCAGTGGCGCGGGCGGGCCGGAAACGGCACGGGCGAAGATGAAGACGCTGTCAGTCGGCAGAGCACGGGCTTTGACGTCGGCCGCCAGGTCCACCCGGACTTTCATCACGGCGGTCTTGGCAGTCGGTGCGACGGTACCGCCGCCCTCTTTCAACTTCTCGGCTGCGCGGTCGATGCCGCCTTGCAGCGCGGCGCGGGAGTTGTCTTTCTCCGGCAACTGAGCCAGCAGGCGGTTCCAGTAGTCGATGGCTTCCTGGTAACGCTGCCCTTCAAAGGCGGCAATACCCAGCAGGCCGAGGCTGGTGACTTCCTTCGGGTCGAGCTTCAGCGCTTCGTCGGTCAGGGCCTGAAGCTTGGGTGACCACTGTTTGTTGTCGGCAAAATACTGCGCCTGGGCCCACTGCCCGAGCAATTCGGGCTGGCGACCGGCCACGGCCACGGCGCGCTCGAAGACCTTGGCCGCATCGGCCGAACGGTCCTGGGCCATGTAGGCGCGGCCCAGGAAGTACAGGCCTTCGGCCGAATCCGGTTGCGCCGCCGCCGCCCGTTCCAGGCGCTGGGTCATATCAGCAAGAGACACCGGCGGCTCGGCGAATTCGCGAGTCAGTTCAACCTTGTCGATGGCGCCGTAATGCAGGTACAGCGCAAGGCCCAATACCGGCACCAGCACCGCGGCCAGCAGCGGCAGCGGCTTGCCCAGGCGCGATTCGCGGGGTTTTTCCACGCCTTCGGTATCGGCGAGCAATTCACGGGCAGCTTCGGCGCGGCCGGTGTCGAGTTGCGCCGCGTTGAGCACACCTTCGCTTTGTTGGGTTTGCAGTTCGGCGACACGTTCCTGATACAGCGCGACGTTCAAGGCGGTGCGGTCTTCTTCACGCTGGGCGCGACGTACGCGCAACACCGGGATCAACAGGAAACTCAAGGCAACCAGGAGCAGCAGGCCAGCTGCGAGCCAGAAATCAATCATCAGTTTTTTTGTCCAGCAGTTGGTCGAGGCGTTGGCGCTCTTGGGCAGATAGCGCGTCGGAGCCATCGGTGGGAGCCGCACGGCGACGGCGGACGATCACGGCCATGACCACCAGGCCGCCCAGCAACAGGGCGGCGGGGCCAAACCAGAGCAAAGCGGTCTTGCCGGTCAGCGCCGGCTTGTAGCGCACAAAATCACCGTAGCGATCAACCATGAAGTCGATGATCTGCTGGTTGTCCTTGCCTTCGCCCAACATGCGGAAAATTTCTTTGCGCAGGTCAGCGGCAATCGGCGCGTTGGAGTCGGCGATGTCCTGGTTCTGGCACTTGGGGCAGCGCAGTTCCTTGGTCAATTCGCGGAAACGCTCGCGGTCGCCATCGCGGGCAAATTCATAGGTGTCGATGGCGGCATGGGCCACACCCACCAGCCCCAGCACCAATACAGCGGCGGTCAACCAACGCTTCATGGCTTGGCCTCGTCCACCAGGGCCTGGTACTTGGCCGCCAGTTGTTCGCGCCAGATCACTTCGTCGATCACGCCCACGAACTTGTCGCGGATCACGCCCTTGGCGTCGATAAAGAAGGTTTCCGGGGCACCGTAGACGCCGAGGTTGAGGCCGAGATTGCCGTCTTCATCGCGAATATCCAGCTGGTACGGGTTGTGGAACTCGGCCAGCCACTTCAAGGCCGACGCATTGTCGTCCTTGTAGTTGATGCCATAGATCACCACGCCCTTCTCGGCCAGTTTGTTCAGCACCGGGTGCTCCACGCGGCACGAGATGCACCAGGTGGCCCACACGTTGACCAGCGCCGGCTTGCCGATCAGGTCGGCCTGGGTCAGGGTTTTGTCGCCCTGCACCGTCGGCAGCGAGAACGCCGGGAACGGCTTGCCGATCATCGCCGACGGCAGCTCGGCCGGGTCCAGGGACAGGCCGCGATACAAAAACACCGCAACCACCAAAAACACTGCAAGCGGCAACACCATCAACCAACGCTTCATACCGCAGCTCCCTGCATGCCGAGGGCTTCACGCACCCGGCTCTTGACCTTGACCCGGTAACGCCGGTCCATCGCGGCCAGCAGACCACCAAAACCGGTCAGCAGGCCGCCGAACCAGATCCAGCGCACAAACGGTTTGACGTGTACGCGCACGGCCCAGGCGCCATCGCCCAGCGGTTCGCCCAGGGCCACGTAGAGATCACGGGTGAACCCGGCGTCGATCCCGGCTTCGGTCATCATCGAGCTCTGTACGGTGTACAGGCGTTTTTCCGGGTGCAGCACGGCGATTTGCTTGCCATTGCGCACGACGCGCACGGTGCCTTTGTCGGAGGTGAAGTTCGGCCCTTCGAAGTGCTTGGCGCCTTCAAAGACGAACTGGTAACCGGCCAGGTCCATGGACTCGCCAGGGGCCAGGCGCAGGTCGCGCTCGGCGCTGTTCTGGCTGGACAACACCACGCCCAGGGCGCACACGGCGATGCCGATGTGGGCAATCTGCATGCCCCAGTAGCTGCGGGTCAGGGTCGGCAGGCCTTTGATCAGGCCCTTGTGGCGGGTCTTGTCGAAGATATCGCGCACACCGGCCAGCAGCACCCACGCAGCGAGCATGAAGGTGGCGAGCACCGCCCAGTTGAAATCGCCGTAGGCAATCCCGGCAATCACCGACAAGGCGGCACTGCCCAGCAGCACCGGGGTCAACATGCCCAACAGCCATTTGACCGGGGTGTCTTTCCAGCGCACCAGTACGCCAATGGCCATCACCACCATCAGCAGGCCCATCAACGGGATGAACAGCGCGTTGAAGTACGGCGGGCCGACCGACAGCTTGGCGCCGGTCAGGGCATCGAGTACCAGCGGATACAGGGTGCCCAGCAGGATCATCGAGGCAGCGACTATCAGCACCAGGTTGTTACCCAGCAGCAGGGTTTCCCGCGACCACAGGTTGAAGCCCACGTGGCTCTTGACCACCGGCGCGCGCAGGGCGAACAGCGTCAGCGAACCACCCACCACGCACAGCAGGAAGATCAGGATAAACACACCGCGCTCAGGGTCGGCGGCAAACGCATGCACCGAGGTCAGCACGCCGGAACGTACGAGGAAAGTGCCTAGCAAACTCAGGGAGAAAGCGGCAATGGCCAGCAACACGGTCCAGCTCTTGAACACGCCACGTTTTTCGGTGACGGCCAGGGAGTGGATCAGCGCCGTGCCCACCAGCCAGGGCATGAAGGAGGCGTTTTCCACCGGGTCCCAGAACCACCAGCCGCCCCAGCCGAGTTCATAGTAGGCCCACCACGAGCCCAGGGTGATACCGATACCGAGGAAGGCCCAGGCGACGATGGTCCACGGTCGCGACCAGCGTGCCCAGGCGGCGTCGAGACGCCCGCCGAGCAAGGCCGCGATGGCAAAGGCGAAGGCCACGGAGAAACCCACATAGCCCATGTACAACATAGGCGGGTGGACGATCAGGCCGATATCCTGCAGCAGCGGGTTGAGGTCGCGGCCATCGGTAGGAATCTGCGGCAAGATCCGCTCGAACGGATTGGACGTCATGATCAGGAACAGCAGGAAGCCGATGCTGATCATGCCCATCACCGCCAGCACCCGCGCCAGCATCACTTGCGGCAACTGCCGGGAGAACACCGACACGGCGAAGGTCCAGCCGCCGAGGATCAGGGCCCAGAGCAGCAGGGAACCTTCGTGGGCACCCCAGACGGCGCTGAACTTGTAATACCAGGGCAAGGCGCTGTTGGAGTTGCTGGCGACATAGGCGACGGAAAAGTCGTCGGTCATAAAGGCGTAGGTCAGGCAAGCGAAGGCGAACGCCAGGAACGCGAATTGCCCCCAGGCGGCCGGCTGCGCCAGGCTCATCCACAGCCGATCACCACGCCAGGCGCCCAGCAGCGGCACGATGGCCTGGACGATGGCAAAGCACAGGGCGAGGATCATCGCCAACTGGCCCAACTCGGGAATAAACAATGTAGAGGTCATCGCTTAACCCTCCTTGGCTGGGGTTGGCGCGGATTGGCCGCTTTCTTTCAGGGCCTTGGTCACTTCCGGCGGCATGTATTTTTCATCGTGCTTGGCCAGCACTTCATCGGCCACCACCACGCCCTGGGCGTTGAGCTTGCCGAGGGCGACGATGCCCTGCCCTTCGCGGAACAGGTCCGGGAGGATGCCGCGGTAGGTGATGGTCACGGATTTGTTGAAGTCGGTGACCACGAAGGTCACGTCCAGGGAGTCGCCGGAGCGCTTCAGGGAACCAGCCTCGACCATGCCGCCGGCACGGATGCGCGTGTCTTGCGGCGCTTCGCCATTGGCGATCTGGGTCGGGGTATAGAACAGGTTGATGTTCTGCTGCAAGGCACTCAAGGCCAGGCCCACGGCAATGCCGACGCCCACCAGGATGGCAAGGATGATCAACAGACGCTTTCTACGCAGCGGATTCACTTTTCGGTCTCCCGGCGCAGACGACGCGCCTCTTGTTGCAGGTAACGCTTGCGGGCCAGGATCGGCGCAACAACGTTCAGGGCCAGTACCGCGAGGCTGATGCCATAGGCGGTCCAGACATACAGGCCGTGATGGCCCATGGCGAGAAAATCACTGAAAGAGGCGAAGCTCATCCACGGGCTCCCAGGCTGTTTTGTACTTCGACCTTGACCCAACTGGCGCGGGCTTCACGCTTGAGCACTTCCAGACGCATGCGCATCAGCAGCACCGCGCCGAAAAAGCAGTAGAAGCCCAGGACCATCAGCAGCAACGGCGCCCACATTTCCACGGGCATCGCCGGTTTTTCGGTGAGGGTAAAGGTCGCGCCCTGGTGCAGGGTGTTCCACCACTCCACGGAGTACTTGATGATCGGGATGTTGATCACGCCGACAATCGCCAGCACCGCACAAGCCTTGGCCGCACTCTCACGATTGCTGATGGCATTGCCCAGGGCAATCAGACCGAAGTACAGAAACAGCAGGATCAACATGGACGTTAGTCGCGCATCCCAGACCCACCACGAACCCCAGGTTGGCTTGCCCCAGATCGCCCCGGTCAGCAGCGCCACAGCCGTCATCCACGCACCAATGGGCGCCGCGCATTGCAGGGCGACGTCGGCCAGCTTCATCTTCCACACCAGCCCGACGATGCCGCACACCGCCAGCATCACGTAGCAGGACTGGGCCAGCAGCGCGGCAGGAACATGGATATAGATGATGCGAAAGCTATTGCCCTGCTGGTAGTCCGGCGGCGCGAAGGCCAGGCCCCAGACCAGGCCGATACCGATCAGCAGGAAGGCGGCGATGGCGAGCCAGGGCAGCATTTTGCCGCTGATGCCATAGAACCACTTGGGCGAGCCGAGCTTGTGAAACCAGGTCCAGTTCATTGCTGTTTCCATCACGGTTGCTTCTTGTCGTGGCAAGAAGCTTAGGGTCTTTACTGACTAAGACAACGCCTAGTCAGACCTCATTATTCGCCGACGCTGATCTTCAGGCCGGCCGCTATAGCAAACGGTGTCAGGGTTACCGCCAGGGCGGTCAGGCTGCCAAGCCACAAGAGGTAACCGGTCGCCGGCATCCCCATGAGCGCGGCTTGCAAGGCACCGCTGCCCAGGATCAACACCGGGATATACAAAGGCAAAATCAGCAAGGCCAGCAACAGCCCACCACGTTTCAAGCCGACGGTCAGTGCCGCACCCACCGCCCCCAGCAGGCTCAGCACCGGGGTACCTAGCAACAACGAGGCCAGCAACACCGGCAGGCATTCGGCAGGCAAGCCCAACATCATCGCCAGCAGCGGCGCCAGCAGGACCAGCGCCAGGCCGGAGAAGGCCCAGTGTGCCAGTACCTTGGCCAGTACCAGAAGAGGCAGGGGGTGCGACGAAAGGACCCACTGTTCGAGGGAACCATCTTCAAAATCACTGCGAAACAGCCCGTCCAGCGAGAGCAGGACGGACAAAAGTGCCGCGACCCACACCAGTCCCGGAGACAAGGTTTGCAACAGTTTAGTCTCGGGACCGACCGCCAAAGGGAACAGGGCGATGACAATCGCGAAGAACACCAGCGGGTTGGCCAACTCAGCCGGGCGCCGACACAACAAACGCGCTTCGCGAGCAACCAACAGGGCAAATACACTCATACCGACCACCGTGCCAGATCCAGCTCACGGTAACCGGCGGGCATGCGGGTCAAGGTGTGGTGGGTGGTGAGGGCGATCATGCCGCCTTGTTCGCAGTGCTTTGCCAGATGTTCTTCAAGTTGCGCCACACCTTGTTTGTCGAGGGCGGTGAAGGGTTCGTCGAGGATCCACAGCGGCGGGCCCGGCAGATACAGGCGGGCCAAGGCCACGCGGCGTTGCTGGCCGGCCGACAGGGTGTGACACGGCACATCTTCAAAGCCCTTGAGGCCCACGGCGGCCAGGGCCTGCCAGATTGACTCGCGCGCGGCCGGGTGATGCAGGGCGCTGAGCCAACTGAGGTTTTCCTCAGGCGTCAGCACATCCTTGATGCCCGCGGCGTGGCCAATCCACACCAGGTTGCGCGCCAGCTCCGTACGTTGCTCGTGCAGGGGCTTGCCGTTGAGGCGTACCTGGCCCGCCGTCGGCTGCATCAAGCCAGCCAGCAGGCGCAGCAGACTGGTCTTGCCGCTGCCGTTGGGCCCACTGATCTGCACCATGTCGCCGCCCGCCAGACGCAGTTCGAGATGTTCGAACAGCATCCGCAGGTCTCGCTCACAGGCAAGCGCAACGGCTTCAAGTAGTGGACTGGTCACAAGATCGCGGGCCTTTACGGTTCAAGTCGGCGGTGGAACGGCCGTTAAAGAGATGCAGAATAAACGCATTGGCGGCCTGTTTTAGAGAGCTGGATCAATCAGTTGTGATGTTTTTGCGCCGCTCTTTGCAGACGGACGGCATTATACATGCGATGCCCTACTCTAAAGAGGGCAATTTCCTTGAGACGGCGGCCACGATGAGCGGTGACATCAACCTTCCGACCCTTCCCCCAGCACCCGCTACCGGGCCCAGGCCTGCGCCTGCGGTGGGCGAGTTGCTGAAACTGCTGGAACCCCAGACAGGGTTGATCGACGCTGGCAAAACCGTGAACGCCGAAGTCTTGGCGCTCAAACAAGGCGGTGAAGCCTTTCAGCTGCTGCTCAAGCTGACCCTGGAAGGTGGCCGGCAAACCCTGGTGCAGGCCGCCAGCAGTCAACCGTTGCCCCTGGGCAGCAACGTGGCGGTGAGCCAGACGGCTTCGGGCGACCTGGCGATCAGCCTGCAACAGGCCTTGAGTGCCAATGTCGCGGCCCTGACCCGTATCGACACAAACCAGTTGCCGGTGGGCACGTTGTTGCAAGCCAAGGTGCTGACCTCGCAGATGCTGCCCCAGGGCGCCGGGCAGCCGGCGCTGTACCGCTCGCTGGTATCGGTGCTCAACAACGCGTTGAGCGGCACGACCCTGACCCTGGAAAGCCCGCAGCCGCTGCGCATCGGCAGTTTACTCAGTGCCGTGGTCCAGGGCGCACAGGCCCTGGACTTCGTGCCCTTGAGCGGACGCCAGGATCAACTGGCGATCAGCCAGCAGCTTGCAACCCAGCAAAGCCGCCAGGGCTCGCTGGAAGGTTTGCTCAACGCCCTGCAAAACCTGCCGCGCAATGCCGAACTGCCAGCGGATCTGCGCGCCGCCGTGGAACGGGTACTGGCCGGGATGCCGGACCTGACCCAGGTCAGCAACCCCAAGGTCCTCGCACAGTTGCTGCACAACAGTGGCGCGCTCCTCGAAGCCAAACTGCTGGCCGGGCAAAACCCGCTGATCCCGCCCTTGGACATGAAGGGCAGCCTGCTACGCCTGGTGGCCGAACTGATGCCCGCCCTGCCCGCCAGCACCAACCTCAATGCAATCCTGGCCGCCAACACCTTGGCGCAGATGCTGCCCAGCTTCGTGCGCAGCCCCCTGGGCACCCTCGGCCAGGTGGGCGCCCGCACCGCGCCGGGCGGTTTCCCGCTGCCGGAGCGTCTGTTGCAGCGCCTGGACGGTGAAAACAGCCTGGAAAACCTGCTACGCCTGGCCGCCGCTGCCATCTCGCGCTTGCAGAGCCATCAACTGTCGAGCCTGGAACAGACCGGCACCACCGCCGATGGTCGCCTGCAAACCACCTGGCAGATGGAAATCCCCCTGCGCACCTTGCAGGACATCGTGCCGTTGCAGGTCAAGTTCCAGCGCGAAGAACCGGCGCCGGACAAGGACGAACCCGAGCGCAAGATCGAGCGCGACGCGAAAAAGATGCTGTGGCGCGTGGAACTGGCCTTCGACATGGAGCCTCTGGGCCCGTTGCAGGTCCAGGCACAACTGAGCGAGGGCAAACTCTCCAGCCAGCTGTGGGCCTCCCGCCCCTTCACCGCCAGCCTGATCGAAAGCCACCTGGGCAGCCTGCGCGAGCGCCTGGTGTCATCGGGCCTCAACGTCGGCGACATCGACTGCCACCTCGGCACCCCGCCACGCGGGCCAAAGACCGGGCTTGAACAACGCTGGGTGGATGAAACCGCATGAAAAATCCCAACCCGCCACGCCAGGCCATAGCCCTCAAATACGACGGCAAGGCCGCCCCCGCCCTGACCGCCAAAGGCGACGACGCACTGGCCGAAGCCATCCTCAAATTGGCGCGGGAACATGAAGTACCGATTTATGAAAACGCCGAATTGGTGAAATTGCTGGCGCGCATGGAACTGGGCGACAGCATCCCGGAAGAGTTGTACCGGACCATCGCCGAGATTATTGCCTTCGCCTGGACGTTGAAGGGCAAGTTCCCGGTGGGCTATGACCCTCAGGCTGAGCCGACTGAGCGGGATGTGACCGCGCGCGGGGATGATTACTGAAACCCAGCAGGTGTACCCCAATCAAAAATGTGGGAGCGGGCTTGCCCGCTCCCACATTGGAACTGCGGCAAGCTCAGCTTTTGTGCAACTTGCTCATCAACTGCGCCTCGGCCTGGGTCAGGCCGCAGGATTGGGTCAGTTCGTCCACCGTGGCACCCATGCCTACCAGCTTGGCCGCCTGGGCAAAGGACAGGTTGGCCGGGTCACGCTGTTCCAGCGCCGACAATTTGTCGGGTAACGGAGCGAGGATGGCGCGCAGTTCATGCACGTCCTCCCCTACCCGCACGGCGCTTTGCTGGTAGTTGTCGACGCGCTTGGCCATCTCGCGCAGGCGCTGGTCGCGCACGGCATCGCGCTCGGCCTGTTGCAGCGCCAATTCGCGTTGCTGGCGCATATGGCGCAGCAACACCACCAGAGTCCCGACCCACAGCAGGGCCAGGACGATTACCGCTACCTCAAGCATCAATCAGATGTTCTCCAGGTCCGACCACTCTTCTTCGCTCATCATCTTGTCCAGCTCAACCAGAATCAGCAGCTCGCCGTTCTTGTTGCACACGCCCTGGATGAACTTGGCCGACTCTTCGTTGCCGACATTCGGCGCAGTCTCGACTTCCGACTGACGCAGGTAAACCACTTCGGCGACGCTGTCGACCATGATCCCGACCACTTGCTTGTCGGCTTCGATGATGACGATACGGGTGTTGTCGTTGACTTCAGTCGGCATCAGGCCAAAGCGCTGGCGGGTGTCGATCACCGTCACCACGTTGCCACGCAGGTTGATGATGCCCAGTACGTAGCTCGGCGCACCCGGTACCGGGGCGATCTCGGTGTAGCGCAATACTTCCTGCACACGCATCACGTTGATGCCGTAGGACTCGTTGTCCAGCTTGAAGGTCACCCATTGCAGAATCGGATCATCCAAACCCTGTGCGGACGCTGACTTGTTCATACCCCTGACCCCTTCAAATACCGTTGAGCACGGCGTGTGTTCTTCTTGGGCAGCGCCGTGGCGCTGCGTCTTTTATCAAGTACGTTTGTTACCTGGCAGATCCTTTACCGCGCCGCTGGCAATCAGCTCCGCCAATTCGGCGACATCCAGCAGCGCGCACATATGTTCAATCACCGTGCCCGCCAGCCATGGCCGCTGGCCCCGGTGGCTGCGCCATTTGATTTCGTTGGGGTCCAGACGCAACGAACGGCTGACCTGATGCACCGCCAGCCCCCATTCGTAGCCCTGCACCGAAATCACGTATTGCAGGCCCTGGCGGAAATCATCGCGGTAGCGGTCGGGCATCACCCAACGCGCGGTGTCCAGCACCTTGAGGTTGCCGGCCTGGCTCGGCAGGATCCCGAGGAACCACTCCGGCTGGCCGAACAACGGTGTCAATTCCTGGCCTTCCAGGGAGTAGATCGAACCCAGGCACACCAGCGGCACCGCCAGCGTCAGCCCGGCAACGTCGAACAGCAGGCATTCAAACGGCTCGGCGGCCCAGGACGGCCGGCCATCCGTCTCCACCGGTGGCGGTGTAATGCTTGGCGGGCGATGCACCTCGGCCACGGGTGGCACCAGGACCAGGGGCGCAGGCGCCTCCAGGGCCGGGACTTCGACCGCAACCACAACAGGCATCACCACCGCATCGCGGGCCTGCTCTTCCAGGACCGCCAATTGAAACTCATCCAGCTGGGTCTCAGGCTCAAGAACAGGCAGCGGTTCGACTTCGTCCAGCACCAGGATCGGTTCGGGCAGTTCTTCCTCGGTGGCATCCTGCAGCAGCGCGTCCAGGTAGGACTGCAACGCCAGCTGCGGGCGGCTCTTGATATCGACTGGACGGCTCATCTGTATGCCCACGCGCAAGCCCCGTTAACCGTGTATTCAAAGGTTATCGGCGCGATGACCCGTGGACTTGAATGTGTGCTCATCTCACGCCACCTGTGCCACAAGTTGTTGGGCCAACAGATGCTTGAGCAAGGCCCGGTAAGCCAGGACGCCACGGCTTTTGCCGTCGAACTGCGAAGGCGTGAGGCCCGCGCGGCTGGCGTCTCGCAGGCGCGTATCCACCGGGATATAGCCTTGCCAGATGGTCTCTGGATAGGCGTCACGCAGTACACGCAAGGTGCCAAGGGAGGCCTGGGTGCGGCGGTCGAACAGAGTCGGCACGATACTGAACGGCAACGCCTGCTTGCGCGAACGGTTGATCATGGTCAGGGTGCTGACCATGCGCTCCAGGCCCTTGACCGCCAGGTGCTCGGTCTGTACCGGGATCACCAGTTGCTGGCTGGCCGCCAGGGCATTGACCATCAGCACGCCGAGCAATGGCGGGCTGTCGATGATTGCGTAGTCAAAGTCCTGCCACAATTGCGCCAGGCTCTTGGCGATCACCAGGCCCAGGCCGCTCTGCCCCGGCGATTGGCGCTCAAGGGTGGCCAGCGCGGTGCTGGAGGGCAACAGCGAAATTTTGTCGTTGCTGGTGGGCAACAACAGTTGCCCGGGCAAGCCTTGGGGGACGCTGCCCTTGTGCAGGAACAGGTCGAAGCAGCTGTGCTCCAGCGCATCGGGGTCATAGCCGAAATAGCTGGTCATCGAGCCGTGGGGATCCAGGTCGACAATGACCACGCGCTTGCCCGCCTCGGCCAGCAAGCCGGCTAAGGCGATGGAGGTGGTGGTCTTGCCGACCCCACCTTTTTGATTGGCAACTGCCCAGACTCTCATTCGGATTGTTCCTTCCGGTGGGCGCTGGCTCGACCGAGAAATAGCACGAGGTTATAGAGCCGGTGACGGAGAATTGACGGCACTCCCGCGTTCCGGCGGTTTTACGGGCATCGGTGCAGTTTGTGTGCCAGCCCGCTTCATTGCTGCATCAGGTTGTGCATTGGCCGCACCCGTCGCGGTCAGGCTGCGGCGTACATCCAGGTTACGCGACACCACCAAGACCACCCGGCGATTGCGCGCGCGGCCTTCGGCCGTCGCATTATTGGCCACCGGCTGGAATTCACCATACCCCACCGACGCCAGGCGCCCAGGGTTTACGCCCTGCATCGCCAACATACGCACGATGCTCGCCGAACGCGCCGACGACAACTCCCAGTTGGTGGGGAATTGTGCGGTATGGATCGGCTGGTCATCGGTAAAGCCTTCGACATGGATCGGGTTGTCGAAGGGTTTCAAAATGGCCGCCACCTTGTCGATGATGCTGAAGGCAATATCGCTGGGCAGGGCATCGGCGCTGGCGAACAGCAGGCTGGAGTTGAGCTCGATCTCCACCCACAGCTCGTTGCCACGAATGGTCATCTGGTTGGAGCTGATCAGGTCGCCAAATGCCGCGCTGATATCGTCGGCGATGCTCTTGAGCGGGTCGCTGCCGCCACTGATGCCGGCGTCGGTCTCTTCACTGTCCTTGACCAGGGGCTTGGCCGGGGTCGTGGTCTTGGGCCGCTCATCGCCAATGGGAATCGGCTTGAGGGCCCGGTCCGAGTCGGTGAATACGCCGACCAGGGCTTCAGAGATGACCTTGTATTTGCCTTCATTGATCGAGGAAATGGAGTACATCACCACGAAAAACGCGAACAGCAAGGTGATGAAGTCGGCGTAGGACACCAGCCAGCGTTCATGGTTGACGTGCTCTTCAGGCTCACGGCGGCGACGGCTCACAGGCAATCCCCCTCGCAACACACATCAACTGTAGGAGCGAGCTTGCTCGCGAAAGTCGCGAACGATAACGCTGGCTGGCAGGTTAAACGCAGCGCTCTCGGGGTTTTCGCGAGCAAGCTCGCTCCTACAGGGAGAGGGAGGCGCATGCTCATGCCCATCAATCCATGAAGCCCTGGAGCTTCAATTCGATGGAACGCGGGTTCTCACCCTCGGCAATCGACAGGATGCCCTCCAGGAGCATTTCCCGGTAACGGGACTGGCGCATGGCAATGGATTTGAGTTTGCTGGCAACCGGCAGCAGCAACAGGTTGGCACTGGCCACGCCGTAGATGGTGGCGACGAATGCCACGGCAATGCCGCTGCCCAGTTGCGAGGGGTCGGCCAGGTTGCCCATTACGTGGATCAGGCCCATGACCGCACCGATGATGCCGATGGTCGGCGCGTAGCCGCCCATGCTTTCAAAGACTTTGGCCGCGTTGATATCGCGGCTTTCCTGGGTGTAGAAGTCCACTTCAAGGATGCTGCGGATGGCTTCCGGCTCCGCGCCGTCGACCAGCAGTTGCAGGCCTTTGCGCGCGTAGCTGTCGGGCTCGGCATCGGCCACGCCTTCGAGGCCCAGCAGGCCTTCCTTGCGCGCGGTAAGGCTCCAGTTGACCACGCGGTCGATGCCGCCGGCCAAGTCCACGCGCGGCGGGAAAATGATCCACACCAGGATCTGCATCGCCCGCTTGAACGAGCTTAAAGGCGACTGCAACAGCGCCGCGCCGACGGTGCCGCCGATCACGATCAGCGCCGCCGGACCGTTGGCCAGGGCGCCCAAATGGCCGCCTTCCAGATAGTTGCCGCCAATGATGGCGACAAACGCCAGGAGTATCCCAACCAGGCTCAACACATCCATCAGTGACAGGCCTCCACCAGGTGCTTGCCAATGTCATCCAGGCTGTAGACCGCGTCAGCCAGGTCAGCCTTGACGATGGCCATGGGCATGCCATAGATCACGCAACTGGCTTCATCCTGGGCCCAGATCGAGCTGCCGCCCTGTTTGAGCAGGCGCGCGCCTTCGCGGCCATCGGCGCCCATGCCGGTGAGGACCACCGCCAGAACTTTGTCGCCGTAGGACTTGGCCGCCGAACCGAAGGTGATATCCACGCACGGCTTGTAGTTCAGGCGCTCGTCGCCCGGCAGGATTTTCACCGCGCCGCGACCATCGACCATCATTTGCTTACCACCCGGGGCCAGCAACGCAAGACCCGGGCGCAGGATATCGCCGTCTTCGGCTTCCTTGACGCTGATGCGGCACAGCTTGTCCAACCGCTCGGCAAAGGCCTTGGTGAAGGCCGCGGGCATGTGCTGGACCAGCACGATGGGCGCCGGGAAGTTGGCCGGCAACTGGGTCAAGACGCGCTGCAAAGCCACCGGGCCGCCGGTGGAAGTACCGATCGCCACCAGTTTGTAGGCCTTGCGCTTGGGCGCAGGCGACGCTGGGCTCGGCGCCGCTGTACGCGCCGGGGCCACGGCAGGCCGTGCCACTGGGGCCGGCGCCGGGCGCCCGAAACTGCTGCTGGTCGGTGCAGGTGCCGCTACCGGGGCGGGAGCCACCGGGGCACGGAAGCTGCTGCGATTGCTGCGCGAGATGCTGTGCACCTTCTCGCAGAGCATCTGCTTGACCTTCTCCGGGTTGCGCGAGATGTCTTCGAAATTCTTCGGCAAAAAGTCCACGGCGCCAGCGTCCAGCGCATCGAGGGTCACCCGGGCGCCTTCGTGGGTCAGCGACGAGAACATCAAGACCGGGGTCGGGCAGCGCTGCATGATGTGGCGCACCGCGGTGATGCCATCCATCATCGGCATCTCGTAGTCCATGGTGATCACGTCCGGCTTCAATGCCAGTGCCTGGTCAATCGCCTCTTTGCCGTTGGTGGCCGTACCGACCACCTGGATGTTGGAATCCGCTGAAAGAATTTCCGAGACGCGGCGGCGGAAAAAACCCGAATCGTCCACCACCAGAACCTTGACTACCATAACCACTCCGTTAGGCAGGGCGAGGGACAACCGCCCTGCCCGGGCCGAATCAAATACGCCGTGCGGCGTAACGCTTGAGCATGCTCGGAACATCGAGAATCAGCGCGATCCGACCGTCACCGGTAATGGTCGCACCCGACATGCCTGGCGTTCCTTGCAGCATCTTGCCCAATGGCTTGATGACCACTTCTTCCTGGCCAACCAGTTGATCGACGACAAAGCCGATACGCTGGGTGCCCACGGACAGGATCACCACGTGGCCTTCGCGCTGCTCTTCATGAGCGGCGGACGCCACCAGCCAACGCTTGAGGTAGAACAGTGGCAACGCCTTGTCGCGCACGATCACCACTTCCTGGCCGTCGACCACGTTGGTGCGCGACAGGTCGAGGTGGAAGATTTCGTTGACGTTGACCAGCGGGAAGGCGAACGCCTGGTTGCCCAGCATCACCATCAGGGTCGGCATGATCGCCAGGGTCAACGGCACCTTGATGACGATCTTCGAGCCCTGGCCCTTGGTCGAATAGATATTGATCGAGCCATTGAGCTGGCTGATCTTGGTCTTCACCACGTCCATGCCCACGCCACGGCCGGACACGTCGGAAATCTCGGTCTTGGTCGAGAAGCCCGGGGCAAAGATCAGGTTGTAGCACTCGGTGTCGGTCAGGCGGTCGGCGGCGTCCTTGTCCATGACGCCGCGCTTGACCGCGATGCCGCGCAGGATGTTGGAGTCCATGCCTTTGCCGTCATCGGTGATCGACAGCAGGATATGGTCGCCTTCCTGTTCGGCCGCCAGGATCACTTTGCCCAGGCGCGGCTTGCCGCTGGCTTCGCGCTCTTCGGGGGTTTCCACACCGTGGTCGACCGCGTTGCGCACCAAGTGGACCAGCGGGTCGGCCAGGGCCTCGACGAGGTTTTTGTCGAGGTCGGTTTCTTCGCCCACCAGTTCCAGGGCGATCTCTTTTTTCAACTGCCGGGCCAAGTCACGGACCAGGCGCGGGAAGCGCCCGAAGACCTTCTTGATCGGCTGCATGCGCGTCTTCATCACCGCGGTCTGCAGGTCGGCCGTGACCACGTCGAGGTTCGACACGGCCTTTTGCATGGCTTCATCGCCGCTGCTCAAGCCCAGGCGCACCAGGCGGTTACGCACCAGCACCAGTTCGCCGACCATGTTCATGATGTCGTCCAGGCGCGCGGTATCGACCCGCACGGTGGTTTCGGCTTCACTGGCCGGAGCCTTGTCGGCAGCCGCCGGCGCGCGGGCCGGTGCCGGTGCAGCGGCGCGGGCTGGAGCAGGCGCAGCAGCCTTGGCTGCCACCGCTGCCGGCTTGGCGACGGCAGCAGTGGCGGTGGCCGCTGCTGCAGGTGCCACTTCAGAGAACTTACCCTTGCCGTGCAGCTCGTCGAGCAGAGATTCGAATTCGTGATCGGTAATCAGGCCATCCGCAGCAGGGGCAACAGCAGCAGGCGGGGCAGCGACCGGTGCAGCCGCCGCTGCAACTGCCGGCAAGGCATCAGCCGCAAACGAGCCCTTGCCATGCAACTGATCCAGCAGTGCTTCAAATTCGTCATCGGTGATGTCGGTGCTGACCGGCTGGGCAGGCTCCACAGCCGCCGGCGTTGCCGCCACAGCGTCCGGGGCGAACTGGCCCTTGCCGTGCAACTGATCGAGCAACGACTCGAACTCGGCATCGGTAATGTCTTCGCTGGTCGGCACCATGGCTGGCGCAGCCGCTGCCGGTGCTTCTGCCTGCGCCTTGACGGCATTGAGGGAGTCCAGCAGTTGTTCGAATTCGCTGTCGGTAACGTCAGGCTCGGCCACCGGTTCAGGCGCGGCTTCAACCACCGGGGCGGCATTCAGGGCAGCAGGCTCTGCCAGGCGCGCCAGGGCGGCCAGCAGTTCCGGGGTGGCGGCGGTAATCGGTGCGCGTTCACGCACTTCATTGAACATGCCGTTGACCGCGTCCAGGGCTTCGAGGATCACGTCCATCAGTTCCGAATCAACGTGCCGCTCACCCTTGCGCAGGATGTCGAACACGTTTTCGGCGATGTGACAGCACTCCACCAGCTCATGGAGCTGGAGGAAGCCGGCGCCCCCTTTTACAGTGTGAAAACCGCGAAAAATTGCATTGAGCAGGTTCGCATCATCCGGTCGGCTTTCCAGCTCGACCAGTTGCTCGGACAACTGCTCTAGAATTTCGCCGGCCTCTACAAGGAAATCCTGAAGGATTTCTTCATCGGCGCCGAAGCTCATATTGCGTGCTCCTTAGAAGCCTAAACTGGACAGCAAATCGTCTACGTCATCTTGACCTGACATAACGTCTTCACGTTTATCGGCATGAATCTGCGGACCTTCACCCTTGGCGAGGTGTTTTTGTGGATCTTTTTCCGAGAGGATCGCTTCGCGGTCATGTTCGATGCCGGCAAAACGGTCGACCTGGCCAGCCATCAGCACCAGTTTGAGCAAGTTGCTTTCCACTTCAGTGACCAGCAGGGTCACGCGCTTGATCACCTGGCCGGTGAGGTCCTGGTAATCCTGGGCCAGCAGAATGTCATTGAGGTTGCTGGAAACCGTGCGGTTGTCCTGCTCGCTGCGTGACAGGAAGCCCTCGACCCGACGCGCCAGCTCACGAAATTCTTCTGCGCCCACTTCGCGGCGCATGAAACGCCCCCAGTCAGCGCTCAACGCCTTGGCCTCATTGGCCATGCCGTTCACCAAAGGCGTGGCGTTTTCCACCAGGTCCATGGTGCGATTGGCTGCCGCCTCGGTCAGCCTGACCACATAGGACAGACGTTCGGTGGCATCAGTGATCTGCGAGATTTCCTCGGCCTGAGGCATGTGCGGGTCGATCTGGAAATTGACGATCGCACTGTGCAACTCACGGGTGAGCTTGCCCACTTCCTGGTACAGGCCGCGGTCGCGGGTCTGGTTGAGCTCATGGATCAACTGCACTGCGTCGCCGAACTGGCCTTTTTCCAGGCTTTCGACGAGTTGGTGAGCATGTTTTTTCAGGGTCGATTCAAAGTCGGCCTGCGATGATTCTTTATGCTCCATAGCTCCCCCGTGGCAGCATCAATGACCGATGCGTTCGAAGATTTTTTCAATCTTCTCTTTCAAGGCCAATGCAGTGAATGGCTTGACCACGTAGCCGTTGACCCCGGCCTGGGCGGCTTCGATGATCTGTTCACGCTTGGCTTCGGCGGTCACCATCAACACCGGAAGATTGCGCAGTTTTTCATCGGCGCGCACATGGCGCAGCAGATCGATACCGGTCATGCCAGGCATGTTCCAGTCGGTTACCAGAAAGTCGATGCTCCCGCTGTTGAGGATCGGAATCGCCGTAATGCCGTCATCCGCCTCGACCGTGTTAGTGAACCCAAGGTCACGCAACAGGTTTTTTATGATCCGCCGCATCGTTGAGAAGTCATCAACGATGAGGATTTTCATGTTCTTGTCCAATTCGACCTCCAAGCAGTCTTAAACGCGTCCAGCACCTGGGCGCGCCATATCATTCAACAGGCATTACACAAAAAGGACTGCTAGGGCACACCACAGGTCGCTCCCGCCCGGCTTGCGCTCTGGCGGTTATCGCTCGCACTGTCCCCACACTGCCTGTCAGCGCGCTCGCCACTCTCCCAAACGCCCCCGCAAGCGGGCCGCGCATTGGCTATGGAGCTGACTGACCCGCGATTCGCTGACCCCCAGGACCTCACCGATTTCCTTGAGGTTCAGCTCTTCGTCGTAGTACAGCGCCAACACCAGTCGCTCACGTTCCGGCAGATTGGCAATCGCCTCTGCCAGGGCGCCCTGGAAGCGTTCATCTTCCAGGTCGCGTGAAGGCTCCTGGTGAGCGCTCGCGCCGTCCTCGTGCAGCCCTTCATGTTCGCCGTCCTGTAGCAGGTCGTCGAAACTGAACAGGCGGCTGCCCAAGGTATCGTTCAAAATCCCGTAGTAATCGTCGAGACTCAATTGGAGTTCGGCCGCAACTTCGTGATCTTTAGCGTCGCGGCCGGTTTTTGCTTCAATTGAGCGAATTGCGTCACTCACCATCCGGGTATTGCGGTGAACCGAACGCGGCGCCCAATCACCTTTACGCACTTCATCGAGCATCGCGCCACGGATACGGATACCCGCATACGTCTCGAAACTCGCACCCTTGCTCGCGTCGTACTTGGTCGACACTTCGAGCAGGCCGATCATCCCCGCCTGGATCAGGTCTTCGACCTGGACACTGGCGGGCAGGCGTGCCAGCAGGTGGTAGGCAATGCGCTTGACCAGAGGCGCATAGCGCTCGATCAATTCGCCCTGGCTGTCACGCGCTGATTTTTTGTAAAGGTTGTAGCCGCTGGCTGTCATAGCACCGGTCCTGCACTCGTCTGATGCACCAATCGCTCGACGAAAAACTCCAGATGCCCCCGAGGATTGGCGGGCAGTGGCCAGGTATCGACCTTCTGAGCAATTGCCTTGAACGCCAACGCGCATTTCGAACGAGGGAACGCTTCATAGACTGCACGCTGCTTTTGCACAGCCTTGCGCACACACTCGTCATAGGGAACTGCGCCGACGTATTGTAAGGCGACATCGAGGAAGCGATCCGTGACCTTGGTCAACTTGGCGAACAGGTTGCGCCCTTCCTGTGGGCTCTGGGCCATGTTGGCCAGCACGCGGAAGCGGTTCATGCCGTAGTCGCGGTTGAGCAGCTTGATCAGGGCGTAGGCGTCGGTGATCGAGGTGGGTTCGTCGCAGACCACCAGCAACACTTCCTGCGCGGCGCGCACGAAGCTGACCACGGACTCGCCGATCCCGGCGGCGGTGTCGATCACCAGCACGTCGAGGTTGTCGCCGATATCACTGAAGGCCTGGATCAGGCCGGCATGCTGCGCCGGGCTCAGATGCACCATGCTCTGGGTGCCGGAGGCGGCCGGGACGATGCGAATCCCCCCTGGCCCCTGCAACAGCACATCGCGCAGTTCACAGCGGCCCTCAATGACATCGGCCAGGGTATGTTTGGGGGTCAGTCCCAGCAGAACGTCAACGTTCGCCAGTCCCAGGTCGGCATCCAGCAGCATGACACGGCGGCCAAGCTCTGCCAGGGCCAGGGACAAATTCACTGACACGTTAGTTTTCCCGACGCCACCTTTGCCGCCGGTCACCGCGATCACCTGTACGGGATGCATGCTGCCCATGTTCTTTCTTTACCTTGTCTTGCTTAGCCGCAGGCTACATAGGGTGGCCGCGGTAGCAGACCATCGATGTAGGTACATTGCACTGTGTTTCATGTTGCCTTCAGCCGACCCGCTTGGCTGGGTTGTGATAGAGGTCGGCGAACATGTCCGCCATCGCCTCTTCACTGGGTTCGTCCTGCATTTGCACACTGACTGCACGGCTGACCAGTTGATGACGGCGCGGCAGATGCAAATCATCCGGGATCCGCGGCCCGTCGGTCAGGTAGGCGACCGGTAATTCATGGCTGATGGCAAGGCTCAACACTTCGCCCAGGCTTGCGGTTTCATCCAGCTTAGTCAGGATGCAACCGGCCAACCCGCAACGCTTGTAGCTGTGGTACGCAGCAGTCAGAACCTGTTTTTGGCTGGTTGTTGCAAGTACCAGGTAATTTTTCGACTTGATCCCGCGTCCGGCCAGGCTTTCCAGCTGCATACGCAACGCCGGGTCGCTGGCTTGCAGGCCCGCGGTGTCGATCAGCACCACGCGTTTGCGCAGCAGCGGGTCGAGGGCGTTGGCCAGGGACTGGCCCGGGTCGACATGGGTCACCGGCACATTGAGGATCCGGCCCAGGGTCTTGAGCTGCTCCTGGGCACCGATGCGGTAGCTGTCCATGCTCACCAGCGCAATATTGTGCGCGCCGTACTTGAGTACATAACGGGCGGCCAATTTGGCCAGGGTGGTGGTCTTGCCCATGCCGGCAGGGCCGACCATGGCAATCACGCCACCTTCTTCAAGGGGTTCGATTTCCGGGGTCTGGATCATCCGCGCCAAGTGGGCCAGCAGCATGCGCCAGGCCTGGCGAGGTTCTTCGATACCGGTGGTCAGCTCCAGCAGGTCGCGCGACAACGGGCCGGACAGGCCGATGCGCTGCAGGCGACGCCAGAGGTTGGCCTGTTGCGGCTTGCTGCCTTGCAACTGGTTCCAGGCCAGCGAGCCCAACTGCACTTCCAACAGTTCGCGCAGGCCATTGAGTTCAAAACGCATCGAGTCGAACACGCGCTGGTCGACCGCCGCAGCCGGCGCCGGCGCAGCAGGACGCGGCGGCTCGACGAAGGTCGGCTCAACCAATGGCTCGGCCGCAGTCAGCGGCAGGCCGGCAAACAATTGGCGGTTGGTGGTCGCATCGCTGTCGCCACGCATGCTCAGTTCGGCCTGGGCCGAGACAATGCGCGAGGCGGTCTTGCGCAACTCGTCTTCGAGTTCCATGTTCGGCACGCGCGGCGCCAAGGCCTGGGGTTTGTAATCCAGGGCAGCCGTCAGCTCGACACCGCCGGCAATGCGACGGTTACCGATAATAGCCGCGTCGGCGCCCAGTTCATCACGAACCAGCTTCATGGCCTGACGCATATCGGCGGCGAAAAAACGCTTTACTTGCATAACCCACTACCTCAGCCGTTGGGCCCTACTGTCGCGACGATAGTCACTTGCTTGTTGTCAGGAATTTCCTGATAAGCCAATACGTGCAAATTCGGTACTGCCAGGCGTCCAAACCGCGACAACATCGCCCGGACGGGGCCGGCCACCAGCAGGATCACCGGTTGGCCCTGCATCTCCTGGCGCTGTGCGGCGTCGATCAACGAACGCTGCAGCTTTTCAGCCATGCTTGGCTCCAGCAGGACGCCCTCTTCCTGGCCTTGTCCTGCCTTCTGGATACTATTGAGCAATATTTGTTCCAACCTTGGTTCCAAGGTGATGACAGGCAGCTCGGAGTCAAGCCCGACAATGCTTTGGACGATGGCACGCGACAAACCGACGCGCACCGCAGCCACCAGAGCGGCAGTATCTTGACTCTTGGCGGCATTGTTGGCGACGGCCTCGGCAATGCTGCGAATGTCGCGTACCGGCACCTGCTCGGCCAACAGTGCCTGCAACACCTTGAGCAACTGCGACAACGACAGGATGCCCGGCACCAGCTCTTCGGCCAGCTTTGGCGAGGCCTTGGCCAGCAATTGCATGAGTTGCTGGACTTCTTCGTGGCCAATCAGCTCGTGGGAGTGCTTGTACAGAATCTGGTTGAGGTGCGTGGCGACCACCGTGCTGGCATCCACCACGGTGTAACCCAAGGACTGCGCCTGGCTACGCTGGCTGACTTCGATCCACACCGCGTCCAGGCCAAAAGCCGGATCTTTGGCGGTGATGCCGCTCAGGGTGCCAAACACCTGGCCCGGGTTGATCGCCAACTCGCGGTCCGGGTAGATCTCGGCTTCGGCCAGGGTCACGCCCATCAGCGTCAGACGGTAGGCACTGGGGGCCAGGTCGAGGTTGTCGCGAATGTGTACGGTGGGCATCAAGAAGCCCAGGTCCTGGGACAATTTCTTGCGCACACCCTTGATCCGCGCCAGCAACTGGCCGCCCTGATTGCGGTCGACCAGCGGGATCAGGCGATAGCCGACTTCCAGGCCGATCATGTCGATCGGGGTCACGTCATCCCAGCCCAACTCCTTGGTTTCCTGGGCGCGGGCCGGCGACGGCAGTAAGTCCTGCTGGCGTTCCACCTCTTTCAAGGCCTGGACCTTGACCGTGTTCTGCTTCTTCCAGAACAGGTACGCACCGCCGCCGGCCAGGGCAGCCATGCTCAGGAACGAGAAGTGCGGCATGCCCGGCACAATGCCCATGATCGCCATGATGCCGGCCGCCACGGCCAGGGCCTTGGGCGAGGAAAACATCTGGCGGTTGATCTGCTTGCCCATGTCTTCGGAGCCGGACGCACGGGTCACCATGATCGCCGCAGCTGTGGATAACAACAGTGATGGCAATTGCGCCACTAAACCGTCACCAATGGTCAGCAAGGCGTACACCTTGCCCGCATCGCCGAAGGTCATGCCGTGCTGGAAGATCCCCACCGCCATGCCGCCGATCAGGTTGATAAACAGGATCAGCAGGCCGGCGATGGCGTCGCCACGCACGAATTTGCTGGCACCGTCCATCGAACCGTAGAACTCGGCCTCCTGGGCCACTTCGGAACGACGGGCCTTGGCCTGGTTCTGGTCGATCAGGCCGGCGTTGAGGTCGGCGTCGATCGCCATTTGCTTGCCAGGCATGGCGTCGAGGGTAAACCGTGCGCTCACCTCGGAAATCCGCCCGGCGCCCTTGGTCACCACCACGAAGTTGATGATCATCAGGATCGCGAACACCACGATACCGACCACGTAGTTGCCGCCGATCACCACCTCACCAAAAGCCTGGATCACCTTGCCGGCGGCGGCGTGACCGTCCTGGCCGTGGAGCATCACCACCCGCGTGGAGGCCACGTTAAGGGCCAGGCGCAGCAGCGTGGCAACCAGCAAAATAGTGGGAAAGACCGCAAAATCCAAAGGCCGCAGCGCGTATACACACACCAGCAGCACCACGATGGACAGGGCAATGTTGAAGGTGAAGAACACGTCCAACAGGAACGGCGGCATCGGCAACATCATCATTGCCAGCATGACCAACAGCAACAACGGCACACCCAGGTTGCCTCGCGAGAGGTCCGTCAGGGTGCCACGGGCGTTGTTGAGCATTTGAGAGCGATCCACCACCGGTATTCCTCGTTGCCTTGAAGCAAAACTTTGACGCCAGGAGGCGACTTGGAAGGGCTTGTGCAAGAAGCCTTCCAACTTTTGCTTGAGGCATACCGGGGGAGGATTATTGTTAGCCGCTAGAGTGGCTGGACGTTTGCTGCCTGCTTGCCTTTTGGACCCTCGACGACTTCGTACTGCACCTTCTGACCCTCCGCCAGGGACTTGAATCCGCCGCTTTGAATAGTCGAGAAGTGCACAAACAGATCCTCTCCCCCACCGTCCTGCGTGATGAACCCGAAGCCTTTTGAGTCGTTGAACCACTTCACAGTGCCCGTTGCCATTGCCCTTCTCCCGAATCCTTGCTTGAACATCCGCGCGCCATCAAACCGCGAAGCAGAGGCAGTGGCTACTGTCAGAGTTGACAGGTAGACATGGGAGGCAAGCGATGTTAGGCCGGGCATCGGGCGCTTGCTACCTGTTCGGACGCCATCGCGGGCAAGCCCGGCTCCCACATTTGACCGAGATCAACTGTGGGAGCCGGGCTTGCCCGCGATGGCGTCCGAACAAGCACATCAAAACTCAGGAATCGCGCTGCAAATCCGGCGGAATCGGCAAATCCTTGAGCGGATCCGGTCGCTTGCCCTTGCCCGCACGGTATTGGCGAATCTGATAGACATAGGCCAACACCTGCGCCACCGCCAGGTACAGCCCGGCCGGGATCTCTTGTTCAAGGTCGGTGGAGTAGAAGATCGAACGCGCCAGCGCCGGCGACTCCAGCAGCAAAATGTCGTTGGCCTGGGCGATTTCGCGGATTTTCAAGGCGGTAAAGTCGCTGCCCTTGGCCAGCAACATCGGTGCGCCGCCCTTCTCGGCGTCGTACTTGAGCGCCACGGCATAGTGGGTCGGGTTGGTAATGACCACATCGGCATCCGGTACCGAAGCCATCATCTTGCGCTGGGACATCTCGCGTTGCAGCTGACGGATACGCTGCTTCACTTCCGGCTTGCCTTCCTGATCCTTGTGCTCGTCACGCACTTCTTGCTTGGTCATCAGCAGCTTCTTGTGGCTTTCCCACAGCTGGATCGGCGCATCCACCGCCGCAATCAGGATCAGCCCGCAGGCCATCCACAACGCACTCCACCCCACCAGTTGCACGCTATGAATGATTGCCAGCTCCAGCGGTTCATGGGCGATGCGCAACAAGTCGTCGATATCCGACTTGAGCACCACCAGCGCCACAAACAAGATGATGAAGAACTTCGCCAATGCCTTGAGCAGTTCCACCACGGCCTTGGCCGAGAACATGCGCTTGATCCCGGCCGCCGGGTTCATGCGGCTGAATTTGGGCGCCAGGCTGCCGGCCGCGAACAACCAGCCACCGAGGGAAATCGGCCCGATCAGCGCCGCCAGCAGCAAGGTGATCAGCACCGGTTGCGAGGCCAGGATCGCTATCTTCCCCGAGTGCAGCAGGTAGATGCCCATGGCGCGCGGGTCAAGCAGCACTTCCCGGGGCAGGGAAAAGCTGTGCTTCATGATCTCCATCAGGTCCTGGGCCAGGCCGCCGCCGTAGATCAACAGGCCGCCGGCCCCGGCGAGCATCACCGCCAGGGTGTTGAGCTCTTTGGAACGGGCAATTTCGCCCTTTTCCCTGGAGTCCTTTTTCCGTTTCTCCGTGGGGTCTTCTGTTTTGTCCTGACCACTCTCGCTCTCGGCCATGGCTCAGCGCGCCCGTGCCAGATCACGTAAGAACTGCAGGGCATCACTGGCCAGCGGTTGATACTGATTGAGAATGTCGGCCAGGCCGATCCAGAAAATCCCCAGGCCCAACACCAGGGTCAGCGGGAAACCAATAGCAAAAATGTTCAACTGCGGCGCGGCACGGGTCATCACGCCGAAGGCAATGTTGACCACCAGCAGCGCAGTGATCGCCGGCAACACCAGCAACAATGACGCGCCCAGCACCCAACTGAGGCGCCCGACCACTTCCCAGAAGTGGTTGACGATCAAGCCCTCGCCCACCGGCAAGGTAGTGAAGCTCTCGGTGAGGATTTCGAAGGCCACCAGATGGCCGTTCATGGCCAAAAACAGCAGGGTCACCAGCATGGTCAGAAATTGCCCGATCACCGCCACCGACACGCCGTTGGTGGGGTCGACCATGGACGCGAAGCCCATGCCCATCTGGATCGAGACGATTTGCCCGGCAATCACAAACGCCTGGAAGAACAGGGTCAAGGAGAAGCCCATCAAGGCGCCAATCAGGATTTGTTCGGCAATCAGCAGCAATGCACTGAGGTCCAGGGCATTGACCGGTGGCATCGCCGGCAATGTCGGCACAATGACCACAGTGATCGCCACGGTGAAGAACAGGCGTACACGCTTGGGCACCAGGGTCGTGCCGATCACCGGCATGGTCATCAGCATCGCGCCCACGCGAAACAGCGGCAGGATGAACGCGGCCACCCACGTGCTGATCTGGGTGTCGGTCAATGCCAGCAAGGACTGCATCAGGTCAGCCGATCAACTGCGGAATACTGCCGTACAGCTGCAGGATGTATTCCATGAAGGTCTGCACCAGCCAGGGCCCGGCAACGATCAGCGTGACCAGCATCACCAACAAACGCGGGAGGAAGCTCAAGGTCTGTTCGTTGATCTGCGTGGCAGCCTGGAACATCGCCACCAGCAAACCCACCAACAGGCTGGGCACCACCAGCACCGCGACCATCAGGGTGGTCAGCCACAGTGCTTCGCGAAACAGGTCGACGGCGACTTCCGGAGTCATGGCGCTATACCCCTCCGAAACTGCCGGCGAGGGTGCCGATAATCAGCGCCCAACCATCCACCAGCACAAACAGCATGATCTTGAACGGCAACGAAATGATCAGCGGCGACAGCATCATCATACCCATGGCCATCAGCACACTGGCCACCACCAGGTCGATGATCAGGAACGGGATGAAGATCATGAAGCCGATCTGGAATGCAGTCTTGAGCTCCGAGGTCACGAACGCCGGCACCAGGATGGTCAACGGCGCCTGGTCGGGGCTGGCAATATCGGTACGCTTGGACAGGCGTACAAACAGCTCCAGATCGCTGGAGCGGGTCTGCGATAGCATGAAGTCCTTGATCGGGCCCTGGGCCTTGTCCACCGCGTCCTGGGCTGTGAGCTTCTCGGCCAGGTAGGGTTGCAGGGCTTGCTGGTTCACCTTGTCAAACACCGGCGCCATGATGAACAACGTCAGGAACAGGGCCATGCCGGTGAGGATCTGGTTCGACGGCGTCTGCTGCAAACCCAGGGCCTGACGCAGAATCGAGAACACAATGATGATGCGAGTGAAGCTGGTCATGAGCATGACGAACGCCGGGATAAAACTCAGCGCCGTCATGATCAGCAGGATCTGCAGGCTGACCGAATATTCCTGGGCCCCGGCCGCGTTGGTGCCCAGGGTGATCGCCGGGATCGACAACGGGTCGGCGCCGAACGCCAAGGGCGCGGCCAGCAACAGCATGAGCGCCAATAGAACGCGCATTACTTCTTATCCTTCTGGTCCTTGCCCATCAGCTCCATCAGGCGCTGGGCGAACTCCGGGGTGGCGGCCTCGGTCTGGCCCACGCTCACCGGATGCTTGAGCACGTGCAGCGGGGTAATACGACCAGGCGTCAGGCCGAGCAGGATCTGCTCTTCGCCCACCTGCACCAGCACCAGGCGATCCCGCGCGCCCAAGGCCCGCGAACCCACCAGCTCGATGACCTGGGCATTGCCCGGGCCGATCCGCTGCACCCGGCGCAACAGCCAGGCGAGGACGAAGATCAACCCCACCACCAGCAGCAGGCCGAGCACCAACTGAGTCAGTTGCCCGGCCACATTGCCACCGACGGCCGGTGCAGCGGCCAAGGCCACCGGCTCAGCCGCGAATGCGCCCAGTGGCAGCGCCCACAACAGTCCCACCACCCAGCGACTCATCTCAGCGCAGCTTCTTGATGCGTTCGCTGGGGCTGATCACGTCAGTCAGGCGGATGCCGAACTTTTCGTTGACCACCACCACTTCGCCATGGGCGATCAGCGTGCCGTTGACCAACACATCCAGCGGCTCGCCGGCCAGGCGGTCAAGCTCGATCACCGAACCCTGGTTGAGTTGCAGCAGGTTGCGGATGTTGATTTCAGTGCTGCCCACTTCCATGGAGATCGATACCGGGATATCGAGGATCACGTCCAGGTTCGGACCATCGAGCGATACCGGCTCATGGTTCTTCGGCACGCTGCCGAACTCTTCCATGGGCAAGCGGTTGCCCACCGGTGCAGTGGCAGCATCGGCCGCCAGCAAAGCGTCGATATCGTCCTGGCCTACATCGCCGGTTTCTTCCAGGGCAGCGGCCCATTCATCGGCCAGGGCCTGGTCTTCGGCGGAAGTGTTTTCGTGTTCGGTAGCCATTACATGTCCTCGGCGCAGCAAAAAACAGGAGTTAGAGGGGAATCAGCGACGGTTGATCGGCTCGACCACTTGCAACGCCAGGTTGCCTTTGTGGGAACCGAGCTTGACCTTGAACGACGGCACGCCGTTGGCGCGCATGATCAATTCGTCTGGCAACTCGACAGGGATCACATCCCCCGGCTGCATATGCAAAATGTCCCGCAGGCGCAACTGGCGACGCGCCACGGTGGCGCTCAGCGGCACATCGACATCCAGCAGGTCTTCGCGCAGGGCCTTGACCCAGCGTTCGTCCTGGTCGTCGAGGTCGGACTGGAAGCCCGCATCGAGCATCTCGCGCACCGGTTCGATCATCGAGTACGGCATGGTCACGTGCAGGTCGCCGCCCCCGCCATCGAGTTCGATATGGAAAGTGGAGACCACAATGGCTTCGCTGGGCCCGACGATGTTGGCCATGGCCGGGTTCACTTCCGAGTTGATGTACTCGAAATTGACTTCCATGATCGCCTGCCAGGCTTCTTTCAAGTCGACGAAGGCCTGCTCCAGCACCATGCGCACTACGCGCAATTCGGTGGGGGTGAATTCGCGGCCTTCGATCTTGGCGTGACGGCCGTCACCGCCGAAGAAGTTGTCCACCAGCTTGAACACCAGCTTGGCGTCGAGGATGAACAGCGCGGTACCGCGCAGCGGCTTGATCTTGACCAGGTTGAGGCTGGTGGGCACGTACAGCGAGTGCACGTATTCACCGAACTTCATCACCTGCACGCCGCCCACCGCTACGTCTGCCGAACGGCGCAGCATGTTGAACATGCTGATCCGGGTGTAGCGGGCGAAACGCTCGTTGATCATTTCCAGGGTCGGCATGCGTCCACGGACGATGCGATCCTGGCTGGTCAGGTCATAACTTTTGACGCTGCCGGGCTCGGCAGCCATTTCGGTCTGTACCAGACCATCGTCGACGCCATGTAACAGGGCGTCGATTTCATCCTGGGACAGCAGGTCTTGCACGGCCATGTCGTGATCCTACTGCAATACGAAATTAGTGAAGAGCGCCTGCTCGACCACGACTTTGCCCAGTTCTTTCTGGGCCACTTCCTGCACGCTGGCAGTGACCTTCTGGCGCAGCATTTCCTGGCCCACCGGGGTGGCCAGGCTGTCGAAACTCTGCCCGGAGAACAGCATCACCAGGTTGTTGCGGATCACCGGCATATGCACCTTGAGGGCATCCAGGTCCGCCTGGTTGCGCGCCAGCAGGGAAATGCTCACCTGCAGGTAGCGTTGCCGACCGTTCTGGTTGTAGTTGGCGACAAAGGCCGGAAGCATCTGCTCGAAGATTGCCGGTTGCTTGACGTTGGTCGCGGTCTCGGCCGCAGGTGCAGGCTTGCTCTGGGCGCTGTGCATGAAGTACCAGGTAGCGCCCACCGACACGCCGATGGCCAATAACAAGGCCACGACGATCAACAGGATCATCTTGAGCTTGCTCTTGCCTGCAGGTGCTGTTGCTGCGTCGTCACTCTTCGCCATGCCAATAATCCGTCACTATTCGGGGTTTCATAGATCCACGGGAAGGCAAGAGCAAGTGTTATGCCAGAGTTGTCACGGATTTCAGCAACGCTACAAAACCAGTGTGGGAGCTGGCTTGCCTGCGATAGCGGTGTGTCAGGCACGAGCTATATTGCTGACCCACCGCTATCGCAGGCAAGCCAGCTCCCACAGAGGTCAGGTTTCAGGCGTAGTAGTCCACGGCGCTGGAGCCGATGACGGATTGGGCTATCGGCGCCGCCACTTCGGTGGCTTCGCCGGCAAGGCCGGTGTCATGCCCATCGTTGTGCCCACCACTGCCACTGACTCCCCGCGCCTGGTTCTGCTGTTGCTCCTGACCCTGGCCCTGCCAGCCACGGGACTGGTCGGAGACATTCACGTCAACCTGGCCCATGCCCTGCTGGGCGAACATTTCCCGCAGGCGCCCGGACTGGCTTTCCAGGGCCTCGCGCACGGCGGCGTGGCCGCTCATGAAGTTGACCTGGGCCTGCTGGTCAGCGGTCATGTTCACGCGGATATCCAGGCGGCCCAACTCGGCAGGCTGTAATTGGATATCGGCGGACTTGAGGTTGATGCTGGACAGGTACATGACCCGGTTCACCACTTCCTCGGTCCAGCCACTCTGATGCATGGCCAGCGGCTGGTTATTGAGCGGCAAGGCGTTGGCGGTCTTGGGCGTGGCGGCCTGGGTCAGGGCGGCCAGGCGATTGGCAAAGTCATCGACGCGGGTGTCGCTGCTCGCGCCCTTCAAATCCTTGAGGCCCTCTTCGATCAGGCCGCTGAAAGCCTTCTCGCCACCCTGGTCGGTACTGTCCTTGGCCGCTTGCTGATCGACCATCGCCGCCAGGCCGTTAGTGAAGTTCTGCGCGGCGGTAGGCTCAGCCTGGGTCGGCGCGGCTTTTTGCGCTGCCTGGCTGCTGGCGGAGACATGCCCGCCCTGCTCCATCGCCAGGCGCACGGCCGGCAATGCATCCAATGGATCGGCCTCGGGGTCGAAGGTTGGCGCAACCTCTTCGGTGACCGGCGCGGTGGTCACGAGCAACGGCGCCACGGCGTCATCCACCACGGCGGCCGGGACAGCAACCGGAGCCGGCGTGACCGCCGCGATCAGCGCCGGGTCAACCACCGGATCGGCCACCGGCTGTACAGCCAATGCCGGATCCTTGCCGGTGCTTGTCTCGTCATCGCGGCTGGCCGTCTTGTCGTCCTTGACCTGCGGGCTGGCAGGCAAGGTCTTGCCGCTATCGGCAACCGCTGGGGTGCCAGCGGCAGGCTTGTCGTTGCCCACCTCTTTCTTGGCACTCACATCCGCCGGCTTGTCACGGCTTGGCTTGGGCGCCATATCGGTGGCCTTGGCAGGCGCAACGCTGGACTCCTTGGCGAACACCTGGGCAAAGCCTGGCGCTTTGGCCCGCGCGTCCACGGCCACTGCCTGGGCATTGACGGAGGAAGCCTGAGGCTTGACCGCGGGGGCGGCCTGCAGGAGCGAGTTAGGGGCGAGAGGCATAGGTCTGGTCTCCGCTGCGCAGGGTCGAGGGCGCAGTCAAGAGAGATAGAGCAAAAGTCGGGCCAGCTTTGCCAACCGGCCCATTGAACCCTAGAAGCGCTGGCGCTCCGACTCATACATCGGCTTGACCAGGGCGAACTCATGATCGATCTGGTCCACCAGCTTGCCCAGGTCGGCGACCTGCGCCTTGGCCGACTCGGCCTCCAGGCGCTGGCACAACCGCGCCAGACGCACGGCCCCCAGGTTGCCGCTGCTGCCTTTGAAACTATGGGCAATCTGCCCAAGCGCCTTGGCATCATCTCGCGCCTGGCGCAGCGCTTCGACGCGCTTTTGCGAGTCATCGAGGAAGGTGTCGAGCAAATGGGGGTATTCGCCTTCCATGACTTCCTGCAAACCCATCAACACTTCAGGGTCCATATGTATCTGCGTCACTTGTTCGCTCCTTGATCAAGAATCGGCGGATTATGCCAGAGCCTCCCAGCAAAACTCCACGCACACACTGCGCCCGCCATCGGACCAGCGTACATGGCTGCTCAGTTGCCGGACCAGGTTCAGCCCGCGCCCGGACAGACGGTCGATATCCAGCGGCCGCGCCAGGACTGTTTCCACATCAAAACCCGCGCCACTGTCTTCGATCCGCAGGCTCAGGCAACCGCCTGCACCTGTCGGCAAGACATCGATATGCACACGGATATAGCCGTTACTCAACAGGGCCAGGCGCTCATTGCGCTGGCGATAATAGTCGGCAAAACCCTGCACATCGCGCTTGAGCCGTGAATCCAGGCCCAGCACCCCATGCTCCAGGGCGTTGGAATACAGCTCGGCCATCACGCTGTACAACGCCCCACTCTGGCCGCGCAGGCCGTGGATTTCCAGGAGCAATTGCAGCAAATACGGTAACGGGTTGTAACGCTTGAGTGTCTCGGCACGAAACTCGAAACTCACCGACCAGTCCAGCGGGCAGGATTGGCCGCTGTCGGTGTACTGAATAGCCGACGCATGCAGAGCCTGCTCAGGCAGCAGGCTGATTTCCACCAGGCTGACATCATCACGCACCTCGCCGCGAAAGCCGGCAAGGGCTTGTTCGATGTCCTCAAACAGGCGCTCAGGCTCACGGTTGGCGGCGAACACTTGTAGCAAACGCTCCACGCCAAACAATTGCTCATTGGCATCCGCCGTATCAATCACCCCATCGGACAACAGGAACACCCGATCGCCCAGGGCCATCGGCCAGACTTGCGTGCAGTCGTCAAAAACCTCGGGCGCCAGCACACCCAAGGGCAGATGCCGCGACACCAGCGGCGTGCGCCTGCCCGTGGCCACTTCATGGACGTAGCCGTCGGGCATCCCGCCATTCCACACCTCCACCACCCGACGCTGGGCGCTGAGACACAACAGCGTCGCACAACAGAACATGTCCACCGGCAGGATGCGCTTGAGCTTGGCGTTCATCTCCCGCAGGGTCTGCGCCAGGCCGTAACCCTTGGCGGTCATGCCGTAGAACACCTCGGCCAGCGGCATTGCGCCAACGGCCGCTGGCAAGCCATGGCCGGTGAAGTCACCGAGCAGCACATGCATGTCGCCCGACGGCGTGTAGGCCGCCAACAGCAAGTCGCCGTTGAACAGCGCATAAGGCGATTGCAGGTAACGGATATTGCGCGCGGCGTTCAGGCAGCCGGAATGGGCGACCTTATCGAACACCGCCTTGGCCACCCGCTGTTCATGCAGCAGGTACTCATGATGGCGGGCGATCTGGTCGCGCTGCTGCAACACCGTGGCCTGCAGCCGGCGCAGGCGGTCCATGGCGTTGATCTTCGCCGCGAGGATGATCGGGCTGTAGGGCTTGGCCAGGAAGTCATCGCCACCGGCATCCAGGCAACGGGCCAGGGCCTGGCTGCCACTCAGGGACGTCAGGAAGATGATCGGCACCAGCGTCTCGCCCGCCAGTTGCTTGATCTGCCGGGCGGCTTCAAAGCCGTCCATCACCGGCATCAAGGCATCCATCAATACCAACTGCGGGCGTTCGCGAGTGAATACCTCCAGCGCTTGCTGACCGTTAGTCGCGGTGAGCACCCGATGGCCCTGGCGCCGCACAATGGTCGATAGCAACAACAGATCGGCAGCGCTGTCTTCGGCGATCAGGACCGTCAGCAGGCTCAAGAGATATCAAACAACTTGTCGAAATTGGAGATGGCGAGGATCTTGCGCACATCGGAGCTGCTGTTGATCACCCGCACATCAGCGTCATCGCTTCCGGCATGATCACGCAGCAACAACAGCATGCCCAGGGCCGAGCTGTCGAGGTAGGTGGCCTCCTTCAAGTCCACCACATAGATATCAGGGACCTTATAGAACCGCTCGTAGGAATCGCGAAAAGCCTGGTGACTGCCGAAATCGAACCGGCCTTTGACTGCGATCGTCAACTTCGTCCCATCCAGGGATACTTCTGATTCAACCGACATACGACTGCTTCCTTGTCGTGGGCATGTGCAACAAGGTGTAGCAGGTGATCACAGAGTGGGCAACCTTGCCTTGGCGGAACTGCTCACGCCCGCCCCTGTAGGAGCGAGCTTGCTCGCGAAGGTCGTCAACGATGACGCGGGAAACTTGACGCCCCGCTGTGCCCGCCAGTTTTTCGCGAGCAAGCTCGCTCCTACAGGGGCGGGCGCGGGTAGTTAGTATTGATCCTGGCGCGGCAGGCGCTGGGACAGTTCATCGAGCAGCTTCTGTTCGCGCTTGTCTTCCAGAGCGCGCGCTTCGTCGATGTAACGCTGCACCAGCTTGCGCAGGCCTTCGACCCGGGCGTAGGCCTGTTGCCAGCCTTCGCGGGCCTTGTCGAGGTTGTTCTGGTGCCAGGCCAGGCTCTGGCGCTGCTGGCCGACGGCGCTTTCCAGTTGGTTGAGAAAGTGCTGGTAGTTCATCAGCCACTGCCCGGAAACGCCCTTGCTGCCGCGATCGATCCACTGCTGCTGGTATTCGCCGCGAAAGCGCTCCAGGTCGCCCAGTTTGCTCTCGGCCAGGCGCACCTGGCCCTGGAAATGCCCCAGGCGCTGGGCGGCGGTGCGTTCAGCGCTTTCGGCCATCTCCACCACCGGAGCAAGACGCGCGGCGCGACTGCTGGCCATCAGGGGTTAACCGCCAGGCGCTGGTGCGAACACCGACGCCAGGTGCGCTTCGCTTTCGGCCATGCTGATGTTGTCGTTCAGCCCCTGGCGCAGGTAGGTCACCAGTTGCGGTTGCAGGGCAATCGCCAGGTCGGTCTCGCGGTCGCCACCGGCGACATAGGCGCCGACGCTGATCAGGTCACGGCTCTGCTGGTAACGCGACCACAACTGCTTGAACTGTTGGGCGCGGACCATGTGCTCGGCGCTGACCACCGACGGCATGACCCGGCTGATGGACGCTTCGATATCGATGGCTGGGTAATGCCCTTCCTCGGCCAGGCGCCGGGACAGCACGATGTGCCCGTCAAGCACGCCCCGCGCCGAGTCGGCAATCGGGTCCTGCTGGTCATCGCCTTCGGACAGCACGGTGTAGAACGCGGTGATCGAGCCACCACCGGCCTCGGCATTGCCGGCGCGCTCCACCAGCTTGGGCAGCTTGGCGAAGACCGATGGCGGATAGCCTTTGGTCGCGGGCGGCTCGCCAATGGCCAGGGCGATTTCCCGCTGGGCCTGGGCGAAACGCGTGAGGGAGTCCATCAGCAACAGGACATTCTTGCCCTTGTCGCGGAAATATTCGGCAATCCGCGTGCAGTACATGGCGGCACGCAGGCGCATCAATGGCGCATCGTCCGCCGGCGACGCCACCACCACGGAACGCTTGAGGCCTTCTTCACCCAGGATGTGCTCGATGAATTCCTTCACCTCACGGCCCCGCTCACCGATCAGGCCGACCACGATGATGTCGGCCTCGGTAAAGCGCGTCATCATGCCCAGCAGCACACTCTTGCCCACGCCGGTACCGGCGAACAAGCCCAGGCGCTGGCCGCGACCGACCGTCAATAAACCGTTGATGCAACGAATACCCACGTCCAGCGGCTGGCTGATCGGGTTGCGCTTGAGCGGGTTGATGGTCGGGCCGTCCATCGGCACCCAGTCTTCGGCCTTCATCCCGCCCTTGCCGTCCAGCGCACGGCCGGCGCCATCCAGCACGCGGCCGAGCATGCTCATGCCCATCGGCAGGCGCCCGGTGTCAGCCAGCGGCACCACGCGTGCGCCCGGCGCAATACCGGCGAGGCTGCCCACGGGCATCAGGAAGATCTTGCTGCCGGAAAAGCCCATGACTTCGGCTTCCACCTGCACCGGGTGGTAGCTGTCGTCGTTGATCACCAGGCAGCGGCTGCCCATGGCCGCGCGCAGGCCTTCGGCTTCCAGGGTCAGGCCGACCATGCGCAGCAGGCGACCCTCAAGGATCGGCTGGCCGGGCAACTCGGTGGCTTCGATATAACCCCCCAGGCGCTTGGCAAAGCTGGTGCGGTCAAGGCGCATCCGGCGCGTCCAGGTCAATATTCAGGTCCGGCGCCGCCGGGTGCAGCGCCTGTTCATGGAGCTGGTCGAACAACTTGGCCATGATCTGCGTGATGCGGGTTTCGACGGTGGCATCGATGCGGCTGTGCTCGGTCTCGACCCGGCAACCACCGGGCTGCAACGCGGCATCCTCGACGATGCGCCAGGTTTCCTCGTGGCGCTCGCGCAGGGCTTTGACCTGCTCGAAATCCTGCGGGTTGATGTACAACCGCACATTGCCGACGCCCAGGGGCAACAGCTTGAGGGCTTCGCGCATGACGCTTTCGATCTGGCTGGAGTCCAGCACCAGTTCACGTTGGATGACCTGGCGGGTGATGTGCTGCACCAGATCCACCATGGCCTTTTCCAACTGCGAGTCCTGCTCGGCGATCGGCGCAAACAGGTTGCCCATCAGCCGTTCGAGGCTGGCCAGCTTCACAACAAGGGCCGCGTCAGCTTCCTGGCGAACCTTGAGGGTGGTGCTGTGGAACCCCTCTTTCTCGCCCGTGGCAAAGCCTTCGTTGTAAGCCTCCTGGCGGATGCTTTCGAGCTCTTCGAGGGTCAGTGGCTGGACTTCCTCCAGCGGCACTTCTTCCATTTCCACCGGGGTTTCTACCACGGGTTCCGGCTCGGGTTCGGGCCGGTGCGGGTCGAAGCTGGGCAGCGACCAGACGTCGAACCCGCCGACGTCCCGGGCGCGAATCAGATCGCTGGGCGTCTCATCTTTGTTCGACATGCGCGGCGCCTTAGATCATTTCTTCGCCGCCCTTCCCGCCGAGAACGATTTCTCCGGCTTCGGCCATACGGCGGGCAATGGTGAGGATTTCTTTCTGTGCGGTTTCCACGTCGCTGACGCGCACCGGGCCCTTGGCTTCGAGGTCGTCGCGCAACAGTTCGGAGGCGCGCTTGGACATGTTCTTGAAGATCTTTTCCTTGACGCCCTCGTCCGAGCCCTTGAGGGCCAGCACCAGCACATCGGAGGAGACTTCGCGCAGCAACGCCTGGATGCCCCGGTCGTCGACATCGGACAGGTTGTTGAACACGAACATCAGGTCTTCGATCTGCACCGACAAGGTATCGTCGATTTCGCGGATCGAGTCCATCAACTGGCCTTCGACCGAGCTGTCGAGGAAGTTCATGATATCGGCCGCACGCTTGATACCGCCCAGGGTGGTGCGTGCTGCGTTGGAGTTGCCGGAGAACTGCTTCTCCAGGATCGTGTTCAACTCTTTCAAGGCCGCTGGCTGCACGGTGTTCAACGACGAGACGCGCAGGATGATGTCCAGGCGCACCTTGTGGTCGAAATGGCCAAGCACTTCGCCGGCCTGGTCCGGGTCCAGATAAGCCACGACAATCGCCTGGATCTGCGGGTGCTCGTAACGGATCACGTCCGCCACCGCGCGCGGCTCCATCCACTTGAGGCTGTCGAGGCCGCTGGTGTTGCCGCCCAGCAGGATACGGTCGATCAGGCCATTGGCCTTGTCTTCGCCCAGGGCCGAGGTGAGCATCTTGCGGATGTAGCTGTCGGAGCCGACGCCCAGGCTGGTCTGGTCGCCGACGATTTCGACGAACTCGCTCATCACCTGCTCGACCTGCTCGCGGTGCACGTTGCGCATCTGCGCCATCGCCACGCCAACCCGTTGCACTTCCTTGGGGCCCATATGGCGCAGCACTTGGGCCGCGTCGGTCTCACCCAGGGACAGCAACAGCACGGCGGCTTTGTCGACCTTGGTCAGCTTGGCAACAGAGGCTCGATTATCACTCATCTGCGTTGATCCACTCTTTCACGACCTGGGCCACACGACCCGGGTCTTCTGCCACCAGACTTTTGATTGCATTCAACTGCGCGTCATACCCTTCGCTCGGGCTTGGCAGCAGAATGCTCTGCGGGCCGCCAAGGCTGACGCGGTCGTTGGCCAGTTCGCCATCCAGGCCGCCCATGCCACCCAACTCGACATCACCGAACGGTGCCAACTGCTTCTTGCCGTGGCCGGTGATGTTGTTGAGCACAGGGCGCAGCACGCCAAACACCAGCACCAGGATGAACAACACCCCCAGCACTTGCTTGACGATGTCCCAGAACCAGGGTTGAGAGTAGAACGCAATATCGGCGATCACCTCACCGCGCTCCTGGGAGAACGGCATGTTGATCACGCTGACACTGTCGCCACGGCTGGCATCGAAGCCCACGGCGTCCTGCACCAGGCGGGTGAAGCGCGCCAATTCATCGGCGGTCCACGGCGCACGGGTGGTTTCGCCGTTGGCGGCGTTGATCTTGACCTGGTCATCCACCACCACCGACACCGATAGGCGGTTCAAGCGCCCTTGCTGTTGCTTGGTGTGGCTGATGGAGCGGTCCAGTTCGAAGTTCTTGGTCGATTGCGAACGCTTGTCGGCCGGGTACGGCGCGAGCATCGGTTGGCCGGTGGCCGGGTCCATGATCTGCTGGCCATTGGCGTCCAACAGTGGCTGGCCGGGCTGGATCGCGGCAGCAGCGGTGGCGGCGCCGCCGGTGGTTTGCGGGGCACTGGCCGGGGCTGGCGGCTGATTGCTCAGGGCACCGGGCACACCTTGCGGAGGACCATTGGCGGCGGTGCGTTGTTCGCTGGTCGATTGTTCGCTGCGCAGGGCCGGCTGGTCCGGGTTGAACTGCTCGGAGGTCGATTCGACGGCGCTGAAGTCCACGTCGGCGGACACTTCAGCCTTGTAGCGGTCATTGCCCAACACCGGTTGCAGGATGTTGTGCACACGCTGGGTGAGCATGCTTTCCATGCGACGGCTGTAGTCGAACTGCTTGCCGGCCATGGTCAGCGCGGAGTTTTCCGCCTGGTCGGAGAGCAGGTTGCCCTTCTGGTCGACCACGGTGATCTGTGACTTGCTCAGCTCGGGAACACTGGTCGCCACCAGATTGACGATGGCCAGGACCTGGCCCGGCTCCAGGGAGCGGCCAGCAAACAACTCGACCAATACCGAAGCGCTGGGCTTGCGCTCATCACGCACAAACACCGAGCTTTTCGGGATCGCCAGGTGCACACGGGCGCCCTTGACGTTGTTCAGGCTGGCGATGGTGCGTGCCAGCTCGCCTTCCAGGCCGCGACGGTAGCGGGTGGCTTCCATGAACTGGCTGGTGCCCAGGCCCTGGTCTTTATCGAGAATCTCAAAACCGATGTTGCCATCGGTCGGTGCCACACCTGCACCGGCCAGCTTCAGGCGGGCACGGGCCACGTCGTCGGCCTTGACCAGCAAGGCACCGGAGTTGGGCTCCACGGTGTAGGCGATATCGGAGGCGGCCAGGGTTTCCATGACCTGCTTGGCATCCATCCCCGCCAGGCTGCCATAGAGCGGCCGGTAATCGGGTTGCTGGGACCACAACACCACGGCAAAACCAATCGCCACGCTGGCAGCCAGGCCGACCATCAGGCCTACCTGACGCAACATGGTCATTTCGGAGAGGTTTTCCAGGAACGACAGGCCAAACAGCGGCGGCTTGCCGTCTGTCTTGGCGGGTACGTTATCCACGACTGCTTCTGCCATGACTTAAATCTCGTCCTTAAACCGGCATCTGCATGATGTCTTGATAAGCCTGAACCAGCTTGTTACGCACTTGGGTCAGGGCCTGGAAGGAAACGCTGGCCTTTTGCGAGGCGATCATCACGTCGGTGAGGTCCACGCCACTCTTGCCGATTTCGAAGGCGGTCGACAGCTGGCTGGATGCCTGCTGGGTATCGCTGACTTTGTTGATGGCTTGGCCGAGCATATCGGCAAAGCTGCTTTGGCCCAATTCCGGCGCTTGCACGACGGATTTCGGCTGGGACATGGCGTCCATTTGCATGGATCGCATATCCAACATCAACCGATTGAACTCAACACCTTGGCTCATGAACTTCTCTCTCCGACGACCCGCAATTTTTTGACACTACGCAGCGGTTAGTACGGGTGGTGCAACAAGGGTGCCAGCTCCATGGCAACTTGTAAGAAAAGCCGACAAACCTTGTCAGCTGATGTGTATCTCAGCTGGCGAAAAGGAACGCTTCCACATCCATTCCGGCATCGCGCATTTGCGCCAGCTTGTAGCGCAAGGTGCGTGGGCTGATGCCCAGGCGCTCGGCAGCCTCTTTGCGGCGGCCGCGCTCGGCGCGCAGGGTGTCGATGATCATCTGGAATTCGCGGCGGCGCAGGTCGTCCCCCAGGCCACCGGCTGCTTCTGCCGGAACGCTTTCAGCCGGCGCCGGAACCAGGCTCGGCATGGGCGCAGCGCCCACGCCGATGGCCAGGCAGAAGTCCTGGGGCTGGATCAGGCCGCCTTGCTGCAAAATCAGCGCGCGCTGGATCGCGTTGTCCAGCTCGCGCACGTTACCGGGCCATGGGTAGCTGATCAGGCAAGCCTTGGCCTCGGCCGACAGGCGCGCCTGGGCGTGCTTCATTTTATTGACGTGCTTGTTCAACAGGCGCTCGGCCAGCGGCACGATATCCGCCGGGCGTTCACGCAGCGGGCGCCAGGCCAATGGGAAAACCGAGAGCCGGTAGAACAAATCTTCACGAAAGCGCCCTGCCGCCACTTCGCCGGCGAGGTCACGGTTGGTGGTGGCGACCACGCGGATATCCAGCTGGATCGGCTTACGCGCACCCACCCGCTCCACTTCGCGTTCTTGCAACACGCGCAGCAACTTGGCTTGCAGGCCCAGGGGCATTTCCGAGATTTCGTCGAGCAGGATGGTGCCGCCGTCGGCCTGTTCAAACTTGCCGGCCTGGGCCGCGATGGCGCCGGTGAAGGAGCCTTTTTCATGACCGAACAAGGTCGCTTCAAGCATGTTGTCGGGGATCGCCGCACAGTTGATCGCGATAAACGGCTGGCTGGCCCGGTGGGATTGCTGGTGGATGTAGCGCGCCAGCACTTCCTTGCCGGTGCCGGACTCACCGGAGATCAGCACCGTGGAGTCGCTGCGGGCGACCTTGGCCGCCAGCTCCAGCAATTGCGTACTGGCCGGCTCGAAGGCAATCGGGCCCTCGCCGTCTGCAGCACCGATCACCCCCAGGGCGTGACGCGCCACCAGTTCGATCAGGGCCTTGGGCTCGAATGGCTTGACCAGATAGTCTGCCGCGCCCTGGCGCATGGCATCGACCGCGCGCTCTACCGCGCCGTGAGCGGTCATCAACAGCACCGGCAATTGCGGCTGGCGTGCACGCAACAGGCCGAGCAACTGGTGGCCGTCCATGCCGGGCATGTTGACGTCGCTGACCACCAGGCTGAAGGACTCTTGCTCCACCGCCTCCAAGGCTTCCTCGGCCGAACCGACCGCCCGATAGTCATGGCCCGCCAACAACAGCGTGTCAGCCAGTGCTTCACGCAGGGCGCGATCGTCTTCAACCAGTAAAACCTTGATAGCCATTTATCCTTACTCCGCGCTTGCCGCGCCTGAAAACAGCGGCAGCGTTATCAATGCACAGGTGCCGCGCCCCACACGGGAACGCAACTGCAATTCTCCCTGATGCGCACGGGCCACTGCCTTGACCACGGTCAGCCCCAGGCCGGTCCCGTTGGTTTTGGTGGTAAAGAAGGGTTCACCCAGGCGCTGCAACACCAGCGGATCAATCCCGCTACCGCTGTCGCTAATGCACAGGCGCAGGGTTTGCTCGCGGCTGTACAAGTGCACTTTGAGGCGCGCTGCCGGGCCGCTGGCCTGGCTGGCATTTTCGATCAGGTTGAGCAGCGCGCCCACCAGGGTGTCGCGATTGCACAGCAACTCGCCCCAGTGGCTGTCGCACTGCCAGCGCACCGAGGCTTCCTGGACATGGGTGGCGGCGGCGGCCTGCAACGACTGCATCAAGGCAGCGGGCGTGACGCGATCAGTCAGCGGCAACTCGCCCCGGGCGAACACCAGCATGTCGCGCACCTGGTGCTCCAGCTCATGCAGGCGCTCCTTGAGGCGCCCGGCGAAACGCTGATGGGTGGCGGCCGGCAATTGCTCATCAGTCAAATGACTGGCGTAGATCAACGCGGCCGACAACGGCGTACGAATCTGATGGGCCAGAGAAGCGACCATCCGCCCCAGGGACGACAGGCGTTCATGGCGCGCCAATTGGTCCTGCAGGTGACGGGTTTCTGTCAGGTCGTTGAGCAGCACCAGTTGGCCGGGCTCAGCGTCCAGGGAGCGAGTGGCGATGGACAGGCGGCGCCCATCCTTGAGGGAGATTTCATGGCCGTCGTCTTCACGAGGGGCAAAGCAGCGGGTGATGACATGGCGCCACAGCTCGCCTTCCAGCGGCAGGCCCAGCAGGTCGCAGGCCGCGGGGTTGGCTTCGCGCACGCGGCCCTGGTCGTCAATCACGATCACGCCACCGGGCAGCAGGTCGAGCAGGTTTTGCAGACGGTTGGCCAGGCGTTCTTTCTCGGCCAGCTCTTCCATGCGCTGGGCACTGACCACCGCCAACTCGCCCTTGAGCTCCGAAACCCGGGCTTCCAGCAGGCTGTAGGAGTCAGTCAACTGGCTGGACATCTGGCTGAACAGCGAAAACGCCTGCTCAAGCCCTTGCCGGCTGATCTGCTCTACGGACGGGACAAGTCCCTGGGTGTCGGGGACTGAAGAAAGTTGGGCGGCGTGGGGCATCGTGCTCTCTCGCTTGGCTGACCGTCAGTTAAACGGAACGTTGCGAGTGCTGTAGCAATACCCGTGCCGAAAAAAAACCGCTGATTAATCAGCGGCTTGGAAAACAGGCGTCAATCCTCCGCCTGTTCATCCCCTTCACGACGGCTCATGCCGTACTTGCGCATCTTCTCCACCAGCGTGGTGCGGCGGATGCGCAGGCGCTCGGCGGCGCGGGCAACGATGCCATTGGCGTCGTCCAGCGCCTGCTGGATCAGCCCTTGTTCCAGGCTGCCGAGGTAGTCCTTCAAGTCCAGGCCTTCGGGCGGCAACATGGCGTTGGCACCGAAGTCCGGGGTGTGGCCGTTGATCGCCACGCGCTCTTCCAGATCGCTGCGCAGGCTGTCCACCAATTGCTCGTCTTCGTCGTCGACGTAGCGGAATTTCTTCGGCAACTCGACCACGCCGATCACCCCGTACGGATGCATGATCGCCATGCGCTCCACCAGGTTGGCCAGCTCGCGTACGTTGCCCGGCCAGCCGTGGCGGCACAGGGACATGATCGCGGCAGAGTTGAAACGGATCGAGCCGCGCTTTTCGTGTTCCATGCGCGAAATCAGTTCGTTCATCAGCAACGGGATGTCTTCCACACGCTCGCGCAGCGGAGCCATCTCGATAGGGAATACGTTGAGGCGGTAGTACAGGTCTTCGCGGAAGCTGCCGACCTCGATCATGCTTTCGAGGTTCTTGTGCGTGGCCGCGATGATGCGCACGTCGACGCTCTGGGTCTTGTTGCTGCCCACACGCTCGAAGGTACGCTCCTGCAACACACGCAGCAGCTTGACCTGCATCGGCAGCGGCATATCGCCGATTTCGTCGAGGAACAGGGTGCCGCCATTGGCCAGCTCAAAACGCCCGGCACGGCTGGTGATCGCCCCGGTAAAGGCGCCCTTCTCGTGGCCGAACAATTCGCTTTCGAGCAGCTCTGCAGGGATTGCCCCGCAGTTGACCGGCACGAAAGGTCCGTCACGGCGCTTGGAATGGTAATGCAGGTTACGCGCGACCACTTCCTTGCCGGTGCCGGACTCGCCGAGGATCAGCACGCTGGCGTCGGTATCGGCCACTTGCTGCATCATCTGGCGCACGTGCTGGATCGCACGGCTGGTGCCGACCAGGCTGCGGAACAGGTTGGGTTCGCGGTGACGGCCACGCTCGCGGGCCTGGTCGTACATCTCGCGATAGACCTGGGCACGGTGCAGGGAGTCGAGCAATTTGCTGTAGCTGGGGGGCATTTCCAGGGTGGAAAGCACTCGGCGGCGCTGGTCTTCCGGCAAGTCCACGGAAGAAATATCGCCCATTAGCAACACGGGAAGGAACTCATCCCAGGTTGAGAGTGTCTTTAACAGGCCTAGAACTGCGCCAGGAGCGTTTACCGTCCCGATCAGCACACAGATGACTTCACGGCTCGATGACAAAGAGCTGACCGCCTGCTGCCAATCGTGGCTGCCGCAGGGCAAATTTTCTTCGCCAAGAAAATTCAAAATCACCGCCAGGTCGCGGCGGCGAACGCTATCGTCATCGATTAGCAGAATTTTGGTTTCACGCCACATGCAATAGCAACTTCCCTAGTAAAACTCTAATGCCCTCGAATCGGGGCAATCTAGATTGCTGTAGGCATTTTCTGCGCTACGGCCATCTGACGTCTGAAAATAGCACTAGTTAAGTCAAAAAAGACTGCACAGTCAAATTTATGACGCGCTATGTTCGGATTAACTGAGCCAGATCAGCCGAACAGATGGTAAACCTTTGACGCATTTTTCGCTTGGTTGATCTGCGACATCTCTTCAAAAATCGCCTGACGCTCGCCGGTCGTCACCTCAAGCAGCTGCTGGTAGACCACCAACAGGCTCTCCAGCTTCTCGCGCAGCGCGCCCTCGTCCACCGGCGCTTCACTGAGCACCTCGTCGATGCAGGCACGGCAGCCCATGTCCAATTCGCCGATAGCATCCCAATTGCGTTCTGCCAGCGCGCCGATCAAGGCGTCGCGGGTTTCGTCAATCCGTTGCAGTGCGTGGCTCATGCTGTGTTCCTCAAGGCCGGCGGCCTTATTGTGGCGCGATGGCATCCCAGCCACTTTTGACGGTAATCAGCAAACGCGCGACTTCGTCGATCATGTCGGCATCGTTGACGCCATTGGCCTCAACCAGACGGTTACTCATGTACTCGTACAACGCATCGAGTTGTTGCACCGCCGCTGGATCCTCGGCTTTTTCCGGCTCCAGGCCATCGCGCAGACCGGAGATGATCTCAATCGCCTTGCCCAGCATCAGGCCCTTCTGGGCAATATCGCCACGGCTCAATGCGCCCTTGGCCTGGGCCATGCGATCGAGACCGCCTTCCATCAGCATCTGCACCAGACGGTGCGGGCTGGCTTCGGAGATCTGGGCGTGGGAATTGACCTTCTGGTATTGGCGAAGGGCTCTCATTGGGTTCATGTTGCTACCTCGTTACAGGCCACAGTCGAATAGATTTGCTTAACCAGTTTTTCGACTGTGCCGAGAAAAACTTTAATCCCTTACCCGGTGCCCGGGCCCTTTTTCAGGGCCTGCGGGCGCACCATCCATCAGTTCGACTTAGGATTGTTCAGCGAGTTGAGGGTGGTCAGGATACTGGAGCTGCTGGCGTTGATCTGCGCGATCATGGTGTCCATGGCGGTGTACTTGGCCGACAGGGATTTTTGCAGCGCTTCCATGCGCCGATCCAGATCAGCCTTCTCGGTGGTCAGGTCGGTCAGCTTGGTGTTGAGATCCGTCGCACGGGTCGCCAAGGTGCCGGAGGAGCCGACGTAGCTGCTGGTCGCCTTGTTCATCCGCGTGATCAAACCGGTATCGCCGGTGAACAACTTGGCGATATCCCCTGCGCCCTTGACCACAGCCTTGTCCCACGCCTTGTCTTCCAGGCTCAGCAAACCGGTTTTCTGGTCAGTGGTGATACCCATCTGGGCCAGGCTGGTCATGCTGCCCGCACCCTTGCCGTTGACCAGCTCGGAACGCAGGCTGGAGACCAACTGGCGCATCGACGCATCGCCAGTCAGGGCGCCAGCGGTGGTGGTCGAGGCATCGCCGGTGGCGGTGACCTTGGTCTGGGTGTTGATGGCGGTCATCAACGTGTTATAGGCGGTGACGAACGACTGCACCGAGGTCTTCAGGGTGTCGGTGTTGCTGGCTACAGTCAGCGTGACCTTCTTGGTCAGGTCGCCATCCAGCAGCTCCAGGGTCACGCCGCTGATCGCGGAAGTGATCTTGTTGCTGGTGGACTCCATCTCAATGCCGTCGATGGAGTATTTGGCGTTCACCGGCGCCGTACCCTTGTCATAACCGACCGCCAGCTCCGAATTACCACTCAAGGTAATGTCAGTGTCTTTACCACTGGTATTGGAGGTCAGTACCAGACGCCCGCCGTTGGAGTCGCTCAGTACGTTGGCGCTGATACCCTGGGCCGAGAGCTGGGTATTGATGGATTCGCGAACCTCCTGCAAGGTCGCGCCACCCGGCACCAATACATCGTAGCTTTTACCCGACTGGGTAATCGTCAGCGTTTGGGTTTCATCGCTGGCGTTGGCTTTGCCCGAGGCACCACCTTCGATAACTTTGCTGGAGACCTTCGACGAGGTCGCCAGATTATCGACCTTGAGGATGTACTTGCCGGGGGCTGCGCCATCACCCAGGGTGACCTTGGCGTTCTTTTCTTCGGAGGTCGTGGCCGCCAGGCCATTGAAGGCGGCCTGGTTGTTCAACTTGGTGATTGCCGCCTGGTAGGCTTCCAGCGCCGTTTTCACAGAGCCCACGGCCGACAGCTTGACGGTGGCGTCTTTCTGCTGGGCAGTGATCTGCGCGTCTTTGGGCGCCCTTTCGGCCCCCACCAACGCCTTGACGATCGCTTGGGTGTCGTAGCCCGAACCTGGGCCGGAAATCGTTGAACTAGCCATTTGCTACTCTCCTTGTCCTGCGGTTGCCGCTTTTTTGGCGTACGAACGCCCAAGCAGCAATCAGAAACATGTTTCGTGCCAACTCAAGCCTTTGTATCAAACAACAGGCTGCTGGCATCGCTCAGGTTCTGCGCCAGTTTCAACGCAGTCTCCGATGGAATTTGTCGAATCACTTCGCCGCTATCGGTAGCGATCACCTTGACCACCACTTTGCCGGTGGAGTCATCGATGGAAAAATCCAGGTTGCGCTGTGAAGCCTGCACAAACTCACGCATATCGGTGACAGCTTTTTCCAGTGCCACGCGCTGTGGTTCCTCGGCGGGCTCGCTATCGGTCTGCGCGACAGGCGGTTTGGCCTGTGTCGTCACAGCACCAGGAGCCTGGGTGGTAGCAGCCGGGTAAGACGCGTTCAGCTTGATGCTCATGTCCATGTCATCACCTCCAAACTGAAAAAACGGAAGGGCACGTTAGCACCCCCCCGTTGATTAACCGCTAGCCGATATTACTGAAGCAGCTTCAGTACAGCGGATGGCAGTTGGTTGGCCTGGGACAGGATCGCAGTGGAAGCCTGTTGCAGGGTTTGTTGCTTGGTCAGTTCAGCGGCTTCGGAAGCGAAGTCAGCGTCTTCTACGCGGCCTTTGGCAGCCGAGGAGTTCTGCGAAATGCTCTGCAGGTTGGCCACGGTGCTGGCGAAACGGTTTTGCACCGCACCCAGCTGCGAACGCTGGCTGTCGATCTGCTGCATGGCGTCTTCCAGGGCCTGGATGGCTTGCTGGGAAGAAGCGGCAGACAGGATGCTCAGGTCGGAAACGCTGGTTTCCATAGTCACTGCGGTTTTGGTACCGTCAGCAGCAACAGTCGTCAGGCCCAGAGCTTTCAGGCCTGTACCTGCACTACCGTCCTTGATGGTGATGTCTTTGTCTGCAAACAGGTTCAGAGTACCGTCAGCGTTTTTGCTGGCCTGTACACCGGTGCTGGCGCTGTTGATCGAAGCTACAACTGCGTCAGAGGTGTCGCCTTTCTTGAACTTGACTTCTACGCCGTTGACAGAGATAGAGGTATCGTCGGTCAATTTGGCTTGGGTGGTACCGGCAGACAGACCCAGTTGCGACAGCGAACCGCTATTAGTGTTAGCCAGCTTAATGTCAGCACCGTTACCCGAGGTCAGCTTGAGACGACCATCGGTGAAGGTAGCGGAAGCACCAGTTGCAGCGCCGCCAGCAGCATTGGTGAGCTTGGTGAGAACGGTCGACATGGCATCGCCTTTCGCCCAAGTTACCGCAGCACCGTTCACAGTGATCGAACCGTCAGCGGTCAGATTGCTGGTAGGGGCAATGCTAGGTGCAGCAGCCAGATTGAGGTTAGCCAAGCCATCGGTTTTAGCGGCGACAGGAGGTGGGCCAGGGATGGCAGCTGCAACATCACCCGCTGCAATCGTGATGGCTTTGGTAGAGCTAAGTGTCAAAACGCCGTTGGCGTCGGCACTTGCAGTAACACCGGTGACGCTTGTCTGCTTGTTGATAGCATCAACTGCAGCAGCGCCCTTGTCAGCAGGAAGGGCAGCAACCAGATTGATCGTTGTACCATTGATTTTGATGCTATCAGTAGCCACAGTAGTGCCGACAGCAGCAGTACCCGTTGCAGTGGCTTTATCACCAACTACCGAGCCAGTAGTAGTAGCGGCCAGACCGGTCAATGCCGTGCTGTTAACGGTGGCTTCGCTGTAGTTGCCTTTCAGCGCGGTAGAACTGACATCGGTCATACCGAACGAGATAGTTTCGTTGGCGTTGGCGCCGATCTGGAACGCTACGTTGCTGAACGAACCGTCCAGCAGGTTACGACCACCGAAGGTGGTGGTGCTGGCAATACGGTTCAGCTCGCCGACTTTAGCGGTGAATTCTTGTTGCAGGGAAACACGGTCAGCGTCGCTTTTATCACCGTTCGCCGCTTGCAGGGCGAGTTCACGCAGACGCTGCAGGGTGTTGGTGGATTCTTGCATCGCGCCTTCAGCAGTCTGGGCAATCGACACGCCGTTGTTGGCGTTGGAGATTGCAACGTTCAGGCCTTTGACCTGGTTGTTCAGACGGTTGGCGATCTGCATGCCAGCGGCGTCGTCTTTGGCGCTGTTGATTTTCAGGCCGGAAGACAGACGGTTCATCGACTGGCTCAAAGCGTCGGATGCTTTGTTCAGGTTCTTCTGGACGCCCAGGGAAGTAATGTTGGTGTTTACGGACATTGCCATGACGAAATCCTCGTGAGTTGGATACTGCGGCTTCCGGCCCTGGCAACCGCCGGGTGTGGCCTAGAGAACCTTCGTAATAGTTATCGTCGTGAAAGCAGGTTGCTTGAGGATTTTTTTGAATTTTTTTACTAGCCCTGTGCCACCCCTTGTATTTCAAGACCTTATAGAAGCGCGAAATGCCAGCAATCACGGGTTAAGGACATCCTCCCTGTAGGAGCGAGCTTGCTCGCGAAGAACCTGAGGGCGCCGCGTGCATTCTGAATGCCCGCGTTATCGTTAACGTTTTTCGCGAGCAAGCTCGCTCCTACCATGATGTGCACAAAAAAACGCCCGGGATCTTTCGATCCCGGGCGCTTTTTGTGCAGCCTATCAGCGCATCACGGCCGATAGATAATCGCCGAACCCCACGACAGGCCAACACCAAACCCACTGAGGGCCACGCGCTTCCACTCGGCGTCCATCACGTGCTTTTCCAGCAGCAGCGGAATGCTCGACGACACGGTGTTGCCGGTCTCGACCATGTCCTTGATGAATTTCTCCACCGGCGCATCTTCAAAACGCCGGGCCACGGCGTCGACAATCGCCGCACTGCCCTGGTGGATGCAGAACGCGTCAATATCGTCGGCCTTCAGGTCCGACTCATTGAGCAGTTCGTGCAAATGCGCCGGCACTTTAAGCAACGCGAAGTTGAAGACCTGGCGACCGTTCATGAAGAACACGCCGTCGCTGACCTTCAAATGCGGCGCGCCGGAGCCGTCGGTACCGAACTTGGCCTTGCCCAGCTGCCAGGGGGCGTCTTCGCCCATCCAGGTGGCGGTGGCGGCGTCGCCGAAGAGCATGGTGGTGTTGCGGTCTTCCGGGTCAACGATCTTCGAGTACGGGTCGGCGGTCACCAGCAGGCCGTTTTTCAGGCCGGCGGCTTCCATGAAGCCTTTCATCGCGTAGATGCCGTAGACGTAGCCGGAGCAACCCAGGGAGATATCGAAGGCCGCGACGTGGGTCGGCAGGCCCAGTTTGTCCTGGACGATGGCTGCGGTGTGCGGCAGCCCTTCTTCGTCGCCGTTCTGGGTCACGACGATCAGCGCGTCAATCGACTCACGCTTGAGCTCGGGGTTGTTGGCAAACAAGGCGTTGACCGCCTCGACACACAAATCCGAGGTTTCCTGGCCTGCATCCTTGCGCGGCAGGAATGCCGAGCCGATCTTGCCAATGATGAACTCTTCATCCTTGGCGAATTTGGCACCCTGGGCGTAGTTGTCCAGCCCTTCTGCCGGCACGTAGCTGGCGATGCTTTTTATGCCAATCATTGTGGCTTCCCAATACAAAATAGCTGGAGAACACCCCTGAAAACCCTTCAGGAGCGCTGACAATAAAGGGGATAACCCCGCAAAAACCCGCCGAAACTACCGAAGCCAGCGCCTGGAAAGCGGTCTGGCCTTTTCACACGATACAGTGAAGATGCGCTTTATGACTCATAGGTCACTCATTTTTGTGCGCTTTGTTTAAAAGCCTGCGCCAGAAACGACAACGGCCCACCCTGTTTCCAGGGTGGGCCGTCAGGTCTTGCCGGGCCGTTTACATGCGGCTGAACAGGCTCAACTGGGAGATTTTCACAAAGGCCAGCTGCGAGGCCTCCAGCATTGCCTTCTGGAACGCCAGGTCAATCGAGGCTGTGGCCACATCGGTGTCGCCAATAGCCGCAGTGGTCGACTTGTTGGCCAGCACCATGCTGGTGTTCTCCGTTTCCTGGATCGACAGCGAGTTCATCCGCGCGCCAATGGAGCCGCGCACGCCATCGACCTGGGCCTGGGAGGCCTTGATGTTGGTAATGGCTGCGTTGACCACATCGGTCAGCTTGGCCTGGGCAATCGGGTCACCGTCGGACGGGGTTTCCAGGGCCTGGCGCAATTGGCTGAGGGTATCCAGCGCATTTTGCGTCTTGTGGGTATTGGAGCCCACGGCGAACTGGTCACCGATGCCTGGGGCGCCGGTGATGTCGAACTTAACCCCAGCGGCCGTGATGCTGTCTGGCGTTGCGGGAACAGGCGGTGGCCCCGGCTGGGCTGGCGTGCCAGGCACCACAGTGCCGTTGGAAACCGGTTTGCTATCGGCGGTGATCGGCTGGGCATACACCTCGTACTCTGTGGTCGAGGTAAATTTGATCACCGCACCTTTGTTCGGGAAGGTGCTGCTGTAGTCCGCCTGGCTGGTGACCGTGCCGCCCGACAACTGTGCCGATGACTGGTTGCTCGGCGTGCGCGAGATACTGAAGCTGTCCGGTTTGCTTTGCAGGGTGAATTCACGATCCTTGTAGATCGCATCAGCCTCGGCGCCGGGCTTGGCCCCCCCCAGGTTCTGGTCGACATCAAACGTCACGCCGCGCACGGTGACCGAAGCACTGCCTTCCTTGGTCGCATCGAACTTGCCGTTGCCGGGCGTTTGCGCTGTGATGTCGTTACCCGCCCCGTCCGTTACGGTGTATTCGGTGCTGCTGATAAAGGTCAGCTTGTACGGCTGACCGTCGGTGAAACTGCTGTCATAGGTCGAGGGCGAGGTAACGATCCCGCCCGAAACCAGCACCTTGCCATCGTTGACCGAACCGGTGGCCTGAGTACGACCGGCATTGACCGTACCTTCCAGGATCGATTTTCCGGTGTCATTGACCACCATCGACAAGGTGTCGGAAACCTTCAGGCTCAAGGGCGTCTCATCCCCCTGATAGCTGTAGGTCCCGTCGCTGTTGCGCGCATAGGGCGGTGTATCGCTCTTGCCACCGGAAAACAGGTAATGGCCGGACGAATCCTTGCTGTTAAGCAGGCTCAGGACCTGTTTCTCGATTTCACCAATCTCGGCGGCAACGGCCTTGCGGTCGTCATCGCTGATACCGCCACCGCCCTTGCCCGCCACCTTGAGCGACAGCTCACCCGCGCGCGCCAGGGCGGTGTCGATACTGGCAAGTACGCTTTCCTCGCTATTAAGCGAGTTCTTCATGCTGCTGATATTGCCCGCGTACTGCCCCAACATATCCTGCTGCTGTTGCAGCAGCAGCAAACGCGCCGCGCCCACCGGATCATCTGCTGCGGTCTGGATACGCACGCCGGAGTCGATCTGCTGCTGCGTCTTGGTGACGTTGGAGAAGTTGTTGGTATAACGCGCAGTCGTGGTATTGAAATACTGTTCGGTCGAGATTCGCATCGTCTCAAACTCCCTTAAAGACTGTTGATCAGCGTGCTGAAGGTTTCTTGCGCAGCTTTAATGATCTGCGACGACGCGGTGTAGTACTGCTGGAAACGGATCATGTCGCCGGCCTCCTCGTCCAGGTTGACCTGGGACACGGAGCTGCGATTGGACGTGGCGGCCGCCAGCATGGCCCCGGTCGCGCTGTTGTCGACGTTGGCCTGGCTGGCCTTGCCGCCGACGGTCGACACCAACTGGCTGTACGCGGTGCTCATGCTCACGCCGGCGTTGCCATCGGTCGCGCCCACGGTCTTGCGGGTTTGCAGGTCGAGCAATTGCAGGGCGTTGCGGTTATCCAGTTTGCCGCCAGCGTTGAACGACACGCTGAAGCTGTCATCGGCTTTCGGTTCGCCACGGATCACCGTGTCGACCCCGAACGTCTGTGGGTCGCCATTGGCGTCGACGTACGGCACCTTGATCGTCAGTTTATTGTCCTGGCCCGGCACGATGGTGCCGGTGCCAATCGGCTGGCCCTGGGCGTTATTGATCACATAGCTCTGGGTGCCATCGGCAGCGGGCTTGGCGAAGGTCATCTTGACCGGCATCGAACTCTTGATTGCCGCTTCCAACTGCGCGGTGTCGGCACCGCCATGGATGTCCAGGGGCAAGGTCAGGGTCGGCGGAGTGAACACGCCGGTACCACTGTTGTTCTTGTTGCCCTCGGCCAGCAATGGCGCGGAAAACGCCAGTTTGTTGGGGTCGGTCATCACCACCTTGAGGTCCATCGCGCCACCGGCAGTCGGGCTGACCTTGAACGTATCGCCAGCAGCCACCGGCCCTTTACCATCAAGGACCAGGGTAAAGCCGTCGATTTCCGGCGGTGTCTGGGTGATGTCGAAGGTGCCCATGGACTTACCGTCCGAACGCAGCACGGTGTACATCTTGTCGTCGCTGAAGGTCACCTTGTAGTCAAAGGTGCTCAGTTTGCTGGTGTCTTTGATCGTGACATTCAGGTTGCCGGAGTTCGCACTGTTGCTGGAGCCGCCAACACTGCGCTGGCCAATGGCAAACACGCTGTTGATGTCATTGAACAGCGCGGCGCCGAACTGCCCATTGGCGTCCAGACCCTGCCCCAGCTGGGTGTTGATCGCTTCACCAACGACCATGGCGGTACGCCCCAGGTCGTTGATAGCCGGCATCAACACCTCCTGGCGATAACGCAGCAAGCCGCCGATGGAGCCACCGCTGACCACCGAGCTGACGTCCATCGGTTGCCCGCCAGTGGTCAACACCACCGAGTACTGGCTCTTGTCATCCTTACTCGGCACCGCCGACAGTTTGTTCGACACGCCGTCCGCCACCAGGGTCTGGCCAGTGCCCAGGGACACATTGAAGTGGCCGTCCGACTCAGTGACCTTGACCCCCACCAGCTCATTGAGCGAGCGCACGGCTTCGTTGCGCGCGTCCAGCAGGTTCGCCGGCTCGCCGTTGCCCTGGCCCTTGGCCTGGGAGATCTGCTGGTTGAGGGAGGCAATCGAGGCGGTCAACTGGTTGACCTGGCCGGTGATGGTCTCCAGTTGGCTGTTGATGCCTTCTTTCTGCTTGTTCAGTTCGCTCGCAATCGAGTTGAAGCGGTTGCCCAGGGTCTGGGCAATGGTCAATACCAGTTGGCGCGCGGAGTTATCGCTAGGGTTTGCCGAAGACGTCTGCAACGCGGCGAAGAAGCTGTTCAAGGCTGCGCCGACCCCGGTGGACTTGTCGGACAAGAGCTTGTCCACCGAACCGATCTGGTCCAGATAAGCCTTGGCGTCGAAGTTCAGCGACGTGGTGGTCTGCAACTGGGTGTCAAGAAACTGGTTATACACCCGGCGCACGTCCGACAGCGTGGTGCCGCTGCCGATGAACACACCGCCGACGCCGGACATGCCGTTGGCCGTCTGCGTAGTCTGCTGGCGCGAGTATCCAGGGGTCTTGGCGTTGGCAATGTTGTTACTCAGGGTCGAAAGCGATCCTTGAGCCGCATTGAGTCCTGACATCCCGATATTGAGCAAACCCATGGTTCAAACCTTATAAATGAGTGGATGCGCCAGCGGCAGCGTAGTGTTGGTAGCTGTTCATGGTTTTGGCGATCTGCGAAATCTTGCTGGCGTAGTCCGGATCCGTTGCATAACCGGCTTTTTGCAACTCGCGTACAAACTGTTCCGGGTTATCGGCCGACTTCAGCACTTCTTGATATCTTTCATTGCTTTGCAACAAGGTCACGAGGTCGTGGAAGCTGTCCTGGTAAGAGTCGTAGGAACGGAACTGCGCCGTTTCCTTGACCATCTCGCCATTGCGAAACTCGCTGGTAATCGCGCGCGCCTGGGCCCCCTGCCAGCTTTGGCCGGCCTTGATGCCAAACAGGTTGTGGCTGCTGCTGCCGTCTTGCTGGCGCATCACCGATTTGCCCCAGCCGGTTTCCAGGGCGGCCTGGGCCACCAGGTAGCGTGGGTCGATGCCGATGCGCTCGGCCGCCTGCTTGGCCATTGGCAGCATGGTGGCGACAAACTCATCTTGCGAACCGAAGGCTTTTTTCGCCGGTGCCAGCGGTGGCTGGGCCACGGCGCGGCCGTAAATCTGCATGCGCGAATCGCGGGCGGCAAAGGTGCGCGCCGCGCCGTTGATCACACCATCTTCGGCGGCGCTGTTGCGCAATGGCGCGGCCTTGGCAGCCCCCGTCGCCTCGACGCCCGGCACGATGCCGGCCAACAGGCGATCGGTAAGCTTGCTCGGCAACGCGATGCGCCGCTGATTCATCAGCGTCATATCATTGCGCAGGGTGCCATCATCGGCCCGTGGCGCCACCTCAACCCGCGCCGCCCACAGCGCGCGCTGGCCATTGGCGCGACCCAGCGGGCCATCGGCCTGGGTGCCGGCGGCAATTGGTGTCGGCACGTCGACTTTTTTCTCAACTGCGTCCGGGCCCTGCAACGTCGAGGCCTGCCCTTCCACTGGCTTGTTCTTTTGCATCTGGCGCAGCAACACGTCCGCCAGGCCGATACCGCCGCCCTCGCGGGACAGCGAGACCGCCAGTTGCTGGTCGTACATTTCCTGATACTGCTTGGCCGCTGGGGTATTCAGCGGGTTGTCCTTGCCCAGGGCATCGGTGGCCGAGCGCATGGATTTGAGCATCTCGCTGAGAAACAGCGACTCGAACTCCTGCGCCACTTTGCGCATATTGCCTTCGCTGTTCTTGTCGCCGAACTTGAGCTGGTTAAGCCGGTTGAGGTCGGAGTAGGAACCCGAGTCTGCCGTGCTGGCGATACCGCTCTTGCGCATGTCCATGACTACGGCCTCAAATCACGATCAGGTCGGCTTGCAAGGCGCCGGCCTGTTTCAGGGCTTCGAGGATCGCCATCAAGTCGCCGGGCGCCGCGCCCACCTGGTTCACCGCTCGCACGATTTCATCCAGGGTGGTACCGGGGCCGAACTTGAACATCGGCTTGGCTTCTTGCTGGGCGTTGACCCGCGAGCGTGGGACCACGGCGGTTTCGCCGTTGGAGAACGCCCCAGGCTGGCTGACAATCGGGTCTTCGGTAATGGTCACGGTCAGGCTGCCGTGGGTCACGGCCGCTGGCGACACCTTGACGTTCTGCCCGATCACGATGGTGCCGGTACGCGAGTTGATGATGACCTTGGCCACCGCCTGGCCCGGATCGACCTCAAGGTTTTCCAGGATCGACAGGTAATCCACACGCTGGCTTGGGTCCAGCGGCGCGGTCACGCGGATCGAGCCGCCGTCGATGGCCTGGGCCACGCCAGGGCCGAGCATGTCGTTGATCTTGTCGACCACGCGCTTGGCGGTGGTGAAGTCCGAACGGTTGAGGTTCAGGGTCAGGCTGTTGCCCTGGTTGAACCCGCTGGGCACGGTGCGTTCCACCGTGGCGCCGCCGGGAATCCGCCCGGCCGATGGCACGTTGACGGTGATCTTCGAACCGTCGCGACCTTCAGCATCAAACCCGCCCACCACCAGGTTGCCCTGGGCGATGGCGTAGACGTTGCCGTCGATACCTTTGAGCGGCGTCATCAGCAAGGTGCCGCCACGCAGGCTTTTCGAGTTGCCAATCGACGATACGGTGATGTCCACCACTTGCCCGGGCTTGGAGAACGCCGGCAGGTCGGCACTGATCGACACCGCCGCGACGTTTTTCAACTGCACGTTGCCCGAACCCGGCGGCACCTTGATCCCGAACTGCGAGAGCATGTTGTTGAAGGTCTGCAGGGTGAACGGGGTCTGGGTGGTCTGGTCGCCCGTACCGTTGAGGCCCACCACCAGGCCGTAACCGATCAACTGGTTGGTGCGCACCCCGGAAATACTGGCGATGTCCTTCAGGCGTTCGGCCTGGGCAGCGACGCTCAAGGAGAGCAACAACACCGCTGCCATCAGCTGTTTAAGGTTCAAAGTGATCACCTAGAAAGGGAACAGCGGGCTAAGGAAGAAACGGTCGAACCAGCCCGGCTGACTGGCGTCGGCAAACGAACCCGTACCCGAATAGGTAATGCGTGCATCGGCGATCCGCGTGGACGGCACGGTGTTGTCGGTGGCGATATCGTCTGCCCGCACCATGCCGGCAATGCGCACCAGCTCATCGCCGGTGTTGAGGGTCATCCACTTCTCGCCGCGTACGGCAATGATGCCGTTAGGCAATACATCGGCGACGGTCACGGTGATCGAACCGACCAGGCTGTTGCCCTGCCCGGCCTTGCTGCTGCCGTTGGTGGCGCGGTCGCCGCTGTAGCCGACGTCCAGGCTCAAGTCACCGCTGCCCAGCGGGTTGTTGGTGTTCAAGCCTCCGCCAAACAGCGAGGTCAGGCCGATGCCGGTCTTGCTGTTCTTGGCCACCTGGGAGTTGGCGTTCTTGCTCGCCGTGGTGCGCTCGTTCAGGGTGATGGTGATGATGTCCCCGACCCGGAACGCCTTGCGGTCGCTGTACAGGTTCTGTTCAAAACCGGCCTGGTAGATCGAACCGTTGTTGGCGGCAGCAGGCAGCGGCGTGCGCGGCAACACCGGCGCGTAGTACGGGTCATTGGGTTTTGGCGTCGGGGCAACGCAGCCCGCGAGCACGGCAATCCCACTCAATGCCAGAACAGAAACAAAGCGACTCATGACCCTTACCTCACGGTGTTGCAGGCGCCTTGCGAGCGCCCCATAGACTGAATTACAGATTCTGCGTAACGAACGAAAGCATCTGGTCGGCGGTGGAAATCACCTTGGAGTTCATCTCGTAGGCGCGCTGGGTGGTGATCATGTTGACCATCTCTTCCACCGTGCTGACGTTGGAGGTTTCCAGGGTGCTTTGCAGGGTGGTGCCAAACCCGTTGAGGCCCGGGGTGCCGACTTGCGGCGCGCCGCTGGCGGCGGTTTCCAGGAACAGGTTGTTGCCGGTGGCTTGCAGGCCGGCCGGGTTGATGAAGTCAGCGGTCTGCAGGTTGCCGATCACTTGCGACGCCGGGTTGCCGGCGATGGTGATGGACACGGTGCCGTCGGCGCCGACCGTGAAGGTCTGGGCATCGTTGGGCACGACAATCGCCGGCTCCAGGGCAAAGCCATTGGCGGTCACGACCTGGCCGTTGGAGTCCAGGTGGAAAGTACCGTCACGGGTGTAGGAGGTAGTGCCATCCGGTTGCAGGATCTGGAAGAAACCACGGCCATTGATCGCCATGTCCAGCGGCTGCCCGGTCTGCTGCAGGTTGCCGGCGGTGAAGTTCTTCTGGGTGCCGACGATGGACACACCGGTACCCACTTGCAGGCCCGACGGCAATTCGCTGTCCTGGGTCGACTGCGCACCCGGCTGGCGCTTGATCTGATAGAGCAGGTCCTGGAACTCGGCGCGATCACGTTTGAAGCCCGTGGTCGAAACGTTCGCCAGGTTGTTGGAGATGACGGTCAGGTTGGTGTCCTGGGCGGACAGACCGGTTTTGGCAACCCATAGAGCCGGAAGCATGCTGTTCTCCTTCGTGCGCCTGTTTGTTGGCGCCGCGTTACGAAATTGGTATTCAGTGGCGCTGCAATCAGCTCATCTGCATGACGCGGGTCATGGCCTGGTCGTCTTCTTTGGCGCTGTTCATCATTTTCACGTGCAATTCGAACTGCTTGGACAGGGCCAGCACCGCGGTCATTTCTTCGACGGCATTGACGTTGCTCGACTGCAAAAAGCCCGAATTCACCTTGACGCTGGCATCGGCCACTGCTGGCTGGCCGTCCTTGGTGTGGATCGCGCCGTCCAGGCCTTTGACCATGTTGGCCAGGTCCGGCTTGACCAGCTTGATGCGGTCCACTTCAGCCATCACCCGCGGGCCTTCGCCCATGGCGCGGATGCTGATGGTGCCGTCTTCGCCGACTTCGACCTTCTGCTCGGGCGGCACGGAAATCGGCCCGCCATTGCCCATGATCGGCATGCCGTTGCCGGCCCGCAGTACGCCGAGCGCATCGATATTCATGCTGGCGGTGCGCACGTAGGCTTCGCCACCATCGGGGGTCTGTACCGCGATCCAGCCATCGCCGCCGACGGCAACGTCCAGGTCACGACCGGTCTCGACCATCGAGCCAGGGGAAAAATCAGTGCCCGGCCGCTCGGTCAGGGCAAACGCCCGCGCCGGAAAGCTGTCACCAAACACCGGCATCGAGCGGGCCTGTTCCAGGTCACGCTGAAAACCGTTGGTGGAAATGTTCGCCAGATTGTTGGCATGAGCCTTCTGCGCCAGTGCGTTCTGGCTGGCGCCGGTCATTGCCACATAAAGGTACTTGTCCACGCTCATTCCTCTTACTGACGGACGTTTGCCGCCCACCGATGTACTGAGGAGTCTTTAGCAATTTGCGCACCAACTTTTTAAAAGTCGGGGAAAGGCAGGAGGGGCAAGGGGTTGGGCGGTATTGCGCATTGCTGCGCGGATGGGGGAGAGTCGGAAAACGGCGGAGTTCTGCCGCTTGCGGCAAGCACCGGCCCTGGCATGGACACAGATCCATTGTGGGAGCGAGCAAGTCGAATCGTCGCACCGCCGCTCCCACATTTTTAATCCCGTTGTGTCAGCGGGTTATTTGTCGGCCTTGAGCACTGCGTAATCGCGCAGTTTATTGGCGATGGTGGTGTGGGAAACCCCCAAACGCTTGCCCAGCAAGCGACTGCTGGGATGCTCGGCATACAAGCTTTCCAGCACCGCTTTCTCAAACCGCCCGACAATCTCCTCCAGGCCGCCCTCTAGGGAAAAATCGCCAAGCGGTTGGCGCACGCCATAGTCCGGCAAGCGAATATGCTCGGCCTTGATCGTGCCGCCCTCACACAGCGAAACCGCCTGGAACAGCACGTTCTCCAACTGCCGCACATTGCCCGGCCAATGGTAGTGACTGAGGCGCTCCATGGCCGCCGGTGCCAGCTTGGGCAATGGGCAGCCAATCAAGCGGCTGGCCTGGTCGATAAAGTGTTCGACCAGCGGCGGCAAACCGTCGAGGCATTCGCGCAGCGGCGGGATATGCAACGACAACACATTGAGCCGGTGATACAGGTCCTGGCGAAACTCCCCGCGGGCACACAGCTCCGACAAGTCCACCTGGGTCGCGCAGATCACCCGCACATCCAGGTAAACCTCTTCATCGCTGCCTACACGGCGGAAGCAGCCGTCCTGCAGAAAGCGCAGCAACTTCACCTGCAACCGCGCGCTCATTTCGCCCACGCCATCGAGAAACAACGTACCGCCCGCCGTCAGCTCCAACAGCCCGAGCTTACCTTCTGCACGCGCCCCTTCAAACGCACCGGGGCCGTAGCCGAACAGTTCGGTCTCGGCCATCGACTCCGGTAAACCTGCGCAATTGAGCGCCATCAACGGCGACTGCCCACGCGGGCTGGCCAGGTGACAGGCGCGCGCCAGCAGTTCCTTGCCGGTGCCGGTTTCACCTTCTATTAACAGCGGCGCATCGAGGGGCGCCATGCGCCGGGCTTCACGTACCACCGCCGCCATCACTTTGGAGCTTTGGAAAATGCTGTCGAAACCGCGCAGTTCCTGCTTGCGCACATTGTAGATACGCTCGCCGACGCGGTCGGCGCGGTGCAAGGTCAACACGGCGCCAGCCATGGCTTCGCTGTCGTCATGCTCGGAAGATTGCAACGGCGCGATATCGGCCAGGAATACATCGCCCTTGACCTTGACCCGCAAGCCATTGATCCGCGACTTGCTCGCGCGCACCAGTTCCGGCAGGTCGAAGTCCTCGGCGTAGCGCGACAAAGGAATGCCCGGCACTTCATCCACGCGCACCCCGAGCAGCTGCGCCGCCGCCCGGTTGGCCGCGACAATCGAGCCGCCCATGTCGATGGACAACACAGGGAATTCCAACGCACCCAGCAAGGCGTTGAGTTCCATATGCCGACGCTCGCTGGGCATCAGCCCTACCCGCTTGACGCCAAATACCCCGGCAATCGCCTCGAATTGCGGGCGAAGGGCCTGGAACTGCATGTTCACCAGATTCGGGCAATACAGGTAAATGGCATTGCCGTGCTCGCCACCGACCTCGCCCTTGGCGACGTTGACGCCGTACTCCACCAGCAGGTTGAGGATGTCTCGCAGGATGCCGATGCGGTTCTGGCAATGCACTTTGATACGCATGTAAAGGCCCGGTTTGTTGTAGGAGGGCTGATCGGGCTGCGTCTTTTTGTCGCCAGACGCAGATAGTCGTCAAGATTATGTGACAGGTACCGACCTTTTCAAACCGACAAATCGCAATGCAGCGTGCGCAACGGCAAAACCGTAACGAATACTTTACGAAAATCGCCGATTTTTCCTACGGCCTTCCCTTGGAGGCAGGTGGAATCCATGGCCAGGCGGAGTATCAATAAGCCCATAGCAGGACATAACAAGAACGAATGCCTAGCAGGAGAGCCGTATGAAGCAGACGCAATACGTGGCCCGCGAGCCCGATGCGCAAGGTTTTATCCACTACCCGCCCGAAGAACATGCGGTGTGGAACACCCTGATCACTCGCCAGCTGAAAGTGATCGAGGGTCGCGCCTGCCAGGAATACCTGGACGGCATCGACAAGCTCGGCCTGCCCCATGACCGTATTCCGCAACTGGCGGAGATCAACAAAGTGCTGGCCGAGACCACCGGCTGGCAAGTGGCGCGGGTGCCGGCGCTGATTCCCTTCCAGACTTTCTTTGAATTGCTGGCCAACAAGCAGTTTCCGGTGGCGACCTTTATTCGTACCCGCGAAGAACTGGATTACCTGCAAGAACCGGATATTTTCCACGAGATCTTCGGCCACTGCCCACTGCTGACCAACCCCTGGTTCGCCGAATTCACCCACACCTACGGCAAGCTCGGCCTCGCGGCCACCAAGGAGCAACGGGTGTACCTGGCGCGCCTGTACTGGATGACCATTGAGTTCGGCCTGGTGGACACGCCGCAAGGCCGGCGCATCTACGGTGGCGGCATTCTGTCTTCGCCCAAGGAGACGGTGTACTGCCTGTCGGACGAGCCCGAGCACCAAGCCTTCGACCCGCTGGAAGCGATGCGCACGCCGTATCGCATCGACATCCTGCAGCCGCTGTATTTCGCCCTGCCCAACCTCAAGCGCCTGTTCGAAGTGGCGCAGGAAGACATCATGGGCATGGTCGAGCGCGGCATGCAGCTGGGGTTGCACGCGCCGAAGTTTCCCCCAAAGCCCAAGGCGGCTTGAACTGCCACTTTAAAGGCCAGGTGAGTCTGTTCCCTGGCCGCGCGTTGCTTTAGGGTGACGCCACTGGCAACCGAATTCCACATACTCGATTTCAGGAACACCTTTATGACCACCTTGAACCAAGCCCATTGCGAAGCCTGCCGCGCCGACGCCCCACAAGTCAGCGACGAAGAACTGCCGGTGTTGATCAAGCAGATCCCCGACTGGAACATCGAAGTGCGCGACGGCGTGATGCAGCTGGAAAAAGTATTCCTGTTCAAGAACTTCAAATTCGCCCTGGCCTTTACCAACGCCATGGGCGAGATCTCCGAGGCCGAAGGCCACCATCCGGGCCTGCTGACCGAATGGGGCAAAGTCACCGTGACCTGGTGGAGCCACTCCATCAAGGGCCTGCACCGCAACGACTTCATCATGGCCGCACGCACCGACGAAGTGGCCAAGGATGCCGAGGGCCGCAAGTGATGCATTTCGCCGCGATTGGCCGGGTGCCTGGGGATCCGATCCTCGGGCTGATGGAGTCCTACGCCAAGGACACCAACCCGCAAAAATTCGACCTCGGCGTGGGTGTCTATAAAGATGCCCAGGGCCTGACCCCGATCCTGCAGGCGGTGAAACGCGCCGAACAGCGCCTGGTCGACCAGCAAACCACCAAGACTTACATCGGTGGCCATGGCGACCCGGCTTTCGGCCGACTGATCAGTGAACTGGTGCTGGGCGCCGGCTCCGCGCTGCTCAAGGCACAACGCGCTGGCGCCACGCAAACCCCTGGCGGCACCGGCGCCCTGCGCCTGAGCGCCGACTTTATCGCCCACAGCCTGCCCGGCCGTGGCGTGTGGTTGAGCAACCCGACGTGGCCGATCCACGAAACCATCTTCGCCAAGGCCGGGCTCAAGGTCAGCCACTACCCATACGTGGGCAGTGACAACCGCCTGGACGTGCCAGCCATGCTCGCCACCCTGGCCACCGTGCCCGAGGGTGACGTGGTGCTGCTGCACGCCTGCTGCCACAACCCTACCGGTTTCGACCTGTCCCAGGATGACTGGCGCCAAGTGCTGCAGATCGTACGCGAGCGCCAACTGCTGCCGCTGATCGATTTCGCCTACCAGGGCTTTGGCGACGGCCTGGAGCAGGACGCGTGGGCCGTGCGCTTGTTTGCCGATGAGCTGCCCGAAGTACTGATCACCAGCTCTTGCTCGAAGAACTTTGGCTTGTACAGCGACCGCGTAGGCTCGCTGATTGTCTGCGCCCACGATGCCGAGAAACTGCTGGATGTGCGCAGCCAACTGGCGTTTATCGCGCGTAACCTGTGGTCGACCCCACCGGACCATGGTGCGGCGGTAGTCGCCACCATCTTGGGTGACGCCGAGCTCAAACAGCTCTGGAGCGCAGAAGTCGAAGGCATGCGCTCGCGCATCGCGCAGTTGCGTTCGGGGTTGGTAGAAGCGCTGGTGCCCCATGGATTGGCCGAGCGTTTTGCCCATGTCGGCGTGCAGCGCGGGATGTTTTCCTACACCGGCCTCAGCGCCGAACAGGTGAAACAGCTGCGGGAAAAACACAGCGTGTACATGGTCAACTCCGGGCGGGCCAACGTCGCCGGGATTGATGAGACGCGCCTGGGGCTGCTGGCCGAGGCCATTGCAGACGTGTGCCGCAACTGACGAAACCGAATCAAATGGACTGCCCCCAAGAAGTTGGACACCAATCCAATTTCTTGGG